>NZ_JACJSH010000160.1:0-3294 GCF_014698055.1 Nostoc sp. FACHB-133
CCTGGCACCGAGCTATTTTTGCGTAGGGCGACCCCTAAACTATCGTTGCCGCAACAGCGTTTCACCTCTGAGTTCGGGAAGGGATCAGTGTGGTTCCACCGCGCAATAGACACCAGAAAAGACTGTAGGGTCAGAAGACCCTGAAGACTGCACAGAAACGCGAAACCAAATGATGTGAGGTCAAGCCCTCGGTCTGTTAGCACGGCTCGGCTACATACATTACTGCACTTCCACCTACCGCCTAAGAACGGGTGTTCTTCCCGTGACCTTACCCACTTACGTGGTGAGAGCACTCATCTTGAGGTGGGCTTCCCACTTAGATGCTTTCAGCGGTTATCCGCTCCGCACTTGGCTACCCAGCGTTTACCGTTGGCACGATAACTGGTACACCAGCGGTGCGTTCCTCCCGGTCCTCTCGTACTAAGGAGGACTCCTCTCAATGCTCTTACGCCTGCACCGGATATGGACCGAACTGTCTCACGACGTTCTGAACCCAGCTCACGTACCGCTTTAATGGGCGAACAGCCCAACCCTTGGGACGTACTTCCGCCCCAGGTTGCGATGAGCCGACATCGAGGTGCCAAACCTCCCCGTCGATGTGGACTCTTGGGGGAGATCAGCCTGTTATCCCTAGAGTAACTTTTATCCGTTGAGCGACGGCCATTCCACTCTGCGCCGTCGGATCACTAAGGCCTACTTTCGTACCTGCTCGACTTGTCAGTCTTGCAGTCAAGCTCCCTTTATGCCTTTACACTCGCCGCACGGTTTCCAAGCGTGCTGAGGGAACCTTTGCGCGCCTCCGTTACCTTTTAGGAGGCGACCGCCCCAGTCAAACTGCCCACCTGAAACTGTTCCCTGACCGGATAACGGTCATGGGTTAGAATTCTAGCTTCGCCAGAGTGGTATCTCACCGTTGGCTCCATACTCCCCACAAGGAATACTTCATCGCCTCCCACCTATCCTGCGCAAGCCAAGCCCGAACACAATTCCAGGCTACAGTAAAGCTTCATAGGGTCTTTCTGTCCAGGTGCAGGCAGTCCGTATCTTCACAGACATTCCTATTTCGCCGAGTCTCTCTCTGAGACACCATCCAGATCGTTACGCCTTTCGTGCGGGTCGGAACTTACCCGACAAGGAATTTCGCTACCTTAGGACCGTTATAGTTACGGCCGCCGTTCACCGGGGCTTCGGTCGCTAGCTTCAAGGTTTCCCCCTGACCAACTTCCTTAACCTTCCGGCACTGGGCAGGCGTCAGCCCCCATACTGCGTCTTAATGACTTTGCGGAGACCTGTGTTTTTGGTAAACAGTCGCCTGGATCTCTTCACTGCGACCCACGTCTTAGGTGGGCACCCCTTCTTCCGAAGTTACGGGGCCATTTTGCCGAGTTCCTTAGAGAGAGTTATCTCGCGCCCCTTGGTATTCTCAACCTCCCTACCTGTGTCGGTTTCGGGTACAGGTAACTGTAAGTTAACGTGTTTAGAGCTTTTCTTGGAAGCTAGACTATGCCACTTCCCCACCGTAGTGGGTCGTACTCACGCCTCAACTCGAAACGTTTTCGCCGTCTCTCAACATCTTGACGCTTGAACCGGTAACCAACATCCGGCTGACAATTATCTTCTCCGTCCCTCTGCACAACCTACAATCAGTACGGGAATTTTAACCCGTTGTCCATCGACTACGCCGTTCGGCCTCGCCTTAGGCCCTGACTAACCCTCCGGGGACGAACCTGGCGGAGGAAACCTTAGGGTTTCGGGGCATTGGATTCTCACCAATGTTTGCGCTACTCAAGCCGACATTCTCACTTCCGTTTCGTCCACAGCTGCTTGCCGCTACTGCTTCTACCTACGACGGAACGCTCCCCTACCGATTAATCAATTGATTAATCCCACAGCTTCGGTACATCGCTTAGCCCCGTTCATTTTCGGCGCGAGAGCGCTTGACTAGTGAGCTATTACGCACTCTTTCAAGGGTGGCTGCTTCTAGGCAAACCTCCTAGTTGTCTGTGCACTCTCACCTCCTTTATCACTTAGCGATGATTTGGGGACCTTAGCTGGTGGTCTGGGCTGTTTCCCTCTTGACAATGAAGCTTATCCCCCACTGTCTCACTGGCAATGTGTGCTCTGGGTATTCAGAGTTTGTCTCGATTTGGTACCGGTCTCCCAGCCCGCACCGAAACAGTGCTTTACCCCCCAGATATAATCATTACCGCTGCGCCTAAACACATTTCGGGGAGAACCAGCTAGCTCCTGGTTCGATTGGCATTTCACCCCTAACCACAACTCATCCGCTGATTTTTCAACATCAGTCGGTGCGGACCTCCACTTGGTGTTACCCAAGCTTCATCCTGGCCATGGTTAGATCACCAGGGTTCGGGTCTATAAACACTGATTATCGCCCTATTCAGACTCGGTTTCCCTTTGGCTCCAGCATTCTCGCTTTAACCTACCAGTGCCTATAAGTCGCCGGCTCATTCTTCAACAGGCACGCGGTCAGACTTTTAAATAGTCCTCCCACTGCTTGTAAGCTAACGGTTTCATGTTCTATTTCACTCCCCTTCCGGGGTTCTTTTCACCTTTCCCTCGCGGTACTGGTTCACTATCGGTCACACAGTAGTATTTAGCCTTACGAGGTGGTCCTCGCTGATTCACATGGGATTCCTCGTGCCCCATGCTACTCGGGATTCAGCTACTATCCTTGAGTTTTCAACTACAGGACTTTCACCTTCTTTGGTGCAGTATTTAGCTGCTTCGTTTAACCGCTAGATTCGATATTGCTGTCCCACTACCCCAATCGGTAAACCAATTGGTTTAGGCTCTTCCCCTTTCGCTCACCACTACTTAGGGAATCTCTGTTTTGATTTCTCTTCCTCCAGCTACTAAGATGTTTCAATTCGCTGGGTTGGCTCTCTCCTGCCTATATATTCAGCAGGTAGTATATAGGGTTGCCCCATTCGGAAATCTCCGGCTCAATGTTTGCTTCCAACTCCCCGGAGCATATCGTCGGTAACCACGTCCTTCGTCGCCTCTGTGTGCCTAGGTATCCACCGTTAGCCCTTATTAGCTTGACCACTCAATTCATTTGGTGTTTCACAATTCGCATTCACAAAAACAAATAGTTAGTTCTGCTTACCTGATGACTTAGCACTGATTTTAATCAGTACTCTAAGTCGAGGCACTCAGCACTAAGAATGTCTGTGTCTGCCTGCTATTTTCGCGTTTCTATGCAGTTTTCAAGGTTCTGGCTGAGAATATCTCAGCAGTCTGACTTCTATTAAGTTAAGTCATGTTGCTGAA
>NZ_JACJSH010000017.1:0-150949 GCF_014698055.1 Nostoc sp. FACHB-133
ATCATCAAGTTGAAGGTGCGAATGTTAATGCCTTTCCTTTCTGGACGCAAGCAGATGCGATCGCTCTTGACCGACATTTACGTGACTGTTTGCAAAAAGCCGTCCAAACTGAAGATTTAGAACAACGCCGAAAACTATTAACAGTAGTCATTGTTGGTGGTGGTGCAAGTGGTGTAGAAATGGCAGCAACTCTAGCTGATTTTCTACCACATTGGTATAGCGCTTTGGGAGGAAATTCAAGTGAAATTCGTGTAGTATTACTCAATCATGGTAAAGAAATCCTTGATGGCGATATAAATAACCCATTGCGTGAAATTGCCGAACGGGAATTGAATAAACGTGCTGTGCCAATAGAGATGATTGTGGAAGCAGAAGCTACTGCTATTGGTTCCACCTCAATTCAATATAAGCGTAACAATCAAATTGAGACATTAGCTACACATACTACAGTTTGGACTGCTGGCACTTCTACCCATCCACTGATTAAAGATTTGCCAATTCCTAAAGAACATCGAGATCGTCGTGATCGCCCTTTAGTTACTCCCACCTTACAATTACTCGATTTCCCAGAAGTCTTTGTCGGTGGTGATTGTGCAGCAGTTCAGGATAATTCGCTACCGCCTACGGCTCAAGTGGCTTATCAGCAAGGAGCAAATATTGCCCAGAATTTGAAAGCGATCGCTCTAGGAGAAGACCTCAAACCTGTTAAGGTTAACATCCGGGGAACCCTTTTGAAATTGGGGTTAAATGATGCTGCTGCTAACCTCTTCAATGTTTTTGAAGTTGCAGGCGAATCTGGGCATTTAATCCGTCAAGGCACTTATTTAACGCTATTGCCAACACCAATTCACGACTTTAAAGCAACAACAGAATGGGTGGATGAAGAGATTTTCCATCACCACCTTGACCCTCATGATGTGGGGAAAAAAGTGGTGCAAGCAGCGGAAATAGTCGGTGCAGGGGTTGTAGGTATTCTAGCTGCGAGAAAATTACTGAAAATGTTGGGAGATGATGATAAAAAAGAGTAGGTAGGGAATCTCCTTTAATACAAGGTATAATTGCCAGTCCAAAGGTTTCCTTTAAGTCTCTAATGTGAAGAATCATTTCTAGAACTGCTTACTTGGCAATTCACAGAGATAATTTTTTTACTTTGATACTGTGGATGCCCAAATATTTGAATATGTTTGTTAGTACTAAAATAAATCTCTCGTGTTTACCTGCTTTTACTAAGTCGAAGATATATAGTGCAATATTCGGTTTGATATTATCAGCATCCCTACCTGGTGTTGCAGGGGCAGAAACTGTGATGCAAAAAGTAGCACGGACAGGAGTATTAACGGCAGGTACAAGTAGAGATGCTTTACCCTTTGCATATTCTGACAGCCAAGGAAAATTGGTTGGTTATTCTGTGGATATGCTGACTTTGATCCAGAAGCAGTTAGAAAAAGAATTAGGCAAGAAAATTCAACTTAAATTAGTTGGAGTTACCCCAGCAGAAAGAATTCCCAAGATAATTAATCGACAAGTTGATATTATCTGTGATGCTAGTAGTTTTACTTGGGAGCGAGATAAAAAGGTTGATTTTTCAATCAGCTATGGTGTCACAGGTACTCAAATCTTAATTAAGAAGGATAGCAATTTAGGTTCACCTGAATCTCTCATTAACAAGCGTGTGGGTGTGCTGGCTGGAACTACCAACGAACAAGCCATCAAGCAGATACAACCCCAAGCCAGACTTGTATATTTTAAGACTAGAGCAGAAGGATTTGCGGCTTTGGAACAGGGTAAAATTGACGCTTTTGCATCCGATAGCATTCTTTTAGAGGGATGGTTACAAACAGCAAAAAATCAAGATAGTTTTGCGATCGCACCTCCTCGTCCCTATTCACGAGAAGGAATTGCTTGTATGGTTCCTGAGAATAACTCTAAATTCCTCGATTCAGTGAACTATTCCCTCGTCAAGTTTATGCAAGGATTTGTCAACAATAACCCCAAATATGTTGCGATTTTTGACCGTTGGTTTGGTTCTCAAGGTGTTGTATTTCTAAATCGAGACTTACGTGATTTAGCTGTGGAAACCATGCAATTGATGATAGAGTTTCACGAAGATATTCCCCAGAAAGATTTGTAGGCTGTAGTTAAGCTAAGGCGCATACATATTGCAATATTTTCCGTTTAGGCCGTCATTAGTCATTAGTCATTTGTGTTTACCAAGGACAAAGGATAACCTCACCAGTTGATGTGCAATCTTATTTGCGTAATAGCTTAGTATTGATGGTGAAGAAATTTGAGAGTATATTAAACCTCTAGCAAAACTCTTTTATTGTTATGAATCCAATGTCACAGTTTTAACTGGTAAGGTAATGACAAACTCTGTCCCTTGCCCCAGTGCAGAAGTGCAGCTCAGATTACCACCGTGAGTTTCTTCGACAATTTGCCGAGCGATCGCCAACCCTAACCCAGTTCCTTTACCAACAATTTTTGTAGTAAATAAATGGTCAAATATTTTTTCTTTAACTTGTTCATTCATTCCCTTACCATTATCAGCGATGGAAATTTTCACTAAATTATTCTCGACTGAGGTTGTAATTATAATTTGGTTAGGAGTTTCTTGAATCTCTGCTAAACTCCGCCCAAGAGTTGACTCATCTAAAGCATCAATCGCATTTGCCAAAATATTCATAAACACCTGATTGAGCTGCCCTGGAAAACATTCAATTTGAGGTAAATTACCGTAGTTTGTGACAACTTCAATAGCAGGGCATAGTTCATTACCTTTCAGACGATGTTTCAAAATTAAAATAGTGCTATCAATACCTTGGTGGATATTGAAAGGCACTTTGTAATCTTGATCCGCACGAGAGAAAGTTCTTAAACTGGTGCTGATTTTTTTTAACCTGTCGCACGCCATAGACATTGAATCAATCATCTTGGGCAAGTCTTCTAAGGTATAATCTAATTCAATTTCGACTGCATGATCTTTGATTTGATCGTTCTTGCTGAGTGAAGTTTCTTGATACAGTTTCAAGTGTTCGATAATATCAGCAATAGTAGGTTTAGCTTGTTTGAGACTGGCAGCAATAAAACCGAGGGGATTATTCATTTCGTGAGCGACACCAGCAACTAAGTTACCCAGTGCAGACATCTTTTCACTTTGGACTATTTGTAATTGGGCATTTTGTAGATCGTTTAGCGCCTGTTGCAAATCAAGTGATTTTTGCTGTAAAGTAAGTTCTGCTTGTTTGCGTTCACTAATATCTCGCATCACAATTACTGCACCAAGTTTATTGTCTAAAGAATCGACGATCGCTTGTCCGCTTGCTAACAAAATTCTCTTAGAACCATGCTTCGGTGCAATTACCATTTCTGCATTTTCAACTATTTCCCCTTGCAAGGCGCGAAACAAAGGAATTTCTGCTGTTGATAGGGGTGTTTGACCATCAGCTTGATAGAGATCGAAGTGTTGTGCCCATTGCTCTGGTGGTAATGATTCTACCGATATGCCATGAAACTCACGGGTTGCGTTATTGAATAGGATCAAATTTCCATTAGGGTCACAAACAACAATCCCATCTGTAATATTTTGAATAATGGCATTCAAGAACTCTCGTTCTTTGGCTAGAGATGCTTCGGCCTGTTTGCGTAAGCGAAGCTCGTCGTAGACATCGCTAATATCAATTACCACCCCATCCCATAAGATTGCACCATCGGCTTGTCGCTCTGGCCGAGCCACAGATTGAATCCATTTCACGGCTCCTGAAGGCAGGATAATGCGCCATTCTTGCTCAAATGGTGTCAGAGTTTGGGCAGAGTACGCGATCGCTTTTGCAATAGCTGGTTGATCGTCAGGATGATTCATAGCGTAAAGGCTGTGTATCCCTGCCATCACTAACTCTGGCTCTAATCCATACAAGTCAAAACAGCCAGAGCTAACGTAAGGTGTTGAAGTTGAACCGTCGGCTGCCAAACGGAATTGGTACACCATCCCAGGAATATTATTCGCCAAATTTTGGAAGCGGATTTCACTAGCCTGTAATTTTGCTAGAGATTGCGTCAACTGTTGAGCATAGTTTTGGGAATTTCGATAAAGTCGGGCATTCACCAGAGAAATTGCCGCTTGAGCGCAAAGCAAGTTCAGCAGTTCGACGCGATCGCTTGTAAAGGCTCCATTTGTCAGGTTATTTTCCAGATACAATATGCCCAGCAACTTCCCCTGATGTAATATTGGGCTACACAAGATGCTTTTGGGCTGCTGTTGCTGAATATAAGGATCGTTGATGAATTGAGGATGCACTGTGGCATCAATAATTACTGTTGGTTTTAAGCTGCGTTTGACGGTATTAATTAAGCCAACTGGCACATCCTGAGAGTCTTCAATTGGCTGTGGATTCAGCAACTTTGGGTAAAAATCAATATGAGTAATTCCCATATACTCTACAGATCCGATACCAAAAGAAAGCTGTGCTAACGCCTGAATTAGCAAACGCCCTGATTCCAAAAGCATGAACACACACTTATCTGCTCCGGCATTTTCAATGACGATATGCAGCAATACTGAAAGCAGTTTTTCCAGTTCGATTTCGCCAGATAGGGTTTGGGAAGCTTTGAGAATACTAGCTAAATCTAGAGCAACAGAAATGCTGCTACTACTGGAATTGCCAGAACTGGTGGAGGTGAGACTCCCCAAGGCAAAGATAGTTTCGTTAGTTGAGAGAGGAGAAGGACTTTGCTGAAGGATGGGGGTGAGTAATTGGGGATAGCGTTTTTCTAGATCGACGACTTTCGTTTTTGCACCCCAACGAGCATAACCATAGTAGGCTTGAGTCATGTATGACTGAGCAATCTGCTCTTTGCCCCACTTGAGGTAGAATTTGGCAGCTAATTCATTGGCTAGTGCTTCTTCTTGAATATAGCCTTGTTCTTTGGCTCCAATGATGGCGCGATCGTAATATTCAATTGCTTCTGCCCGATTGCCCAATACTCGATACCGCTCGGCTTCCACCAAATCAAATTTGTGTCGAAAATTCATTGGTGCATGGGTAGCCCAGTAGTTAAGTTTTTCTTGGTTGGCAGTAATGTATTCTTTTATTTGCTGCTGTTCTAGGGCTGAGAGTTGCTCAAACCATGCTAGTTGGGCTAAAGAATCATAGAAATGAAAGATGGGTACATATAAAAAAGCAATGATCGCATCTAAATATTGTCTCGCTTGCCTAGCTTGTTCTACGGCTTGTTCAAACTCGGAAAACAGATACGATACAACAAGTTTGTTAATCCATAGCAATGCTAATCCGGTGCGATCGCCTGCTGCTTCATGTAATGGAAGTTGATGCTGTTCATTGTAGGCTGTACCACTCAACACCACAACATCATCCGCATCTCCCATTAAATTCAGCAAAATTTGTCGAATCAATTGGGAATAGTTCAGAGCTAGATTTTGCTTCAGGTGCTTGAGCGCTTCACAATAACCAGCAACTTCCGGCTCTAGCTGTGTTAAATTCTGTCCTGAAAAATACGAGTAAAAACCGTAGTTATACGCAGAGTAACCCGCGAAAGCCAAATCGCCCACATCTAAACAACTACAATAAGCAGTCTGCAAGGGTTGTAATAACTCCCGCAGGTGCATTTTCCAATGCCTTGTGTATAAGTAGACTAATAATAAAGTTTTCCCTTTCAATTCGGAATTTTGATAACGCGATAGTAGGTCGAGGGCTAACTGACCGAATTCATAACCTAATTCGACGTTTTTGAATACACCGCACATCAATATTCCATAAGAGGCATAGCTAAAGGTCGAGGTTGATTCATTACCATAGACGACAGATAAATAAACCTTTTTTAAAATCACCAGTAAATACAACTGTGGCTGGGACAGATAAGCGCAGGGTGCTACTGATGTCAAAATTCGAGCTGCTGCCAGGATGTTTGCATCCCTTGCATCGCTGAGGTTGAGCAACTCGGCAGGGAATCGCTCTCCAATTACATCTAAGACGGTACTCAAGGCCACTGCCACATCTTCCTGGGTAGGCACTGTGGGTAGTTCCACTCCCAATTGCTTTAAAATGGTAAGTGCTGCTGCGATCGCTTTGGCAAAATAACCCTGAGCAGTGAATACCTCAATTTTCACCTCATAGACGCTGATTTTATCTAATGGAGTTTTGGCGTGATTTAGGACAAGATGGGCATTGGCTGCCATCTCCTCTAAATCACCGCTCAGATAGGCAGTTTCTGTGGCAACTTGATAGAGTGCTAGGGTTAACTCATACTGATGCTGCCAACTGTTGTGGGCGAGTAACCCAATGCCCACCTGGGCATATTTACAGGCAGCAGTGTAGGCGATCGCTGCCTTAGCCTTGCGGCTTGCCATCAGGTTAAATTGCGCTAATGCTTGACGTTCTGCGGGTTGGGTAATTAATTCAGCTGCAACGTTAAGTTGACCGACAATTTCAAAAATGCGTTCTTCCCGGTTGCCTTCGGGGGTATTACTCAGGAGTAACTGGCCAATTTTTAGATGAGTTGCCTGTTTTTGCTCCTCTGGGATGAGAGAATATGCCGCTTGTTGGACGCGATCGTGCAAAAATGTGTAAACACAGGAACCAGAATCCAGAATCCCCAAGTCAGAAGATTCTATTATTGCTTCTGACTCTTGATAAAACTTATAGACATCACAATGTGGTAAAACTAACCCTTCTTGCAACGCTTTCCACAAAACTTTTGCCGTTTGGGTTGGAGACTGTTCAAAAACGATCGCCAATGTCGCCAAATCAAATTGATTACCGATACAGGCTGCCAATTTCAGAACTTCCTGAGTTTCGAGTGGCAACTTTTGTAGTTGAATTGCCATAAACTCAACGACATCATCCGTTAAAGAAAGCGATGTCTGAAGACAAGCTGCCGTGTGTATGGGTACTTGCGCCAAATCACACTGCCACAAACCTATATCCCAATCAAAGGTAATTCGTCCATCTTCATGTAATGCCTTGAGAAACTGGGTTGTAAAAAACGGATTACCTTTGGCTTTTTGATAAACTAGCTCGGTTAACGGCAGGGCAACTTCTGTTGAATAACTCAATGTATCGGCAATCAAACGATTCACATCTGTTTGACTCAAAGGAGCTAATGTAATGGTGCTGACGGTGACTCCCTTCTCAATCTCTTCCAGGGCTACCATTAACGGATGAGCCGCAAACACTTCATTATCACGGTATGCGCCAATAATTAATAGATAACCCTTTAAGATTTCACCCATTAACAGCCTCATCAAATTGAGAGATGCCAAATCTGCCCAATGCAAATCGTCGAGGAACACTACTAACGGATGCTCTCTTGTAGCAAATACCTGAATAAATTTCACAAACAGCAGATTGAAGCGGTTCTGTGCAGCACTTCCCAATAATTCTGGTACTGGCGGTTGCGTGCCAATAATCCGTTCTAATTCTGGAATCACTTCAATTATCACCTGTCCACTCTCAGAGATTGCGGACAGAATTTTGTTTCGCCACTGTTCCAACTGGGTGTCGCTTTCGGAGAGCAACTGTCCCATCAAATCCCGTAAAGCTTGTACAAAAGCAGACAAGGGAATATTGCGGTTGAACTGATCATACTTCCCTTTGATGAAGTAGCCGTTCCAGCGAACGATAACCTTATGCACTTCATTCACCACAGCAGTTTTACCAATGCCAGAGAAGCCAGCCACCAGCATCAGTTCCACTGCACCATTGGCAACCCGCCCAAATACCTCCAGTAAGCATTCTATTTCCTGCTCCCGTCCGTAGAGTTTTTCAGGGATGAGAAAGCGATCGCTGATATCGTGCTGTCCTAAATCAAACCATGTGTGTTTACCTGTTTTTTGCCATTGTTCTAAGCAAAATACTAAGTCATATTTGAGTCCCGTAGCACTCTGGTAGCGATCTTCGGCATTCTTTGCCATTAACTTGCAAACGATCTCTCCCAACATCAAGGGGATTTCCGGGTTGAGATTACAGATAGAGTCAGGCTGTTTGGCGATATGACAATGTAACAACTCCATCGGATCGTGAGATGTAAAAGGCAGTTTTCCACTCAGTAGTTCAAAGAAAGTTACACCCAATGAATAAAAGTCGCTGCGGTAGTCAATGCCTCGGTTCATCCGTCCAGTTTGCTCTGGCGACAAATACGCTAGGGTTCCCTCCAGTCCGTTGGGACTTTGGATTTCTTGAGTTTCTCGTGGTAGCAGCGAGGCAATACTGAAGTCAATTAGCTTAATTGTTCTGGTGTCAGGATGAATCAGGATATTAGCTGGCTTGACATCTTTGTGAATGACGCGCTGTTGATGCAACTGGTGTAAAGTCTCTATCAGTTGCAAGGCAATGGGTAGGAATTCCTCTAAGCTCAGTGGTTGTCTTTGGGTAAATTGTCGCAAGGAGATGCCACCAAAGTCTTCCATAACTAGGGCATAGCCATTGTGATGGGGTTCTAGGCTGTAAGGTTTAATGATGCTGGGAATATCTAGGTTTTTAGCTATCGCATATTGGTTGCGAAACTGGATTAATTCGCTAAAACTTGGATATTCTCGTTTTAAGAGCTTGATGACAACTGGTTGGCGATCGCATTCTCGTATTGCCCGATACACTTGAGTCCGAGAACCAGAATAAAGTTGCTCTATAATTTGGTAGCCAGCGATCCTTACAGTTGCATCAACTTTTGCACTCATAAATTTTTACCAGAATTCCTTGTCTAACGCTAGAATTCCCCAGACAGCATCTTCCTTAAATTATATTTTACATCAGTATCAAAAAGAACCATACTTTATTGAGTATTGAGCATTAGGATAAGTTTTTTATACTCGTGAAGAAGTCTTTATTTTAAATAAGAGGCTGCATCCGCAGCAAAGCTGGTAAATCCAGAGAGGTGAGGTGTTGATAAGCTCGATCTATAAAACGCTTGCCCCTAAGAAAACCTGTATTAGCTCCGGGACAAATGTACCTGAGAGTTTCTGGTGTAAAATGTTCTAATAATAACTGAACACTGTTGATTTGTCGTGGCCAGTGAAAGGTTTTAGTTATCCGTAATGGTACTGCATCGCCCTTCTGATTAGGAACCAAATGGCGACCAGAAAACAATATACCTCCAAGCTTACTGTAGTGTAGGCAAGATGATCCGGGAGAATGACCTGGTGTCCAAATAATTTTGACTGCCGCATCAAGAGTAAATTCTTGACTAAAGGTAGTTACGGGTAAGCCTGGTAATAAATAAGCTTCTTGTTCTTGCATCAGGACTTCACAATCCAAGGCTTTCTGAATTTCAGCAGTTTTGCCTATAGCACCTCGATGGGTGAGAAATAACCAACGCACCCCTCCATGCGCTGCTAAAAAGTCTTGATTTGTTTGGTCTAGGGCAGGGCAATCTATGAGGATATTGCCTTCATTTCTTACAATAAAATAAGAGGTTCCCCCTAATGTGTCCCGATTGGGTGGGAAAGCAAAAATGCTATCTTGTGCGAAGTCTGATTGCAAGGAACTTCCGCTAGGAATTTCTTGAGGAAAGACAGCCCGTGGTGGCTTAGTTGTATGACTTGGCTGTTGAGGTAAAGGGCACATAATCAAAGAACCGGAACTGAGGAGTTGTGGACAATCTGGTTACAGTGTAGAAATTCTGAAGAATTAAACTGTAACCATCTGAAAAAATTGGGATTTGAGGTCTGCCTCGTAGTTAATGCTATGGTGCTGAAGCTACTGGTAGGGCGTTTTGTCAAAATTACTGAAGATAACATGGCATTTTGGTTTCTGTTTATCCTCCTACTGGGGCTAGCTACTTATCTAATGGTGCAGCACAGTGTCGCTCACATCACTCGAACGCCAGTATGGTTGTTGTGGCTGGTTTTAATGACACCAGCATTATTGTTAAGTGGATGGACACTGATATATGGGGCGAAACAACCTCCACCACCAGGGCTGATTGTTTCGTCGTTATTTGTCTGCACAGTGTTGTACTGGATATTGTTTCTAGGGGGGCGGCGAGTGCCAAGAGATACACAAACCGAAGTTCCAGCCCAAGCCTCAGAATCACAGCCGATTATCCAGCCTACCCCAGAACCATTAGTGCGTCCCATTGAGCCAACAGAAGAAACTCAACTGCGAAATTGTTTTCCTTGGTCTGTATATTACGTTCAAAATATTGAGTATCGACCACAAGCCGTAATTTGCCGGGGTCAGTTGCGAACTAAAGCCAGCAACGCTTACCAGCAGATTAAGACTAATATTGAAGCACAATTTGGCGATCGCTTCGTGTTGATCTTTCAAGAAGGTTTAAATGACAAACCTTTCTTTGTGCTGGTTCCTAATATTCAGGCTGCTAAAGAGAGAAATACACCCCGACGCGACCAAGAACGCTTAACTCGACCAGGATTAGCACTTCTACTACTAGTAGCGACTTTGATAACTACTACCTTGGTGGGAGTGGAAATTGCTGGTACTTCTCTTCCGCCTCTATGGGAAATGGGCTCTTTGTTCAAAGTTCTATCTAACCCAGATGTCCTATTCAAAGGATTACCTTATGCTTTAGGTTTAATGACTATTTTGGGGATTCACGAACTTGGGCATTATTTGACGGCTAAATTCTACAAAATTCGCTCGACGTTGCCTTACTTTATTCCAATGCCTTTCTTTTTGGGAACTTTCGGTGCATTTATTCAGATGCGTAGTCCTATTCCCAACCGCAAAGCATTATTTGACATTAGTATCGCTGGGCCACTTGCAGGCTTTGTTGTTACCTTGCCATTACTAATATGGGGCTTGGCTCATTCTGAGGTGGTTCCCCTGATTGAAGAAAAAACCCGATTTTTGAATCCTGATGCCCTTAATCCCAAATATTCCATCTTACTAGCGCTACTGTCGAAGCTAGCCTTGGGAAGTCAGTTAACAGCAAAATCAGCCCTTGATTTGCATCCAGTTGGAGTAGCTGGTTTTATCGGACTCATTGTGACGGCGTTAAATTTAATGCCTGTGGGACAACTTGATGGAGGCCACATTGTCCATGCAATGTTTGGACAACGAGTTGCGATTATGATTGGTCAAGTGGCTCGCCTCCTCTTGCTATTACTTTCATTAATTCGGGAAGAATTTTTGATGTGGGCGATTATCTTATTATTTATGCCGTTGATTGATGAGCCTGCACTGAATGATGTCACTGAATTGGATAACAAACGTGATATTTGGGGATTACTGGCAATGGCTTTGTTGATTGTAATTATTTTGCCATTACCGCAAGCGATCGCTAACTTTTTGCAAATTTAAAAAGTAGCAACGCAGCCATAAAAATCTAGATATATTTTTCCCAACTATGAAATTAACCATAGCTTGGTATTTTTGATTGAAACAGAATTATTCTTCACTAATTTCAAGATTCAATGTTAACTGGTTTTTTATAAAATCCCATGTTTCAATATGGAATTTTTAGTACTGGCTATAGTTTATCCTGATTTTTAGATAGCGCTTTAATGGGCATTTTATACGATCGCTCAATTACTGCCTAATTGTCTTTTCATCCACAACTCAACTGTTAGCAATTCCTTTTTTTGTTTGGGTGAAATTACACATTAATACCTCAAGCCGTTTGCCAGAAGCAATTCCTAGCAAGGACACAGTTTAACTAAACCCTGATTTCTAGGTAGGGGCAATTTATAAATTGCCCCTGAGCGCGTATAGTTTTGCGTAAGTCCTAAATAGGCAAAATACGCTACAACTAACTCGATACTGAATTAGCTGCCTCGGAAGCTTTCGCAGCAGGTGGAAAACCACCCATACGAATCTCAGAAGTGAAGGAAGTAATGCTAAATCCACCAAAACTCTTGAGGACATTTACCCGCATTCGCAAATTGGGGCTAGCAAACCACAGGCGCTCCTCTGACCAGATGTTTTCATCTTCTATAGTTAGGATTAAAGCACCATCACTGTCAAATTTGTAGTGTCCAGCAACTGGAGTTTTCTCAGCATCAACTATTTCCCGCAGTAACTTGCCTTCAGACGGATTATCTGCATCGGGTACTGAAACTAACACAGTTGAACCACTATGTTTTGTTTGCTCCTTTTCCATTGTGCCATTCCAGTTAATTTTGATAGCACAGGAGGCGGAACTAGGATTAATTTCGTACTGTTGACACAGTTTGATCGCTTCTGGATGATCTACTGCTAAAGTCTCAATGATAATGTCTGACTTGCTATGCTCAGATTCATTCAAAGCCAAATGTTGACTAGTCCGATGAGAAAACCATTTACCAGCACTTAACTGAAAAAACTCTTCAATATTCATGAATGAAATTACCCTGCATCAAAATGCTAAAATTCCCACTTAATTATTAAAAGGTAGCAGGAGGCTCTAATATTATTAAGCTTGATTGCCTATTTCCTCAAGCTTCTTGAGGCCAATTCTGGCTGCCTCAGCAACGTTGAAATGATTGTCTTTTTCTAAGTATTTTAAAGCTGAGACACTCTTGGGAGTGGGAAGATTACCCAAAGCTTCTGCCAAACGTTGTCTGACTAACCAATCATCAGATTGGGCAAAGCGTAGAATCTGATCGACAGACTCAATATCTTTAATTTCTCCGAGCGCAGAAATTGCAGCTTGTTGCAACACTACTTCTTTGCTATCCAATGCCTGAAGAAGAAGTTGACGGGCACGGGGATCTTTAATGTTACCTAGAGAAACAGCTGCACTAAAGCGTACTAGCCAATCAGTATCTTCATAAAACGCCCGTGAAAGCACTTCAAAAGCTCTGGCATCGCCCAAATATCCTAAAGCACCAGCAGCATCAGCGCGGATGCCATAATCGGGGTCATTTTCGAGAATTCTGACCAAAATTGAATAACATTCTGGTGTTGGCTTGATTCCAAGGGCAAATATTGCCATCGATCGCAGTTGCAAAGATTCGTCGTCTAGTACCTTTTTAATTAAAGGGACTGCCTCTTCAGGAGAAACATGACGCAGATTAGCAAGAGCTACCATGCGATCGCGTAAGTTCGGACTTTCTAACTGAGTAGAAATTTCTTGTAAGCTGAGAGCTGTCATGTAGTTCAAAGCATTTTCTTTACTTATCTTAATTTACTCGATCCTTTCATCAGGCTGTCGCTATCGTGAAGTAGGAGTTTGGCGACTTTACAAAATGACTCAATTATGAGTGAAAAATAAATAAATGTTACAAGAGTGGGCAAGGGGCAGAGGGCAGCTTTCAAGGGTAGGTATTTTGTATTTGGTCATTTTTTGGCTATTTCAGCCGATGCTTAAATCCTGAAATGACCAAACCACGTTAAACAATTGAGAATTTTCTCAACTATTTTTGAGATTCTAAAAAACCTACCCTTGAAGGGCAGGGGGAGGAAAGAAGTATTAATGAAAACTTTAGTTGTAGGTATAAAGTTTACTAGTATAAAATGTGGGTTTCGTTACTCAAACGCCACTTGCTTCTCGCTTGGAACTAGCCACGAACAAGTCGTAAAAACCGCAAGGGCGCAGTGGCTTCCCAACCTATGCCAGTTTCGGTTTTTAGCCTTAGCTGAATCACATTGGTTTTTAAGACACCTTTCCTGCGGAAGGCGAACCCACTTTCAAAGAAATTTTAAGAATATATTTGGCAATATCCCGCGATTTATGTAACCCGACCATTTGTAGAAGTCTGGTTCAAACTATATATTTAGACTAGGTTTCAGAACGGAGAGGGGGGGATTCGAACCCCCGTTAAGTTTCCCTAAACAGACTTTCCAGGTCTGCGCCTTAAACCACTCGGCCACCTCTCCAGGTGCCACAAGTTACGATCATACTATAGAATCCCAGAAAATGCAAAGATAAAGAAAGATATTCTTAGATTGAATCTGAAAGTCCTAATTCTACAACGCAAATCCAGATGTCTCGTACATACACAATTAAAGTTCGCGATCGCGCCACTGGCAAAACATACACCCTACAAGTGCCAGAAGACCGCTACATCCTGCACACTGCCGAAAAACAAGGTGTGGAACTACCGTTTTCTTGTCGCAACGGGGCTTGTACCGCTTGTGCTGTAAGGGTATTGTCGGGAGAAATTTATCAACCAGAGGCGATCGGATTGTCGCCAGATTTACGTCAGCAAGGTTATGCCCTTTTGTGTGTGAGTTATCCCCGTTCTGACTTGGAAGTAGAGACACAAGACGAAGATGAAGTCTACGAACTCCAGTTTGGACGCTATTTTGCTAAGGGGAAAGTAAAAGCGGGTTTACCGTTAGATGAGGAATAAACAATTGAAGAAGGCAGGGAGCAGGGGGCAGGGGGCAAGCGGCAGGGAGCAGGAGGTAAAGGGCAAGAGGTTCTGCTCGCTAGGCGCAGCAGCGACCGTAGGAGAATTTGTGATGGTTGGGAGTCTTGGTAACTGGGTACGAAAAATAACTATTTTGGTTTGCTTATTGCTCTTGGTGAGTTGCCAAAGTAAAAACCAGTTGCCAAATAATCAGGCTCAGGTGAAAGTAGCGCGGGTAGTTAGTGGGCAAAGTTTGGAAGTGTTAGGAATGGCTGAACAACCGAATTTGATTTCCCAAGTACGGTTAGTTGGCGTTGATGCACCAGATTTGCGACAGAGACCTTGGGGAGAAGCAGCAAAAGAACAGTTAGAGAATCTTATTGGTGGTGCAGAAGAATTGGTCGAACTGGAGTTTGATTTAGAAGCAAAAGATAAAATCGGGCGAACTCTAGCTTATGTATGGAAAAATAAGGTGTTATTGAATGAAGAATTAGTTAAACAAGGCAATGCAATGTTTGTTGGGCGATCGCCTAACCACAAATATGACCAGCGTTTAGAACGTGCCCAACAATGGGCTAGACTCATGGGCCAAGGAATCTGGAACCCAGAAAAACCCATGCGCCTTACTCCCGCCGAGTTTCGCCGCCAAAATCTTTGAAAGGTTGGGAATTGAGAATTGGGAACTTGTACTGAGCGCAGTCGAAGTATGGGGAATGGGAGGAGATGAACCAATGACAAATGACAAATGACAAATATACAAATTTTTCTAGATATTGCTACAGAAGCAGCCTTAGCTGCTGGTGCTATTTTGCAGGGTTACTTGGGTAAGTTAGAAGACGCAATTATTGAAAAAGGTCGCCCTGGTGATTTAGTCACGGCTGCTGATAAAGCTTCAGAAGAGTTGATTTTAGAAATTTTGCGTCGCCATTTTCCCCAGCACTCTATCCTCGCTGAAGAATCAGGCAAATTAGGTAATCAAGAAAATGAATACCTCTGGGCAATAGATCCTCTAGATGGCACAACCAACTACGCCCATCAATACCCATTTTTTGCAGTTTCTATTGGGCTGTTAATTAATGGCGTTCCAGAAGTTGGTGTAATTTATGACCCATTCCATAATGAGCTATTCCGCGCTGGTGCTGGCTTGGGAGCAACGCGAAACCGTCGTCCCATCAATGTTTCAGCAACATCTGAACTGAGTAAAAGCCTACTAGTAACTGGATTTGCCTACGATCGCCGTGAAACCTCTGATAACAACTACGCAGAATTTAGTCACCTTACCCACCTTACGCAAGGGGTTAGACGTAGCGGTTCAGCATCGCTAGATTTGGCTTATGTTGCCTGTGGGCGTGTCGATGGTTACTGGGAAAGAGGGCTTTCTCCTTGGGATATTGCCGCCGGGATAATTTTGTTACAAGAAGCTGGGGGCAAAGTCACTGCATACAATGGCACCCCTGTCAAAATTGAGTCAGGTAGAATTCTGGCCACAAATGGTTATATTCACGACTCCCTCAGTAACGAACTGTTACAGGTTCCGCCACTGTCAGCCTGGGTATAGCACATGGGGGTGGGGGCTTTCCCTCCGACTTTGGGTAAACTAAAAGGAATCTAACTGCTCCTTTGGTGCAAAAAGTCTATATGTCTTTCAAAATAGATCGTGGATTATTTAAATATGATTTCATAGATCATCACGCAATATTGTGCGTTCCAGTTGATGCGGATGTCAAAGAGATTCGGAAACGCTATCTCCAAATTGCCCGCCGCTTACACCCGGATAGTAGATTTACTGAAAGTGATGAACAAAAACAGCTAGGAAACGAATTGTTATCAAAGTTGGTTAACCCAGCTTACGAAAAACTTGCTGGCGATCGCACTCGCACGGAATATATTTTAATTTTGTCGCAAATCGGCAAGCGCTTGTTACAAGAGTCTGCTTCGTTAACTCTCACCACCGATTTGGCTAAAGAGTTAGCTAAGTCACCTAATTTCGATCATGTCTATAAAAGTGCGATCGCTAAACTAGCTCAAAGCCAATATGATTCTTTAGACCAAGTGCAGCAAGTCCTTGCCCAAATTAGTGAGTTGAATTTAGTCTATTTAATGCGGAGTGCAAGCAAAACATCCGCCGCGCCGCCACCTGCTCAACCCAAAGTTCAATCAGGTACACCTCAACCAAGTACACCAAAAAATACACTCCCAGAACCAGTACCAGCGCCAGTACCAGCGCCACCAAAAGAAGACACGGTTGTAGAACAGTATGTTCGTCGCGCTCAATCTTTGATTGACAAAAACCAATTTGCCCAAGCCAAAGTAGAGTTGCAAGATGCCCTGAAGCTAGAACCTAAAAATAGTCGCTGCCATAGCTTGATTGCAATGGTGTATTTGAGGCAAAATCAGCTAAAAATGGCAAAAATCCACTTTGAAAACGCTTTAAAGCTAGATCCCAGTGACGAAATGGCTCTGCAATGGAAACCTAAAATAGATAAGGCATTAGCACAACACCCTAGCGATCATAAGGTGACTTCATCCGCCAATAATGGAGATAAGCAACCAGATAAATCTGGTAGTGGTGGTTTGTTCGGTGGTTTGTTTGGTGGGAAGAAAAAATAATGGTGTATCAACCAGCATCGGGTGCCAGGGATTTATTGCCCTTGGATGTGGAGAAAAAACGCTGGATTGAAGATCGGTTACAGCAGGTGTTTCATCGTTGGGGATATCACAGGATTATCACCTCAACTTTAGAGCGTATGGATACCTTGATGGCAGGGGAAGCAATTCAGCGCCAGATGGTGATTCAACTACAAAATGGCGAAGATGATGAATTAGGGCTACGTCCAGAATTAACAGCATCCATTGCTCGTACTGTTGTCACTCGCATGGCAAATGCAACTTATCCGCAACGGTTGTACTACAACGCCAATGTGTTTCGCCGCACGTGGGAAAGTAGGCATAATCGCCAGCAAGAGTTTTATCAAGCTGGGGTGGAGTTGTTAGGTGCTGGCGGATTGCTGGCGAATGCGGAAGTACTGCTGTTAGTCGCAGATTGTTTAGCAGCATTGGGTTTGCGACAATGGCACTTAATTTTAGGTGAAGCGGGAATTACGCGATCGCTCCTGAGTGCATTTCCGGCTAATTTACAGGATAAAGTTCGCAGTGCGATCGCTCATCTCGACCGCATTACCATAGATACTTTACCCTTGAGTGACAAACTACGCGATCGCGCCAGAATCATGCTGGATTTGCGCGGCCCCAGTGCAGACGTGTTACAAAAAGTTAGTAGTTTGGATCTAGACGAAGAACAGCGAGAGGCAGTGAATAACCTCAAATCCCTAGTAGAATTACTAGAATCAGAGAAAAAATTTCCTTTAATCCTCGATCTCAGCCTGATCCAGACCATAGATTACTACACTGGTATTGTCTTTGAAGTTGTCAACGACACCGAATCCCAAGCCAGAGTTTTAGGGCGTGGTGGTCGCTACGACCAGCTTTTGGGTCTATATCATCCCCAAGGAGAAAATATACCCGGAATTGGTTTTGGACTCAACATCGAAGATTTATACCAAATTTTGTTATCTACTCAACAATTACCGCAAGTAACCCCAGCGAGTAACTGGTTAGTAGTACCAGAGACTGCGAGTGCTAACGCCCCTGCCTTTGCCTACGCGCAAAAACTTAGAGATTCCACCCATTTAGTGCGGGTAGAAATTGATTTAGGGGGAAGGGATGCAGACGCTATTCGCCAATATGCACGCGATCGCAGCATAGCTCAAATTGCTTGGATTAAAGCTGATGGTTCACCCAAAATTGAGTCATTGCGTTAAGTGAGTTGGGAATGGGGCATGGGGCATGGGACATAGAGAAGAGACAAGGAAGAGGGGGGAGACAAGGAAGAGACTTGTTCAATAATTTCCCCTTACCCTCCTTGTCCCCTCGTCCCCTAATCTTTCCTGCTCCCCTGCTCACTACTCCCCTGCCTCCCCTGCTAGGCTAGAAATAGCCGATACAGAAAAGAGGGAATCGAGAACATGCCGCACACAATTGTTACAGAAGTCTGTGAAGGCGTAGCTGACTGCGTAGATGCCTGTCCAGTAGCTTGTATTCATGATGGCCCAGGCAAAAATGCCAAGGGAACAGATTGGTACTGGATTGACTTTGCCACTTGCATCGACTGTGGTATATGTCTCCAAGTTTGCCCAGTAGAAGGGGCGATTCTGGCAGAAGAACGACCGGAGTTGCAAAAAACTCCGTAATAGTCCATAGTCAACAGTCAATAGTTATTTTTTGACTTGACTGTTGACCAAAGAGGCAGGGGAGCAGAGGGAAGCGGGCAGGGGGAAGATACTGGAAATATACTGACACAAGGGTTTCAGAGCAAATAAATTTATTTATTCTCAAAAGTAAAAATATTTATTTTGAGCGGAAAGTGCCATAAGAAATAATACGTCCTTGCCTCAAGCCCATAAATTAAATTTATGGGTTTCTCCCACTGCTCCACGCTCCCTGCCCCTTTTACTATTTTTGACTAATGACAAACTACAAATGACAAATGACAAATGACAAATGACTATTTACTAGATGTACAAAATGTCCATGCTGGATACATCAAAGATGTAGATATCCTGCAAGGTGTGAATTTCCTGGTTGCCCCAGGAGAATTGGTAACAGTGATTGGCCCCAACGGTGCTGGTAAATCTACTTTGGCAAAAGCAATTTTTGGGCTTTTGATCCCCCACACAGGCACAATTACCTTCAAAGGTGAAAATATCGTGGGGCTAAAGTCCAATGAAATTGTTCAACGAGGAATGTGCTATGTACCGCAAATCGCCAATGTTTTCCCCTCTCTCAGTGTTGAAGAGAACTTGGAGATGGGTGCTTTTGTACTTAATGTTCCCCTGAAACCAATTAAAGATAAAATATTTACCATGTTCCCCAAACTGAGCGATCGCCGTCGTCAACGGGCTGGTACTCTCTCTGGAGGAGAACGCCAGATGCTAGCGATGGGTAAAGCTTTGATGTTGGAACCTAGTTTGCTGATTTTGGATGAACCATCTGCTGCTTTATCCCCGATCTTAGTGACACAAGTATTTGAGCAGATTAAACAAATTAATCAGGCGGGAACTGCGATCGTATTAGTAGAACAAAATGCCCGTAAAGCCTTAGAGATGGCTGATCGCGGCTATGTACTGGAGTCTGGACGCGATGCTATATCGGGCCTTGGTCAAGAACTGTTGAACGATCCTAAAGTGGGTGAACTATATCTGGGAGCAGGTAAAAGACATTAACCATCTTTAATCACTCTTGCCCCATTCAACATAACACCACTTTAAATAAGGAAACTTCACGAGCCGATAGCGATGTCGAAGGCAGTCTGTGCCTACGCTATCTATAAACTAATACAAAAGCTATAACAATTCCTGCCACTGCCGCGACCGTCGTTTTCGATGCTCAAAGAATTCTCCCCAATAATCCTTGCGTTTCTAATCACATCTACAGCAAGTCAAAAGGTAAAACAGGACATTCATTCAGGAAAAATTATAAAAATGCAAATTAACCGGATTTGCCAGAACCCCAATTGAACAAGAGGACGTACTAAACTTCCTATATATAAAGCTCTGCATCACTTTTTGATATAATTCCGATTCAAAATAACTACTGCAAAGTCGCTCTAGAGGAAATCTGGGACGTTTTTTATGGTATAAAAACGCCTATGTTTACCCTAATCAAAATTGATTGAGTGCTTTTGGCAATTTGGCATCCAAAATTTTTATGTTCCAGTTTTAATTGATATATCAGCAGGGTTACTGGGACATTGAGAAACTTCTACAAGGGATCGATTCCCGTCTCAAAAATCCCACCCAATGGCCAGTTGTTGACGCTCACGCTCTGTAAACTACCTTAAATGGTGGATGCAGTAAACAAGCAGAGCAAGCGTCACCGCTTCATCACAACTGGCTAGAAATCAAACAGAAAACACATAGTTCGTTAAGGGTTGCTCTCCTAGCTCATCCATTCTTTTTATGGCATTGCGTAGAGGAGAAGCATTAGGTTCCATTAAGCAAGCGTAGCTGGAAATTGTATCGGGTCAGTGATAAGTTAGGCGCACTCACAAATTCGGTTACTCAACAGCTAGAGGAATTACTCAACTCATTGAGTGCTGCAAAGGCGTTGAAGCCGAAGTAGATGCAAAGCGGCTTGTCGTCAGACATTGCTCGGCAGATTGTTGAAGAAACCCACGGTGGGAAATTGAGTTTTAGCTCGGTTATTGGTGAAGGTACTGAATTTCTAATTGAACTACCTGTGTAAAATTTTAAAGTTATTTTTTTATAAATAACTACAGATATCTGGCAATACTCAAGCTAGAAGTTTTAAGGGATTTCCAAGAAATAAATTATCCAAATAAACAAACCACAGAGACAAGGCAGCGCGGTCTTGGGGGTTTCCCCCATGAGCGACTGCCGCGCAGAGAACACAGAGATAGAAGAAATAGAGAGAATTTTTGCGTCAGTTTTGGAATGTTTTTTACTTGGAGTCCCTAAGAATTTAGGGTTGAAAGTTTTGCACAAATACTGCTCAAGATAAGTAGTTTTTTGTGCCTAATTAATCAGTTTTTCTAGTTTTAATAAAGACATATTAAGTCACAGATAAACTGATTCATGTTTTCTGAAAAAAATGAAAAATAATTTGTAGCTATATATAACTTTGTGTTAAAATCCAAAACACTCAAAAACCCAAAGCTTTAAAGCGAAGTTTGACAGTACGTCGTTTGACTATCAGAGCGGCTCAACTGACAATTATGGAAGATATTGCATCAAATAAGCCGCTATTGTAGAGGGAACAAGAAATGAAAAAAATGATGAAAGTCATACTGTTAGGCATAGCAATCTTCACCTTTGCCTTCAGTAGCCCAGCTTTGGCAGCAGATGCCGTTAGTGGAGCTAAAGTATTTAGTGCTAATTGTGCTTCTTGTCATGCGGGAGGTAAGAATCTGGTTCAAGCAGCAAAAAACCTGAAGAAGGAAGCTTTGGAAAAGTATGGTTTGTACTCAGCAGAGGCAATTATTGCCCAAGTTACAAATGGTAAAAATGCTATGCCTGCCTTCGGCAAACGTTTAAAAGCTGACCAAATTGAAAATGTAGCTGCTTACGTGCTTTCACAAGCAGATAAGGACTGGAAGTAGATTAAAATCTAATACCATTTCTGTATGAAGATGCGCTTAGAAGACTGATGTAAAACTACAGATTGCAGGAGCAATTTATGAATTGCTCCTACGTGAATAAAGTGCAGTCTCACATAGAATTGGTATAACTTCAAAAATTAACAATTAGCGGGGCTTTTGTCCCGCTAATTTTAGGTTTGCCAAAATTGTCAAATAGGATGCTTATACCAATTTTGGATTATATAGTCTTGATAAAAAGACTGTTCCAAGAACATCAAACAGTACGACCTATCCTAATTTGGTACTATGAGTAATTTCTGGCGATTATTTATCGGTGTAATTATTGCTTTTTCTCTCAGTTTTTTGACTTTATCTGCACATTCAGCACCCGTTGCCATTACCAAAATTACGGCGAGTAACTTTTTGGAATTAGGTGTAGATAAGATGCGGAGCGGTAATTACCAGGAAGCAATAGAGAGTTTTAATCAGGCAATTGAAGTTGAGAAAGATTTTGCTGTAGCTTACAGCGATCGCTGTCTTGCTTATCTTCAATTACAAGATTACCATCAAGCGATCGCAGATTGTACCCAAGCTATAAATTTTGCACCTAATGACTCTGAGGCTTATCTGAACCGGGGTTTGGCACTTTACATACAAGGGGATTATTCCGGTGCCATAGTTGATTATAATCTAGCGATTGCACTTAAACCCTACGATTTTCGAGCTTACTACAACCGAGGGTTAGCCTTTGCAGGGGATGGGAAAGACTCGGAGGCAATTCTTGACTTTAATTTAGCTTTAACTCAAATTCCCCGAACTACTAGCTTACTGCTTGCAGATATATACAATGACCGAGGTTTGGCGCATTTTGTCTTACAAGATACCCAAGCAGCGATGCTCGACTTTAATCTAGCAATTCGTCTCAATGCTAACGATTATAGAGCGTATTTTAACCGGGCTTGTGCTTGCGGCCGAAATGGAGATGACTCTGGTGCAGTGCGTGATTTTTCTCAAGTCATCAGACTCAACCCCAGTAATGCCCAGGCTTACGTTAATCGGGGAGTAGCTCACTATCGCTTAGGATATCATTTAGGAGCTATATCTGATTTACAAAAAGCATCTGAGTACTATGGACAGCAAGGAAAAAAAGTTGCTTACGAAAAAACTTTAGATTTACTGAAGAATCTGCGACAACAAATTTCGTCTGCAACGGAAATCGCTCTTTTGTAAGAGTGTAAAGACTATACAGGGTATCCACCAGCTTGAAAAATCTGTTCTGCGGTTAAGTTTAACTCTGGGAAAGTAGGTGAGATAATGCGATCAGTACCTCGAAACTGGCTGACTTGATATTCTCCCTCAATTAAGATGTAAAGCGAGACAGTTGCTTGTTTGGGGTTGCTAATAAATCGCCTACCGCCTAAAGCAGCATAGTCTACAATCCAGTATTCTGGTATGCCTACAGCCTCATAGTCAGCAGCTTTTTTTAAATAATCATCACGCCAATTGCTATTCACTACCTCAATTACTAAAGGTATTGATTCCGCTTGGCTTACAGTAGATTCTTTTTTCCACAGAGGTTCATTTACCAAATTAGGAAGATTTAATATCAGTACATCTGGTGAGTAAGCCGATTCACTTTCAAGCGGTTTTACAAGCACTATTTTCGGGATGCCATAAGGTAAGTTGATGCGACTATATTCTAGAATAAGTTTCTGAACTAAAAATACGATAATCTGTTCATGATCGCCTGTAGGTTGCGGCATCTCTACAATTACTCCATCATGCAACTCATAACGTTTTCCTGTGTTGTCGGGATATTTAGCAATGAATTCATCAAATGTAACTACTTTGCGTAAGGCTTGAATCATAAATTATTGCCTTTTATTCTGTTTATGAAGCGTCCAGTTTTATTAATGCTAACGTAATTCATAGTTAGTATGTAATAGCAAATTATATAGCAATACTGACTCATCTTTGAACAACAATATTCCCAACTTTTTTAAAAAGTTGAGAATCTAAATCTGTGGAAATATGACAGCGTGTCTTTTGACACGATTTTACTTTTACAGCAAGAATACTACGTGGTAACTGTTTTTACTTGGTGTGAAAGAGAACGTGAAAAAAGATTTTTTGTTGCTAACAGTTGCTTTACCGGGTTTACTGATAGCATTTCCTAGCTTTGCTGCTGAGAGTGAAATTGAGCAGAGAAATACTGATAAATCAACCGAAGTCATTTCCGATATTCAGAGTTTGAATGAAGTTGAGCTACCCTCCACTAATGCCGAATTATTAACTCAACAATCTGCACCGAGTGAAGTTAATCCAGAAACTCAGCCAGATTATACAGATGATGCAGACATTTCTATAGAAGCGATCGCGGAACCAGACTACCTACCTCAATCTACACCAACTTATGTAATTGATAAAGAAGAAATTCAAAAGCAGGGTGCTACAAGTTTAGCGGATATCTTAAAAAGAATGCCTGGTTTTGCAATCAATGACGTAGGTCATGGTGCAGATATTCACACAGGTACATACTATCGTGGAGCCTCAATTAATCAGTCTGTATTTCTAATTAATGGCAGAACAATTAACAATAATGTCAACACTTATCATGGTGGAACTGACTTAAATAGCATTCCTGTAGAGGCGATTGAACGAGTGGAATTATATAGCGGTACAGCTTCCGCTTTGTATGGTTCCTCAGCCTTTGGGGGAGTTGTGAATATCATCACCAAGGAAGGTTATGGTAAACCTCAATTGAGCGCTAGTGCAGAATTTGGCTCATTGAGTTTAAATAATCAACAAGTGACTTATGGTGCTTCATCCAATAATGTTAAATATAACTTTAGCTTTGAAAGATTCTTTACAGATAATCGTTATCGCGTGCCTGTAGGTGCAGCAAATCGTGATGAACAGGGATTTTTATCAAATGCAGATACAGCTACAAGTACCTACTTCGGTAGCATTGGATTAGATTTAGATCAAAAAAATTCATTGAATTTAGATGTTACTGCACTTAGCAGTCGTCGCGGCTTAATTTATTTTGGTTTCCCTCTGCAAAGAGATAGATTAGACCACGATGGTTTAAACGTTGGCTTATCTTGGAAAACTCGACTAGGTAATGGCGAAAGTTCTAATCTTACTACCTCAATTGGTTATAACCAAGATTATTTCAGCACTTATGGCCCTACAGGAGCATTTTACCGTACAGGAGCTTTAGATACACAACAACTTACAGCCAGGGTAGACCATGAGTGGAAAGTTACTTCCAATAATGAATTGCGCTGGGGATTAGATTTGAAAAACACCGATTTAAACGGTGATGTTTTGAGTACGAATCCTAGTAGGATTGCAACTAATGAAACTGAAGATAGGAGTTTGTTTAATACAGCTTTATTTGCTGTCAATACTTGGAATATTAGCGATAATTTTCTGATAGATTTAGGGTTGAGGCAAAGTTTTGACAGCCAGTTTGGAAATTATCTCAACCCTAGTGTTGGGTTACGTTATGCCGTCACACCATTAGTAGCAGTGCGTGGAAGTTGGGCAGGGGCACAACGCAATCCTGGGTTAGATCAGTTGTATGTTTATGATACAGTTCATGGTTGGGAACCAAACCCTGATTTAAGACCAGAAACTGGCTCTACTTGGAGTGCGGGAGTAGATGTCAATTTTTCAGATAATCTGATTGGACAGTTTACTTACTTTGGTAGTAGTATAGGCGATCGCTTGGGAGTCATCGCCGGCAGATGGGAAAACATTGGACTAGTAAATACCAATGGTTTAGAGGTTGCATTGCAATTAAGAATTGCGGCTGGCTGGTCAACTTTCCTCAACTACACTTATACAGATGCTCAAATAAAAACAGGCTCAGAGAGAGGTTTACAGTTAGGTTTGATTCCCTACTCTGTACTGCAAACTGGTGTGGGTTATCAAAATTCAGGTTGGCAGGCTAATTTGTATGTTACCTACAACAGTGGCACTCGCAGAGCCTTTTTTACAAACCCTGGTGACACGATTACAGATTTTTCGCCTTCTTTCGTAAATTTAGATTTGAGCGGTCGTGTACCTGTAACTAGCAATGTAGGATTGACAGTTTACTTAGAAAATCTCCTCGGTGAGCAATATGAGCGAGTTAATCGCATTTATAGCCCTGGATTTACTTTTCGTGTGGGTTTAAGCGCCAATTTTTAGGTGTCTGCTTTTCTCTCTGCGTTCTCTGTGACTCTGCGGTTTAAAAGTTATTTATTGAACCACAGAGACGCAGAGAACACAGAGAAAAGACGAGTTTTTTGGTCACTATGCAACATCGTGCGTTAGGCTAAAGCCGTAATGCACCCTATTTAAGATTTACTTTTAATCTAAAATCTAAAATTGCGATGAGAGCTAGAATTGACAATCAAATACTTTTTATCCACCACGATGATTTACCAGAGTTTAAGAAAGGTGGTTCGGTGGTGCGGAATTCTTATTTCTGGGCGTTACGTTCAATTGCCGCTCATGCTTCACGTTATCGTGATTGGGAATACGAACCGGAGGTTTGGCTAGCGCTTTCACGAATGCTTTTATCTTTTGCTGAATCTGGATATTTGGGCCTTAGAGAAACTTTGCTGGAGTTTCCTTTCTCTCAAGGAGAAATTCCTGGTTTGCTGCGAGATGTGTCTACTTTTGAGTAAGCCAAATGAACTTTTGTGAAAGCATTTAAGTATTTTGAGAAAGTAATCAGCAAATATGCTTGATAATTAAAAATTACGGCTGCAAACGCTACATTACCAAAATAATCCTTGAATTTATCGGGCACTCGTAAGAGGTTCAATCCGTCACGATTAGTCATCACAGACAAACCCTAGTTAATAGTAGGGGTAGTTTTGACAAAACAATTAAGATACGTAGGAAAACAACGTGAAAATAGCGATTATTGCGAAAACATTAATTACATCTATTGGTTTATTAGCTTTATTTGCCCCAAGTCAAGCATCGGCTCAACTTGTACCGCAACCTTGGGTTTCAGTCGGTGGAAAAGATGGTGACATAACTTATGCTGTAGGCGCTAGAGCTTTAAATTTTGGGGTTGAGCTAGGAACTGGCCCTGATGGCACTACGGGAGTAGATGTTTTGAAATTTATCAGTTTGCCTGTCATTTCACCTTATGTAGGAGTTGGACTTTATTCAGAAGATAAAGGTGTTGCAGTTTCCGGTGGTGTTCAGGTAGGTGCTACTGATAACGTTTTTGTTGGTGCTGGTTACAATTCTATTCGTGGTTTTAACGGGCAACTGGGAATCAGATTTTAATTAATTCGTAATTCGTAATGGGCTACGCCCCGCTACGCTAACGTAATTCGTAATTATTGGTGATCTTGAATTAGTTGGGGTCTAAAGATACAACTAATTCAATTATGGATATCAATTACGAATTAATATTATGCAGGGGGAATAACTGAAGTTGAGATTATTTCTCTGACATGAACTGCGGAATCTTGTTGTAATGCTGATGCCACGATCGCTTCACTCTCAACTATACTTAATCGAGCGATCGCCTGTTTCACTCCAGGTATACTTTGAGGATTGACGCTCAACTCATCCAGCCCTAAACCTAATAAAATTGGTGTTGCTAATGTATCTGCTGCCAATTCTCCACATAATCCTACCGAAATGCCGGCAGCATGGGCAGCTTTGATAGTTCGCTGCACCATTCGCAGCACGGCTGGATGTAGTGCATCAACCAAATTTGCCACGCGGGGATTAGTGCGATCGCTAGCCATGACATACTGACTCAGATCGTTAGTCCCTATACTAAAGAAGTCTACTTCAGCTGCTAATTGATCTGCGATCGCAACTGCTGACGGAACCTCTACCATAATCCCCACTTTCATCGCTGCATCAAAGGAAATACCAGCTTGGTTTAATTCAGCCTGCACTTCACCCAAAATTACCTTAGCTGCACGTACCTCTGTCACAGTGGCAATCATCGGCAACATGATCTTAATTTGGTGTCCCACACTGGCTCTCAAAATTGCCCGTAACTGAGTTTTGAAGAGTTCTGGATGATCTAAACAGAAACGAATTCCCCGCCAGCCTAAGAAAGGGTTCGCTTCTGGAAACCCTACTCTCAGATAAGGAAGTGGCTTATCACCACCGACATCTAAAGTACGAATAATTAGTGGACGATTATCTAAAACTTGGGCGATCGCCTGATACACTTCAAGTTGTTCTTCTTCTGTAGGGGCGCTTGTCCTATCTAAATAAAGAAACTCTGTGCGGAGTAATCCCACTCCTTCTGCACCGCTAGCGACAGCAACTTGGACATCATTTATACTACCAATATTGGCGAAAACACTAACTTGCCGACCATCAAGAGTAATTGCTGGCTGGTGTGCCGTTGCTTGTGCTTCCTGTTGGGCAGTTTGCCAAGCCTCTCGCTTTGCCTCCAGTAAATCTAGGATATGTGATTCTGGTTCTACCCAAGCTTTGCCACTTTCACCATCAAGGGCCATGAGTGTACCATCTGCCAAGTGCAACACCTGGGAATCCACTCCCAAAACTGCTGGAATACCTAATGTCCGGGCGATGATGGCGCTGTGGGAAGTGGCGCTACCAGAAGTTGTACAAATACCCAACACCATTCTCGGATCTAGTCTAGCGGTATCTGAGGGGGTTAAATCAGTCGCCACTAAAATTGCCGGTTCCGAAAGATGCAAGTTTGCAGGAGCATTCCCAGCTAGTAATCGTAGTACCCTTTGCCCTACGTCAATAACATCCTCAACTCGCTCTTGCAGATAAGCATCCTCAAGTGTTCGGTAGGAAGTTACCACCTTATCGACTACGGCTTGCCAAGCCGCTTCAGCATTTATATGGTGGTCTAAAATATGCTGATGAGCCGCTTCCAACAATACTGGATCTTCTAAAAATAGTAATTGGGCATCGAAGATAGCGGCTTCAGCGTCACCAATTTGCAGAGATGCTTGTGAAAAAACTGCTTGGATTTCTTGTCGAGCAGTTTGAATTGCTGCTTGTACTCTTTGCCACTCTGATTCCGGATCGTCTACATGATATTCCGTAATCGTAATGTGAGTGGGTTGATAATTAACCACAGGTGCGATCGCTACTCCCGCAGAAGCGGCAATTCCCGAAAGTTCGCCGTGAGTTGCTGGGGTAACTTCATGGTGAAATACTGGTGGAGAGTTCAAAGCAACATTATCTTCACCAAAATTATTTGCGAATAATGCCTGTAATGTCGCTAGTGCTTCATCTGCATCCGAACCGGCGGCAGTAATTAGCAGTTCGTCTCCTTGACGCACCCCTAAAGTGGTGACTTGGTTAATACTGTCACCCCGAACTAGCGCAGTATTTCTAGTTAAATTCTGCACCAGAATTTGGGATTGAAACCGGGCGACGGTTCCCACAAACTGGGCTGCGGGACGGGCGTGTAATCCTAAGCGATTGCTGACAATTAGCCGGATTTCTTTGACGGGAAATTCTGAATTTCTTACTTCGATGTTGTCACTGACAACTGGCAACGGACTTACACCCAATTGAGTTGCTTTTGCTAGGAGTGCGCCGCGTGCTTCCGCCATGACTTGGTGAATGTTTTTACCAGCCCCCGCCGCAACAACAGCAGCTACTGCACCTTCTACTAGAGGTGCTTCACACAAATACACTTTTTGTTGCTGTGCTTCTGGCAAAAACTCAATGGCCATTTCTGCACTCAGCAAAGCACTACCCAAATCCATCAATACCAAAACACCATCATCAGAGAAAACAGAAGCGATCGCTTCATAAACCTGAATCGGATCTGTACCCAATGGATTTTCAGGATCTTCAATACCTGCTGCAACAGCGATGGAAACTTGGCCCTGAACCATTTGCGCGGCGAGTTCCCGCACACCTAGAGCTAGTTGTTTACTGTGAGAGACGATAACAATTCCGATCGCTGCCATACCGCCAAACTTGTTAAGAGGTTTGCGTTTAGCTCGTTATCCACTACAGTTTCCCATTCCGCACCGCTAAAAACAGCGTTTATCCTGATCACAATTGCAAGTCCCCGAAGATATTCCGGTCTTTCCAGCTAGAAATACGAATAAAATAGCCTTCTTTTACAGAAATACGTGGTATCCACTCATAAACACCATCGCTAGCGGTACGGGAAGAAATATTTTGGATAAGTTTGTCTCCATAGTACAGCTTAATCGAGACATCGCTATCAAAATTATCTTGCCACAATATTAAAAAGGGCTGATCCTTCTTGGGAAGTACTTTAGCAGTTAGCTGACCAATCAGGATTTTTGGTGCAACCTGATTTTTAATTGTCTTACGGAATCCCAAATAATGAGGAAGGTTTCGGAAGGCAGGATTTTCTTGCGGATTAGAAAGTTGGGGAACAATAATATTTCCGTTCTGGGAATTGAACAAATAAGTTGATCTGCCGCCGTCAACAGTAATGATGTCGCCTTTAACTCCTAATTTACGTAATAAATCGGCTGCCTCATCCAGAGTTGCTTTGTTCACCGTCATAATCAACAATAACTCGTCACCTTTAACACCATCTTTGTCTAGAGTACCGATGACTTGATACTTATTTGCTTGGTTTTGGGCTAAGACTTTTGCTGGATGATCGCTGTATCGGTAAGTGACAATTGCATTTTTGACTCTATTTTGGTTCAGAGGTGCGCCGCTAACCTGGTTGTAATCGGTAATGTATGCCTGCTTATTATCCCAGACTAGAGCTTTGAGACGAATATTACTATAGTATTTATCTTTTGGTTGTTTTATTGGCCCATAAGGGCTATTACCACCACTGATGACTACACCATTTAATTTAATTGGAAAAGATAATTGAGTACTAGACTCGTATTGCTCAAAAAAAGAACAATTAATTATTGAGAAAACGTTATTTGAGTAGAGTTTCTTATATTCTTCTGCAACTTCAGAAAACAAATGTCTTTTGAAAAAAGGACTGTGATATTTACTTTCTCCCTGATAATATTTACCCTCATTTATACCCATATTATCTACTTCCCCGATAATTTGGTCTATGTGTATTTTGCGAAGATTGATAACTTGTAAATAGGCTTCATTCCCATTGGGTAATTCTTTTTTATATAAAGCCGCTCCGTCTATAGCATGGAGAGGCTGATAAGAAGATAAAGGGTTGAAAGTTTGGGCAATCCAAAAGCTACTCAGAATTGGCAGCAAAAAAAGCAATAAATTTATTACAACATTCATGAGTATTTGATTGATTTATAGCAATTCTAAATCATTCGTTAAAAATTAAAATTATATCCCCGACTTCTTCAAGAAATCGGGGATCTGGAGATCATTTAGGATTGCTATGGGACTTCTACATTGACAGTAAAAACCAAGTATAGATGATTTGAAAAACCAGATCCATTAGGGATCTTAACCGAACTGTATTTTAAATGCTTTTGCGATCGCTCTCAAAATCTCAACGTTGAGCCTCTGAACTCGGAACTTCGACCTTTTTGCTCAAACGTTGAGCCTCTGAACTCGGAACTTCGACTTTTTTGCTCGAACGTTGAGCCTTTGAACTCGAAACTTCGACTTTTTTGCTCGAACGTTGAGCCTTTGAACTCGAAACTTCGACCTTTTTGCTCGAACGTTGAGCCTTTGAACTCGGAACTCCGACCTTTTTGCTCGAACGTTCAAGCTTTGAGCTTTAAACTTGCACTTCAACAGTGCAATTGATGAGTTATTTCCTACGGTGCTACCTGTTGAGACTTAACTTTCCGATTTTTACGAGAAAATCGTTGCCCCATTTCTTCAACCATCGTATCTAAACCTGTCCCCTGACCACTGACTTTAGCATAGTTATATACTTGCAAAGCTGCTGCATAAGCTTCGCTGCCTACTGCCAAGGATGTATCATCTACCAAATCTTGCAATTGTGTCAACGAGAGCAATAGTGGATACAACGCTTCAAACAACTGCACATCTTTCCGCATCTCATCTATGTCAAACGATCGCGGTAAGAACTCTGGGTTTTGCGTCGCTACTTCTAATGCTTTGCTTACAAACGCCCGACTTTTATCTCCCATCTTGGGTAAAGCTTTTCGGTCATCTGCACTCAAATCAACTAAAAATGGTAAGTTTTCTTTAATCGTAGCGATCGCTTGGAACACAGCATCTCTCTGTGTTTGTGCCAGTGTTGCACTAATTGAGGTCGTGGACATAAGAATAAGTTTCCAGTATGTTTCTTTAATCTAGAGTGCCCAGCTATACAAATTAAATTTCAATATGGTATTCCTATCTTGTCCGAACCGCGCGATCGCATAGTATATTTATCAAACAGAATTCAGGAGTCAGGAGTCAGAATCCAGTTGGGTATTCTGTATAACTGGCGGATGGTTTTGTAATACTAGTGGTATCAGAGATGATGGCTCAATTTGAATACAGCACTCTCGCCCATCCACAGGATATCCAGCAATTGGAACATATCCTTGAACAGTGTTTCATCAGCGCCCTTGGTGGTGAGGAAGCTTACATCAACATGATTGGCGTAGAAAATTTCCGTATTATTCGGAGATTAGAGCAAGTAGCTGGTGGATTAGCAACTCTCGACATGGGTCAGTGGTGGGGTGGTCAACGTGTACCAATGACAGGAATTGCCGTAGTGGGAATTGCTCCAGAATATCGGGGTTCGGGGGCTGCGATCGCTCTTATGCAGCACACCCTCAAAGAACTTTACGATAGAGGTATAGTAATTTCCGCTCTTTATCCAGCTGTTCAAAGCTTGTACCGAAAAGTAGGTTATGAGCAGGGGGGTAGCTGGTGTATTTGGGAGATTGCTACCCAGAATATCCAAGTACGGGAGCAACCCCTACCTTTAGAATTAGTAGCAAGCATCAATCATCAAGTCTTTCATGAGCTATATCAGCAGCAGGCGAGACAAACGCATGGATATTTAGACCGACATCCAGCAATTTGGGAACGAATAATTCAACCAAATGATAAGGAAATAGTCTATACCTATTTGATTGGTACTAAAGACCAACCCCAAGGCTACATCATCTTTACTCAAGAGCGAACAGATAATGGTGAAATCCTCTTCGTCAAAGATTGGGTACTGAGTACAGTTGCTGCTGCACAAAGTTTTTGGTCTTTTCTAGCAAGTCATCGTTCCCAAATTCAACAGGTGCGATGGAAGAGTTCTGCAATTGATTCCCTGACATTGCTGCTACCAGAGCAAACTGCCAAGATTAAGACTACGAGTCGTTGGTTGCTGCGGATAATAGATGCAGTCAAGGCGCTGGAATTGCGTGGTTATCCACCGGGAATCCAAGCCGAATTGCACTTAGAAATTCAAGATAATTTGCTAACTGGAAATAATGGTAAATTTATTCTTTCTGTCGCCAACGGACGTGGTGAAGTCATAAAAGGTGGAAAAGGTGAGTTGCAGCTAGATATCCGGGAATTAGCAGCATTATATTCAAGCTTGTTTACCCCCTACCATTTGCAAATAGCGGGAAAACTGAATGGTACAGAAACGGCTATTTTAGCAGCTACGCAAATATTTGCCGGTGCTTCGCCTTGGATGGCTGATTTCTTTTAAAGAATTGGGAATTGGGCATTGGGCATTGGGAATGGGGCATTGGGCATGGGGCATTGTGAATGGGGCATTGTGAATGGGGCATTGGGCATTGGGCAATACAGTTCAGTTAAGCATTTCTTTATTCTCTCAGTGCCCTCTGCGTCTCTGTGGTTCGTAAAAAAATTGACTTTGACAAAGAGTTTTAGCCTTAACTGAAACGTATTGGGACATGGGGCATTGGGCATTGGTTATTTCATCCCCTTATCTCCCTCACTTACTCTGACTTACTTAAACAGACAAGGGGCTTAAGCTCCTTGTCTTAAACCCCTTGTTAAAAGTAGTTTTCGTTGGTGTTGAATTTCCTTCCTTAATCCAACCTAAACCTATTAAAAATAAAGGTTTATGATTTTTCTTTGATTAAGGTAATAGAAAATGGCTAGTTAGCTCAAGAAATTTGGAGTACCATCACAACCATACTTACCACCAACAGCAGGAATTTCTAATAGACTATCTGTAGCTTTGCCAGTACCGTCATTCATAACGGATGTAGAGCTACCTGATGGATGTCCATTGGGGACGAACAGTTGCGGGTGGTCAAAAGGTGCTTTCTCACACCGAACTCGCTCATCAGTCAGACCTTTTAAAAAGGCGACTAATTGCTGTTTTTGTTCTTCTGAGAGACCCAGTGGGGGAAGAAACCCTAAGTCACCACCCCGATTGTAAAAATCAACCACTTGCTCTAAGGTTCCATAACCTCCATTGTGGAAGTAGGGAGCAGTAAGTTCCACATTGCGAAGTCCAGGTGCTTTGAAACCTCCGGCTGCAAACACAGCTTCACTAGAATTCAACGGTGGATTCAGGATGGGAGGGTTTTCGCCAAGAAGAAGCTGGAATTTCCCTAACTGAGCCAATCGTGCTTCTGAAAGCGGATTACCGAAAGCGTCATTACCACCCAAACTAGGGTCTTCTGTAACAGGTGTGACACCGATATTGAAGAAGCCAGTGTCTTCAGGGGAATTTGGGGGGAAGGGCGCACGTTTGATTCGTCCTTCTTTAGCCACATTGCTTGCTGAAGCAGCTGTCAATTCCGAGCCTACGTGACAAGCAATACAGAAAGCTTTGCCCTCAAACAGTAGTTTCCCTTGTTTTTGCTCAGGAGTTAGGGCATTATCTTTTCCTTCTAAGAACTGATCGAAGGGCGTATCATTGGCAATGAGCGTAGACTCGTACAACTGAACTGCCAGCCCAAAGAATAGCGAGAAGTTGTACTCCATTAATGTGTACTCATTAGTCTCCAAGGAGCGATCGGGCTTTTTGACAAAAGTCCTTCTACCTTCATCATCAACTTGGATCAGTTGATTAGACTTCCACCACTCCGGCTTGAAAGCATCTTGAATTAGCTGCCCATAAGTTTTATCCTTGAGTCCGGGTTTGGGCGATCTACTATCTGCACCTAAAACGCTGTCTTGTGGATGTACTACCTGCTTACCTAGGGGTCTTAGAGGTAATAACTTTTTCGCAAGTTTTCGGGGGAGCTTTTTACCTTTACCAGCGCTGAGGGATCTTTTGTCAATTCGCCCGAACTTATCACCAATTTCTTGAAAAGTTCGACCATCAGCAGATGACTCAAAGGAACTGAGTGGTGGGCCAACCGCTTGGGATGCCAAAGATGCGTTTTTCAGACTGACTTTGACAAATTCTAGTTTATTTGGGTTTGCTGCTTTGGCGATCGCAGCATTAGGATCTCTTAAACCAAAGGGATTCACCCCATTAAAGATGTTTTGTGCCCTTCCGTCCCAAAAGTTGCGGAAGTTGAATGCTGAATTAATCACGGTTGGAGTATTACGCGGCTCGACGCGGCGCACATTAACGCCTCCCACGTTAAACACTGGATCTGGCTCGTTTGTTACTTGGTCTTGTGCATTACCAGGTGTGACATCAACAAACTTACTATTGAAAATCCCCTGAGAAGAACTGACATCGTTACTATGGAAAGGAAAATCTCCTGGTTTGAGTTGGTAGTTTGGTAGACCACCAACATTAAAAACCGCATCTGGATTCTCCGTACCATCAGGGTTAATCCGTAAAAGTCCAGGAGCAATCTGATTTTTGGATCTATTGTCGGCCCCAGCATGGAAGTGACAACTAGCACAGGCGGTTATGCCGTCGCTCCCAACCTGCATATCCCAAAAAAGAGTTTTTCCTAACTTTATGGCGGCTACTTTGTCTTTTACGAAGTCTCCCAGATTGTCCGGTTCTGGAACCGATATGCTTTTGAGCGAAGGTAGAGGCGATGGCGTAACCTGGGCCGAGACAGTATTTCCAGCTATTATTGCTGCCATAATAATGACAGCAATTGTTATAGTCTTTAAAAATCTTGATCTCAGGTAGTTAAGCTTGCCATATTTGAATCTCCACTCTTGGCGCTTTATTTTTGTCACCATAGATTTGAGTAAAAATCGACTTTTTGAGGTCAGTACTAAGTAAATGGATAAGCTCGTAATAGAAATTACTAAGCTTAAGGTGAGTAGAAACCCCATAATGCTTTGTACTAAAATAAAACTGAAACAAATTATACATTTACGTGTAACCCTGAATTTTAATATTAATGTAAAGTAATTACGCTATTTACAAATTTTCTATGAACAAGAAACGCCATCATTTAGCACTAAAAATAAATTGAGTCAGGTCAATAAGCTGTTCTACATTTAATTTATTTTTACTAAGCTATTAAGATAGATTGTCAATAAAAGATTGTAAAATTTAAACATGCAAATTAGATACGTTTTAACTTATCATCAGCCCTACTTTGAGTAGGATACTTGAATGTCACTACATCAAAGTTCTGGTCGCTGGCGCTTAGGGCTAGTATTATCGCTATTAACGGTTTTATTGTGGGGAATTTTACCTATTGCTCTGGCAGTAATTCTGCAAGTACTTGATGTCTATACCGTCGTTTGGTTTCGATTTTCGATATCATTTTTACTACTTGCTGTGTATTTAGGAATACGTGGCAAGTTACCAAAGTTAGAACAACTACGTTCGTCTTCTTGGAAATTATTAGCGATCGCTACACTATTCTTAGGCATTAATTACTTCTTTTTTACCCAAGGTTTATCACTAACATCACCTGCTAACGCTGAAGTTCTGATTCAATTATCTACCCTTTTATTAGGTTTTGGAGGGTTAGTGATTTTTAAAGAACGTTATCGGCTGTATCAATGGATTGGTGTCAGTGTAATGATTTGCGGTTATGTTTTATTCTTTCGTGAACAACTAACGAATCTAATTACAGCGCATGGCACATATCTACTAGGTAGTGTTTTTATAGCCCTAGGCTCAACGTCATGGGCTATTTATGCTTTAGCACAAAAGCAGTTATTACAATCTTTATCTTCCGCCAGCATCATGCTGATTATTTATGGAGGGTGTGCTTTATTATTCACTCCTCTAGCCAAAGTAAAATCACTTTTGATACTCGATCCTTTCCATTTAGGAATGTTGCTTTTTTGTGCTTTTAATACTTTAATCGCTTACGGTGCTTTTTCCGAATCATTAGAACATTGGGAAGCATCACGAGTAAGTGCCGTAATAGCTTTAGCTCCCATTGTGACATTAATAGCAGTTGCAGTTGTATCAGTTATTGCACCTGATTGGATACCATCAGAACACTTCAGTTTGGTAGCAATATTGGGAGCCGGTTTAGTAGTTACAGGTTCAGTAGCGATCGCATTAGGGAAAGCTGATTAGTAGTAAGGATTTTCAGGATTTTTACTGTTTTATTTAGCTATAGAATCCGTGCAACATTCAAAGCTACAACATAAATACTGAGGCAGAGTATTTTTTATTTGTTATGATTTGATAGTGAAGGCGAACTACGAGAGTCACCCATTATAAGATGGATACTTTACCCATCTGTGTGACACTGTAGGATCTAATTTTTGACTTTCTAGCCAAGAAAAAAATTCTTGAAGAAGAATTCATAAATCAGAATTCAGGAGTCAGATAAAGCTTTCTACATTCGCAAGTCATACAAAATTCATACTGAATTATAACGGCTGACTCCTAAATTCTGTTTTGAGAAAATTGAGGCTAAAAACTTAAAGTAAACCAAGCAGGGTGTCCGAATAACTACCAAAGCCAACACCTGATAAAAACAGACCACCGAAACAGTTGAGCGATGAATAGTTTGTTTGGTAATTGGGCCAGCAGCCTCAGAAAGAATTCCCTATTGCTGGTTCTTTCAACACTGCTGCCAACGTTTGGAATTAGTAATTCTGTCTTGGCAGCAGAGCGGATTTATGCATCTTATTCAGCCTTAGAGCTTTCCATTTCAGTCAACACTTTAGAAAACTATGCCAAAACAGGTGTAATTAACGAAGATTTGGCAGCGTATCAGCAATATCTTTCTCTACAACAGCTTCCAGAATTGCGACGGATTTTACTTAATCGTGTGAAAGTTAGTCCGGTAGTACTTTCGCAACTTCTCTACACACCGCAAGGAGAATTTTTGCTGCATCGGTTAGCGCAAGTCATTAAAACCAGTCAACCAGGATTTGGTAATTTGCGTTCGGCGCTAATTTCAGCCTCTGCTGAATCGGGAGGCTTGACACTTTTGAATGTTTTGCGTAAATATCCTAGCAGCAGCATTCGTCTTGATGTTGCAGAGACTTTAGAAATAGCTACGGAATTAGAGAAACTTGTTAACCAAACCCATAGTGCGATCGCAGCAGTTTCCCAAGAGTCTAAAATAGAAGCTGCTACCACTCCACAACCAAATCTCTCGCAATTGCCTGATTTGAAGGTTCCTGGCAAGTTTAAATCGCAAAAGTACACCCTAAAATTTTTCGACTCAAGACGCAATCGGCTTTTATTAACTGATGTTTACATTCCCAATGTCCAGAATACTGCACCCGTAATTGTGATTTCTCACGGCTTGGGTTTAGATAGCAGCAACTTTCAATATTTAGCCACGCACCTATCTTCTTACGGATTCGCTGTTGTCGTTCCCAATCATCCTGGTAGCGATACTAAACAATTACGTTCTCTGCTAAAGGGACACGCCATTGAAGTAGCAGAACCAGGTGAATTTCAAGACCGACCTTTGGATGTCACATATATATTGAATCAATTGGAAAAAGGTAATCAATCTGATTCAAGGTTTAAAGGTCGCTTAAATCTGCAACAAGTCGGAATATTTGGTCAATCTTTGGGAGGCTACACAGCCTTGGCCCTGGCAGGCGCGAAAATCAACTTTGAGCAGCTAAAAAAAGACTGTCAACCAGCAGCACTGCAAAAAACCTGGAATATGTCTTTACTGCTCCAGTGTCGCGCTTTAGAATTGAGCATCAGCAAGTCTGGCAAGGATTATAACCTGCGGGATGAGAGAGTAAAAGCTGCGATCGCAGTTAATCCCATTACTAGTTCTATTTTCGGCAAAGCTGGCTTAAGTCAAATCAAAACTCCAGTGATGATTGTCAGCAGTAGTGATGATACTGTTGCACCAGCTTTATCTGAGCAAATTTTACCTTTCTCCTGGTTTGCGAATTCACACAAGTATCTCGTCATGCTTGTAGGTGGTACTCACTTTTCCACTATTGGTAATGGCAATCCTGCAAATCAACAAGTAGCATTACCTACTGATATGATTGGCGATGCTTCTCAAGCGCGTCGTTACATGAATGTTTTGAGTTTACCTTTCTTCCAAACCTACGTTGCAGGAAAGTCGCAATACACCCCTTATCTTAACGCCGCCTACACTCAAAGCATTTCTAGTAAGTCTCTTGGTTTAAGTCTTGTCAAGTCATTAAATACAACCGAATTAACACAATTGCTGGATATCAAAGGAGCCAAATTCGCAAAAAAAAAGTTCCTAACACCATAGTCAGCTTCGGGTTTTGGATGTTGGATATTGGTGTTGCATTGCTGCATGTGATGATTTTTATTTGATTTATACAGACGTAATTAATTACGTCTGTAGAGTTTATTTGCACCTTTATAAAATCAGAGGTTCAATTCTTGCTTGCACTTCTTCAATTAGATCCTCTTCAACTCTCTCTACAAACAAAACTTTTCTAACTTTCCAGTCTAGTGATTTGATCTGATCGGCTAACACTACGCCACTGGTTATCATTCCATCAGGAAGCGGAACTTCAAAGTTAAGACCTTTTTTTTGATTAGTAATTGGACAAATTAGAACTATGGAAGCCATTTGATTGTATTTTAATGGCAACATAACTAAAAAAGGACGATAGCCCATCTGCTCACGCCCTTGAGGTTTTAGTTCAGCACTAAGTGTTTTAGCAATATCTTCAAATGACATTCCTGATGTTCTTAATGCTAATACACGTCGGATAGAATCAGCCGTAATTTGCGTTGTAGTTCCACAGTTTAACTTGACAATATCGCCTCTATCTTGAACATAAAGTAACCTTCTCACGGTTTTTGAATAGTTGCTTTATTTACACTGTGCTGTACTAGCTTTAGGAGCTTTAGGCGTAACTTCCGTGGGTCATGTTTAGATTAGCACCACTCAAGTCAGCACCGCTCAAGTCAGCACCGCTCAAGTCAGCACCACGCAAGTCAGCACCACGCAAGTCAGCACCACTTAAGTCAGCATCACGCAAGTTAGCACCACTTAAGTTAGCACCACTTAAGTCAGCACCATATAAGTTAGCACAACTCAGGTTAACACCACTCAGATCCATACCATGCACGTCAACACCATGTAGATCAGTACCATGTAGTTCAGCTTCACGCAGCTTACCAGAAATATTGTGCTGTTTTATACTAAAAAATTCAGATTCACGTAGTTTACTAGCACTGAGATTAGCAACTTCTTGGGTTAGAGGTTGAAATACTGCTAAACGAGGTAAATAGGGTTTTTCTAGTTTTTTTTCTAGTTCTAAAAGCTTTTCTAAATCTTCCACTGGCCGAATTAGTAAATCAGCCCCATCAAAGTTTTGGGGGTTGCGTGTGATGATTGCGCCAACCCCCATAAAAATTGCACAGGCAACCTCAAACGCAGATTCAGGATCTTTAAGATTGAGTGAGTTTGCTTGCTCCATTAAATCAGAGATCGGACAGACTGAAATTTTTGCTTGTATCGCAGATACAAATTTTTCAGCAACATCGGGGCAAGGCATATTCTTTGCTAATGAGCCAATTTTATTCAACCCAATATCTGTGATAATAAATTGAATTTGTTGCTTTTCGATAATATCCACTAAGTTCTCAGCTTCCTGTCGGTACATTAGATACTCAAATAACAAGTCAGCATCAACCACTAGTTGCATCATTGGTGCGCCCTCAACTCCGAAGATTCATCACTATTTTGCTGATTTAGTGCGGCTGCTTTACCAGAATTTAAGCGTGCACGTAGGTATGCCAAAGATGTTTCTGCTGGTTCTGTGTTTACGACATATTCAATCAGATCCTCTGGCGAGCAAGCAAAGATTTTGCACAATTTGACTACTCTATCAATCCATTCGACGCTACTCCTGCCCGTTTCCCAATTGGCGACTGTATTCTCAGTAACCTCTAATAGTTCAGCTAATTGGCGCTGAGTTAGCTTTTCCTTCTCACGGAGTGTCGCTATCCGTGAGACTGCCTTCATGCGTTCCATATACTTGCCTATTGTCCTTACAATTCCTACCTTAGCACTTTTGCCTAAAAAAAATTAGGCATTGTTTGTTGCGTTGAAAATTTTAGTGTAAAGTAAAAATATTACCCTAAATTTTATTGGGGTGAGTTTTTTAGGCAACTATCTTTGGTCATATACCACCACGAATTCAAGCTCATGGCACACCAAACTAATTCTTACGAAGAGATGAAACGGAAAACCTATCAAGAACATCTGTATCAGACTCGATTGAGCTATATCTTATCTTGTGTGGCGATTGCCGCTGCCATTGGTATGACTTTATTGGCAGGTTTTCTCATACTTTCAGGCAAAACCACACAAGCTAATGTGACAGCCGTAACAGGGCTAATTTCTACTGGACTCTATATTCCCCTGTCCAGGGATGCTAATAGAAAAATCGAGCGCCTGACAAAACTTACTAAGGATTACAACTAACTTCGCGGCTCAAGCGAAGCCTAAATCGGGATGTAAGTAGGACAAAAAAGATGAGCGCTAATCACCTTTAGCTTCATGTCGCTCTGCTATGGTCGGCAAAGTAAGAAATTTTATACTGAAGTTTCTTACTTTGAATTATTACTTCCCTTATCTCCCTCATCACCTCCTGATTTTATCCATGCCTCAGTTACTGTAAAAACCATAACAAGCACAAATGATATGCGATCGCATTCATCCTTATCGGCATATACTTTAAAGAAATGTGACATTTAATTGCGCTATTGTAAAATTCAGCTTTACATAAGTTGATTTATGAGCCAGCCTAAAAATACTACTACCCAAGCGACTGCTCTGACTAACCACGATCGCAAACCTATCCATATACCTGGCTCTATTCAACCTCATGGTGTACTACTAGCACTCAGTACTCAGTTAGAGATACTGCAAGTTAGCAACAATACCCAAGCTTATTTAGGTAAAGAGCCAAAAGATTTGCTTGGTAAACCATTGAGCTATTTATTAGAAGCTCAACAAGTAGAAGCTGTAAAGCAGTGCTTGGTAAAAAAAATTGGTAGCACGAATGCTTTTAAAGTATTAGTAAATACTTCGTATAGAGAACAAGATTTTGATGCGATCGCTCATCGTACAGAAGAGGCTGTGATTCTGGAGTTAGAACCGACTGACTCAAAATCTGAGGTGAGTTTTTTAGGCTTTCATGCTTTGGCAGGTGAAGCGATCGCAAAAATGCAAACCACATCAAACCTGATAGAATTTCTGCACCTAGTCGCAGAAGAAGTCCAAAAAATCATCGGTTTTGATCGGGTAATGGTCTATCAATTTGATGAGTCGCAAGCGGGTTCTGTAGTTGCAGAAGTAAAACGGGAAGATTTATCACCTTATTTAGGACTTCATTATCCCGCTACGGATATTCCAGCGCAGGCTAGGGAGTTATACACGCGCTGCTTTCTGCGATTTCTTCCCGATTTAACAGCCGAACCTGTCCAGCTAGTTCCAACGCAAAATCCGACAACACATCAGCATCTTGATTTAAGCTACTCTGTGCTAAGAAGTTTTGATTGGTGTTGTGCTGAATATCATCAAAATATGGGAGTGAAGGCTCTTTTGGTGATTTCGCTAATTCAAGAGCAGAAACTTTGGGGATTAATATCTTGCCATCATCAAACGACAAAGTATATTTCCTACGAAGTACGCAAGATGTGTGAGTTTTTGGGACAAATCGTATCTTCAGAATTAGCGCACAAAATTAGTTCTTCGGAATGGGACTATAAGGTAAAGCTCAAATCGCTACAGTCTGAATTCCTTGAGTCCATTTCCCAAGCAGACAACTTTATCGATGCCTTAATCAAACCGGAAATCCGCTTGCTGGATTTTGTCAGTGCCTCTGGAGCGGCGGTTTGTCTGGATAATGAAATTAACCTTGTGGGAGCAACACCAAATATTGATCAGGTGCGGGCGTTAATTGAATGGGCAGATACTCAAGTTAGTGATAACCTATTTTCTACCGATTCTCTGCCAAAGGTTTATCCAGAAGCACTCATATTTAAAGATACTGCCAGTGGTTTGCTGCTGCTGCGAATTTCTAAAGTCCGGCGTTATTATATTCTTTGGTTCCGCCCTGAAGTTATCCAAACAGTAAACTGGGCAGGAAATCCCCAAGAATCGATTAAAGCCGAGGGAGATGGTAGCTATACCCTGTCTCCCCGAAAATCCTTTGAACAATGGCAAGAAACGGTTAGATTAACTTCTTTACCTTGGAAAGGGTGTGAACTTGAAAGTGCGATCGCTCTGAGTAATGCGATCGTTGGTATTGTCCTCTCGAAAGCGGATGAATTAGCGAAAATCAACTTGGAGTTAGAACGCAGTAACCAAGAACTAGCATCCTTTGCCTACGCTGCTTCTCACGATCTCAAAGAACCTTTGCGGGGCATTTATAACTTCTCGACGGTGCTGCTAGAAGACTATGCCCAAGTATTAGATGATGACGGAATTGAGTGCTTGCAAACAGTAGTGTCCTTATCTGTACGCATGGAAACTCTGATTAATGCTTTGCTGCGACTATCGCAGTTAGGACAAGCACATCTCCGAGAGCAAGCAACCGATCTCAACGAATTGCTCAACAAAGTAATTAATGTCTTTCATGCTAGTCGCCAAGGCTCTGGGCTTGTGGATATTCGCATTCCTCGGCCTTTACCAATAATTCAGTGCGATCGAGTTCTCGTTAATGAAGTCTTCAGTAACCTCCTTAGTAATGCTTTCAAATACAACGATAAAGCAGAGCAATGGGTTGAGATTGGCTACTTAGATGAGGGACTGGAGACTAGGGACTGGGGACTAGGGAAGATTTTTCTTAACCCAATCCCCAATCCCCAATCCCCAATCCCCAATCCCCAATCCCCAATTCCCAATCCCCAATCCCCAATCTTTTATATCCGAGATAACGGTATTGGCATCCCACAGCATCACTTAGAAACTATCTTTAGATTATTCAAGCGACTGCACTCTCAGGAAAAGTACGGTGGAGGAGCAGGTGCAGGATTAGCTATTGTTAAGAAGATTGTTGAGCTTCATAACGGCCAAATTTGGGTTGAATCTACCGTAGGTGTTGGCTCTATTTTCTATTTCACGCTGGAATAGTTTAAGATAATAACCAAATATGTATTTTTGTTAAGCTCTTTTAAGACCACGAATGACAAAAAAACTTCATGAACCTCTGCTTGTTGTTGAGGACAGCAATGAAGATTTTCGGATGCTACAACGTCTGATGCGGCTTATGTCCGTCCAGAACCCCATACATCGTTGTACTAATGGGGATGAGGTTTTAGAGTTCCTGTATCAACAGGGGAGCGATGCCCATAGCAAAGGCGAAAACTTACCCAACTCTAAAGTAGCATTACGACCCTCTGTGATCTTGCTCGATCTGAATTTGCCAGGTATTGATGGCCGTGACATTCTAGATCGGCTCAAGCAAGACAAGAGTTTCAAGGAAATCCCCATCGTTGTTTTTACCACATCATCAAATCCCAAGGATATTGAGTTGTGCTACCAAAAGGGCGCAAATGGATATCTGGTAAAACCGATGGATGCTCAGGAACTAAAAAAGACGATCCAGGCATTTGTGGATTATTGGCTTGAAGCCAATATGCCGCCAGTCTTGGATTAATTTTTTATTGCCTGTTGATGAGGCAGTAGGGAAAAAAGGATAATAAAGGAGACGGTTCAGAGGGCACAGAGACATTTTCTTCTTTGAGTCACTGTGTCTGTTTGTCTCTGCTAGATTCCTTTTCCCCATTTTTCTGTTTTTGAGTATTTGATGTTTCTTTAGGATTACTAAAGAATTTAGATTTTATTTATACTTATTTTATATTATTTTTAGAATTATGCAATAAAAACCAATCTGGATAAAAGGGATCTACATTCCCGATCCTCATACCTGTATATGTTGGACATAAGGACGCTACTCATCATTGATGATTGTGCAGCAGATCGGAAAATCTATCGCCGATATCTGTTGAAAGATCCGCACCAGTCCTACCAGATATTTGAGGCTGACTGTGCAGAAGAAGGACTTGCTTTGTGCCAAAAAATCCGATGCGATGCCATTCTGCTGGATTTTTGCCTACCTGATATGAGTGGGATAGAACTCTTCGATCAGATGCAGCAGGAGATATTTAAGACTTCTGTTCCTGTGATTATGTTGACAGGGCGGGGCGATGAAGAGGTGGCTGTGCAAGTCATGAAACGGGGTGCGCTAGATTATTTGGTTAAGCATAATCTGACACAGGACATACTGCAACTAGCAGTCCGAAACGCTATTAAGCAATCATGCTTGCAAGCCCAACTCAGCAAAACTCAGGAAAGGCAGCGTTTAATTGCTACAACTGCTTTACGAATTCGCCAGTCTCTTAACCTAGAGCAAATTCTGAATACAGCTGTAGCAGAAGTACAGCAACTTCTGAAGTGCGATCGCGTGATGGTGTATCAGTTCACCCCAGATACTGACGGTAAAATAGTTGCTTCATCAGTTGAGTCATTCCGCACTGTAGCATTGTGCGATCGCATCGCGGCTGAGGAAGAAGCAGGGGAGCAGGGAACAGAGAGCAGGGGTAAAATTCCTCTCCTCTGCACCCTTCCTCCTGCTCCCCTGACTAATCCCCAATCCCCAATCCCTTATATTTATGAGCTTGGGTTGTGTAATTGTGTCAGCCTGAAAGAGCAATTTAATACTAATGCAAATCTAGTAGTTCCCATTAATTTGAGCAACAATGGGAACCCAACTCCCAAGCTTTGGGGTTTGTTGATTGCTCACCAAAATTCTGGAGAACGACATTGGCAAACTGATGATGCCCAAATGCTCAATGAAGTTTCGGTACAATTAGCGATCGCTATCCAACAAGCTGAATTGCTAGCCCAAACTCAAGCAGCCCTTGCCAAAGAAAAGCAACTCAATGTATTTAAATCCCAAATTATTGCAACGGTTTCTCATGAATATCGAACGCCACTAACTTCAATTCTGGCGGCTGCATCAACTTTGGCAAAACATAACCAACAACTGGATGAGTCTAAACAACAAAGGTTTCTAGGAATTATTGAACAGAAAGCAAGGTATATGTCCAAACTCGTGGATAATATGCTTCTGGTTAACCAATTTGAACTAGAAAAACCTAAGTTTAAGCCAATTCTGCTTGATTTACTGCAATTCTTTGCCGATCTTATAGAACAAGAGCGAGAAACAACAGGCGATCGCCACGAATTAATTTTTCAAATTACTGGGCATACCCAAGGCTTTTGGGGCGATCGCGGGCTGTTGCAGCAAATTTTTATTAACTTAATGTCTAATGCAATTAAGTACTCTCCAGATGGAGGAACTGTAGAGTTTCACCTGATCGGTAAAGAATCAGAGGTGATCTTTTACATCCAAGATCGGGGAATTGGTATCCCGATTAAAGATCAAGAAAATTTGTTTCAATCCTTCTGTCGCGGAAGCAACGTTGATACAATTCCTGGTACGGGTTTAGGATTGGCGATCGCTAAAGGCTGTGTAGAATTACATGGTGGCCATATCACCTTATTTAGTGAAGTGGGGCAAGGAACTAAAGTTACAGTCAGCTTACCAAAGGTATTCCCAATCGATCAACTTTCCCCATCATCAACTTGATTTGTAGAAGTATATAGTACTTATAGCTTATCTGCATTACTTACAATTTTAAAAACAAATATTGTGATTCTTACTCTTGAATTTGTATGTTGGTAATCAGCCATTCTTTGATTGTTTTACCGCAAGGCTCAGAACTTTGGCAATCACTGACATTCTCTAGCCCATAAGACATCTTTACTTTTTTGTTGACGTATTTCTCTGGTTCGCAAACCTCAAATGTTGCCCCGACACCTTCATATAACTTACCATTTTTATCTAAAACAGTAACATAGCATTTTAAGTCTCCATTTTGCATGTCTTTGATCGTCCCAAATATTGGGTTATTGTGAGAAATTTCATTAGCTTTATTATTTTTAATAGGTGTTTTTTCTTTTGATGTTGGATTACTAGTTTTTTTACCAACTTCGATGTTATTTAGCTTTCCTTTATTTGCAGAAATAGATTCAGAATTAGCTGGAGTAGTTGTTGCAGTATTTGCTTGATTAACTTTATTTTGTTGAGAAGTACTATTGCCATCACTGCAACTTGCAATCAACATAGAACAAAGAATTAATGTAGTACTGAAAATTGCTTTTTTCATTTAATTTATGTTTATAAAACCCTATCGATAATTATTTTGGTAAAAGTATTTTATGTGTTGTCACTTATAAGTGACAATGTGGTATTTACTGTACATACTCGGCGTTATCTGCATTTTGTGTGTATTATTCGGTAAAGTGCTTACAGGATGTCTTAAAAGTAGTTAGCATGTATCAATTAATGCTTGATTAAGCTTTAATTACCAAATATTAATGCTTTGAGCCTTAAATAAGTATTTAATAGAGTTTAGAAGCTGTAAGTATTGATTTTGTGTTATTTCAAGGTTTTCTCAACTTAAACAAACCATTTGACTGGACTTCCCACGACTGTGTAGCGCGGGTGCGAAAATTGTTGCGCCTCAAACGTGTCGGACATGCGGGAACCTTAGATCCAGCCGCCACAGGGGTTTTACCAATTGCCCTTGGTAAAGCCACAAGATTATTGCAATATCTGCCAGAAAACAAAGCTTACAAAGCCACTATTCGCCTGGGTGTGCGTACCACAACGGATGATTTGCAAGGTGAAATCATCACTTCTCAACCTTGTGCTGGATTGAGTTTGGCAGAGGTAAAAACTGCATTAGTACAATTTGAAGGCAAAATTGAGCAAATACCACCTATTTATAGTGCAATCCAAGTGGATGGTAAACGTCTCTACGATTTAGCACGCCAAGGGAAAACGGTGGAAGTTCCAGTGCGAACAGTGGAAGTTTTTCGGATAGATATTTTGGACTGGAGAGAAGGAGATTTCCCAGAATTGGATGTGGCGATCGCCTGCGGTTCTGGTACATATATTAGAGCGATCGCTCGTGACTTGGGTGCAAACTTAGAAACTGGTGGCACTCTTGCGGCTTTAATTCGTACCGAAAGTAGTGGTTTCAATTTAACCGATAGTCTCACATTGACTGATTTAGAAGCACAACTACAAGCTGGAATATTTCAACCCGTTTGTCCAGATGCAGCCTTAAAACATTTGTCATCTGTTACTTTACCAGCAACATCTGCTCAAAAGTGGTGTCAAGGTCAGCGAATTTCTCTAACTTTTGATGTTCCTACAATAGTGCGAGTTTATGATGAAGAGACTTGCTTTTTAGGTATTGGGCAATTACAAGATGAAGTGTTGATCCCTCAAATGGTTTTTGAACCAATTTCTTAAAATCTTAGTTATTGGTCATTTGTCATTTGTCAAGAAGAATAATATAACGAACTACTATGCAAGAAAGGTTAGGCCAGATTGAGGTGATTATAGAGCGGACGGCACAAAGGACTGAAGCGATCGCTGTGTTCGCTAGACAGGAGAATGGCAAGTAATGAGCGATCGCCATCCTACCAGTGCTGCACGTCTCAATGTTTACATCCAAGGTCAAGGATTCCCCATTCTAGGTTTACATGGTCATCCTGGTACTGGTCGTAGTCTTTCTGTCTTCACCAATCATTTATCAAAACGCTATCAGACTATTGCCCCTGATTTACGCGGATATGGCAAAAGTCACTGGAATGGCAATTTTGCTATGACTGACCATTTAACTGATTTAGAAGCGCTGCTAGATCGCTTAAATATTGAAAAATGCCTAGTATTGGGATGGTCACTTGGGGGCATTCTGGCAATGGAACTGGCATTGCGTTTACCAGAGCGCGTTACTGGGCTGATTTTGGTAGCGACAGCCGCAAAACCCTGTGGTAGTCATCCGAGCATCACTTGGCAGGATAATTTATATACTGGCGTTGCTGGCCTATTAAACTATATAAAACCGAGTTGGCGATGGAATATTGAAACTTTTGGCAAGCGATCGCTTTTCCGCTACTTAGTCCAACAACATACATCTACCACTTACAAATACATCGCCAAAGAAGCAGTACCAGCTTATCTGCAAACCTCTCCTGCTGCTACTCGCGCCCTCTATAGTGCCATTCAGTCAGGATACAATCGGCTTCCAGAACTGCCACAAATACAATGTCCTAGTTTGGTACTTGCTGGCGATCAAGACCGCCACATCACATCTGATTCGAGCCTAGAAACTGCTCGAAACCTTCAAAATTCTCAGTGGCAGTGCTATTCAAATACCGCTCATCTTTTCCCGTGGGAAGTCCCCCAGCTGGTGCTGAATGACATTGACCATTGGCTGGAAGAACATCCGCAGGTAATTGGTATTAAATAGTCCCAGAGTTTTTAACTCTGAACCACATAATTCGCAATTAGAACTCGAAATTAAGTTAGCGTCTCGTAGAGAAGCCCATTACGAATTACGAATTACGAATTACGAATTATCTTAATTTTCGCCTAACTTAAATCTGACCGCCAAAGGCAGGCTGTACTTTGCGGTCAAATCTTTCCCCCAAGTCTTCAGCAATTGTTAAGGTATTAGGTTTGCAACGTTTGACACGCACAGTAATTCCCGTAGCTCCTTCGACTTCTAAATCTTCTATGTATCCAACGCTTGAAAATTTTGCATCAGAAGAAGTCAGAAATGGCCCAAAGTAGTAAGTACACCGGGGATTTTGCGTCACAATCTCTACCCACCAAGCCAGGCCGATGGTGTCGAATGTGTTAATCAACACTTCCTTGAGGTTATGCCAAAGGGTTTTCATGTTTTTCGCCGATTTATAAACGTCTACAGGGTGTTAAACGATATGGTGCTTTATTATCTTTTACATTTCTTTATACTCTGTTACTGTTATTTTTTCAAAGAAATTTTTTGTAACTTATCTAAGTACAGCGTATTTAGCGATCGCTGACGATAAATTTCATAAAGCGCCATCCCTGCTGCTACAGAGGCATTCAGGCTGGGAGTCTTACCTTGCAGAGGAATCGATACCAAGAAATCACAGGAACGTTGAGTCAACATACCCAGACCTTCGCCTTCTGAACCGATTACCAAAACGATTGGGCCTTTGAAATTTACAGTATGCACGGGTTCGCTTCCACTTGCAGCAGTACCATAAATCCAAAAGCCAGCTTCTTTTAATTCTTCTAAGGCGCGGCTGAGGTTAACAACTCTAGATACAGTAAAGTTTTCTAAAGCGCCTGCTGCTACTTTCATAACAGTGGAAGTGATCCCAGATGCCCGTCTTTGGGGAATTACCAATCCTTGAGCGCCTATTGCTTCGGCGGTGCGAATAATTGCTCCTAAGTTGTGGGGATCAGTAATTCCGTCAGCCACTACAATAACGGGATCGGTTACAGATTTAGACTGTTCAATGAGATCGGCTAATTCGATATAGCCGTAGGGAGCAGTTTGTGCTGCCACACCTTGATGATTAGCGCCATTGGTAAGATAGTCTAAGCGCTTGGGTTCAACCTCATCAATAACGGTGCCATTTTCCTTAGCTTGCAGCAGAAAATGGTGAAAGCTGGGATCGTAGCGCAGACGGGTAGTAATCCAGATGCGGTTAAGATTGCGTTGATTTTGCAACGCACTCAATACTGGATGACGACCGTAGATGAGATCGTTATCTTCTTCTATTGGTTGTGTAGATACAGACGGCTGAGAGAAGCTGCTATTTCGTTGTCGGGAATTGCCAGAAATGGGGTTGCTATCTATTTTCCGGGGATTGCGAATGGGAGCAACAGAAATGGGGTTGCTATCTATTTTCCGGGGATTACGAGTGGGATTAGCAACAGAAATGGGGTTGCTATCTATTTTCCGGGGGTTGCGCGTGGGATTACTAACAACACGCTTACCCTTAATTTTTATAGGTTTACCACGATTGGGTTCGCCAGTAGAAGTGTTAATGATTTTTCTCGGTTTATTCTGCATTTGATTTATGGATATAGCTTATGGTTGAACATACCGATTACCGTAATTTCTGGAACCTAATCTACTGCTGTACCTATTGTTGTGAAATTGAGTTTTCACCCTTTTTCTACATGAAGCATTTGCAACAGTTCGGTTAGACGCTGGTAATCAGTGAGATATAAATAGCCTATTAGCGTTTCTAGACTAGTTGCCTGTTGATAAATTTCGGGATTAAGTCGCTTAGGGCGGCCTGTCGCGGCGTTTCTACCCCGTCGGACAATTTCTAATTCGGTGTCCCTCAGATGAGGAGTTAGCGATCGCAAATGTAGCGCTTGTGTTTCTGCTCTTACCTGCTCCACTACCAGACTATGGTAAATTCCTGACCGCTGCAATGGCAGCAGATAGAACATTCTAACATACAACTCATAAATTGCATCCCCCAAATATGCTAAAGCAGTAGGAGAAATTTGTTGCACTTGTGAGAGGGAAATCTGTTGGAATGGCCCTGTGGTTGCCAAGAGTGCTTCAGTCCAAGATAAACTCTGCTTGGGAGTTTTATCTTGTCCATCTAATAGTTCCTCCTGTGACTTCACAAATAAATCATTCCTTGACGGGCTAGATTTGGCAGGCATTCTTCGCAAAGACTGATTTTTTTGAAGTATGCCATGATAGTATACTTAGTATAATCAATACTATCAAAGTTACTTTTTAATTTCATCTTTTTGATTGAGAGTTGGCATTTAAAATCACCCTGATGTCAACGCCTTGTAAACCAAATTTCGCCTACTTCTTGTAGTCTGTGTCTAAGATAGGGTAGAATCTGAACATCAAATACACCCCGTTACTAGATAGCATTGCTATGCTTACTTAGTAAGTGACAATTTTTAACTATACAGTATCAAGTCAAGTTTATCTATAGACAAATCTGCAAAATTTGTATTTTTTACAACTTTTTCAGACTTGGTTATTAATCCGAATGTTCTAGTAAGCGATTACACAGCAATCACTTGGTATAGATATTTTTTTGATTGCTCTACTTTAAACATAATAATAGCGCAACTGGCTTTTTGCCTCTCTCACAAGGAGAGAGGTTTTCTGCCAGAAGTTTTAAAAATTAAGCTACCCGATGTTGAATCTGGATAGCTGAATTAGTCTCTCGGTTCAAGCAACCAAGACTACTTGACGTTATCTAGAGCTTCTTCAACTGATTTTTGCAGGGAGAGAAACTTCTCTAGACGAACAAGCTTGACCGTTTGAGTTACGCGGGCATTCGTGACAATTTGCAAAGTACCTTCAGCAGTTTGAGCCTGCTTGGCTAGCTGCACCAGAGCGCCCAAGCCAGAGCTATCAATAAAGTCGATTTGTGAGAGATCCAAAATAATGTGCTTAGGGCCCTCTTCAATCTTGCTGCCAAGCACTTTGCGAAATGTGGGTTCAGAAAAGGCATCTAACAAACCTGTGAGGCGGAATAGCTGGCAGTTATCCCGGACTTCACGAGTACCCCTCAGGCTAACGGTTAGATTCAGTGGCTCAGCAATAATTCCCTCCTCATGAGTTAAAGTGAACGCTCAAGTATAGATGGTTTTTGAGCAAGTTGTCTACAATCTTTTGGGGCATTGGGCATTGGGCATTGGGCATTGGGCATTGAAAAACTTTTTCTTAGTCCTTAGCTAGTAACCCATTCCCCATTTTTACTTAACCTCGGCTGTTGCGGCTTGACGTGCTGCTTGCATGGCTTGAACAAATTGCTCAAACAAGTAATCAGCATCGTGTGGGCCAGGACTGGCTTCTGGGTGATACTGTACAGAGAATACAGGTAGAGATTTGTGACGTACCCCGGCAATGGTGCGATCGTTTAAATTCAGATGGCTGATTTCCACAACTGCTGTAGGTAAAGAATCTGGGTCAATAGCAAAACTATGGTTTTGGCTAGTAATTTCTACCCGTTGTTGTAAACCCGCAGGCTGATTTAAACCACGATGACCAAATTTTAGTTTATAGGTTTCTGCCCCTAACGCATGACCTAAAATTTGATGCCCCATACAAATACCAAAAATGGGTTTTTGACTTAACAAAAGCGCTTTGGCAGTTGCAATCCCTCCAGTGACGGCAGCCGGGTCGCCCGGCCCATTAGAAAGAAACACACCATCTGGATTGTAATTGAGGATTTCTTCTGGTGGCGTATCAGCAGGCACAACAATTACCCGACAACCGTAACTTACTAAGCGACGCAAAATGTTGCGTTTTACGCCAAAGTCAAGGGCAACAACGGTAAAGGCTTCTCCAAGATTTTCCGCAGCCTCACAGTTGAATTCCCAAGCTGGAATTGTGGGTTCTGACCATTCATAAGCCGTTGATGTGGTGACTTCTCGAACCAGATTTAATCCCGCCATGTTGGGAGCTGCCTGTACCTGTTCTAGCAATTCCGCCTCATCGAGAATGGTTGTGGAAATGCCGCCGTTCATGGCTCCAAACATCCGAATTTTGCGGGTGAGAGCGCGGGTATCGATGCCGTAGATCCCTGGTACTTGATTTTGTTTGAGGTAGTCTGGTAAGGATTGTGTCGATCGCCAGTTACTTGGTCTTTGACAAATATTTCTGGCGATCGCACCCCGCACTTGGGGGCCATCTGATTCCTCATCTTCAAGATTAATACCAGTATTGCCTAATTCAGGATAGGTAAAAATGACAATTTGACCGCAGTAACTAGGGTCAGTCAGAACTTCTTGATATCCGGTCATGCCAGTGTTAAACACCACTTCTCCGATCGCGGTTCCCGTCGCACCGAAAGACCAACCGCGATAAGTAGTTCCATCTGCCAAGACAAGTAAAGCAGGTATTGCGTCAGTCAGGGGCATAGTAAATTGGGGAATTGGGAATTGGGAATTGGGAATTGGGAATTGGGAATTGGGGATTGGGCTGGTACTAAACTCTTCCCCATTGGCTATTCCCCATTTCCCATTACCTATTCTTCAATACTGCGATTGTTAATTATCCCATGAGTTGAGCAATTAGGAGTTTTTTGGATAGTTAATTAAAATTAAAGTGGGAATTTAAAGTGGCGGGAGTGGATTTGACAAAGCTTGGGTGGTTAAAATTAATTATGCTTCAGTCTTTTTTATCCCGTGCAACCCTAATTTTAGTATCAAGCGCTCTTGCGGTTTTGTGTGTTGCCTGTAGTGAAGACAAACGGAACACTGTGACTGGTGGCAATGAGCAACCCGCGCCAATTGGCGATTTGGCATCAGTAGAACCTGCCGTTGAATCACCAACACCAGCAGTTACCCCAGAAGTACAGCCGCTAGAGCCGTCTGAAAGCGAACCAAGTCTTTTTGAACAGGGGCTAGACAAAGCGGTTGGCGCTTGGAGTATCAGCCGTTCTGCTCAATCTCCGGGTGATTGGATTTTGGTGGCGAATCAGTACCAGGATGCGATCGCGCTGATGCAAAGAGTTCGACGACAAAGCCCAGAATTTGCGATCGCTCAAACCAAAATTACTGAATATCGCCGCCAAATTAAATACGCTCAACAACAAGCTACTCCTCGCCCTCTGCGTCTTGCCGAACCGAAGAGGATAGTGGTTGTGGTTCCCCAAACAACAATTACACCAAAGTATACCTCGCCTCCACAAGAAACAAAGCCGTTACCAACAGAGCCAGGTTTGCCCTCATCAGCAGTAGTAATTCCAGATCAGGAAGTATTTACAGCGCCGATTAAAAGGCGGATTGGTGGAACACCAATTGTCGAAGTCACTTTCAATGGACAGCGACAATTTGAGATGATTGTGGATACGGGAGCCAGTGGCACTGTCATCACCCAACAGATGGCCAATGCTTTGGGAATCGTGACAGTAGGGAGAGCTAAGGCAAATACCGCAAGTTCTAGGGCTGTAGAATTCCCTGTGGGCTATGTTAATTCGATGGCACTTGGTGGGGTAATAGTGAATAAAGTACCAGTAGCGATCGCAGGTGCGGAACTAGAAACTGGACTTTTAGGCCATGACTTTTTTGGCAACTACGATGTCACCATCAAACGTAATGTCGTAGAATTTCGCCCGCAATTGCGATCGCAAATTAATCCCCCAGAAACTCAACTAACTGCTCCAACTTCGTCCAAGCTGCCCCGCTTTGTAGGATATCCTTAGCGATTTTAATCCCTTGGGCATGGTCGAGAAGTGCGATCGAACCTGCTACTTGCAGCGCCAACGATGCATTTAAGGCAACAGCATCTTGTTGTCCCTGAGTTCCCTTACCTTGGAGTACCGCCTTGAGAATCACCGCATTCTCCTGGACATCGCCACCCCGAAGCATACCTATGGGGGCAGGTGTTAGATCCAAATCTAGGGGATTAATGGTAGTTACCTGCACTTCTCCATCTGATAACACCGCTAAGTCAGTTTCATCTCCTAACCCAGCCTCATCAAGTTTTTCTCGCCCGTGCAGCACAATCGCCTTTTCCTTGCCCAAATTGTTTAATGCTTGAGCAACAGTCGCCAAAAGTTTGGGAGTAAATAACCCCACCACTTGCCCAGTGGGACGTAAAGGATTTACTAACGGCCCCAGCAAATTAAACACCGTTCGTACCCTGAGAGTCCGCCGCAATTGGGCAACTGCTTTCAGCGCTGGATGCCAACCAGGTGCAAACAAGAAAGTGATCCCCACCTCTTGTAGTGCGGCTTGCACCTTGTCACTGGATGCGCTCAAGTTTACACCCAAGGCTTCCAAAACATCTGCGCTCCCCGTGAGACTTGAAGCTGAACGATTGCCGTGTTTAGCAACGGGTACACCAGATGCTGCGGCAACAAAAGCAACGGCTGTAGAAATATTAAAGGTTGATGAACCATCTCCACCAGTGCCACAAGTATCTATTACATTGGTGAGCGATGAATGGTGAGTATTGAGTGCGGAAGATTGAGATTGTAAGACTTCAGCCATACCAGTCAATTCATCGGCAGAAATGCCTCTAAAGTTCAGCGCTGTTAAAATAGCGCCTGATAACTCTGGGGGAACCGCTTCACTGAGCCAACCTTGCATCAATTCAGCAGCTTGAGTACGAGACAAGGATTGGCCATCTATTAATTGTTGCAGTAACATATACCAGCTAACAGACGATTCTTGAGCAGGGATTGGAAAAGTTTTCATAGCTAAGGTTTGTAGTTTGGTAGGTGTAGCTAGGTATGAAGGGTATGGGAGCTATACTACCGGAAAATTGGTTGCTATTAAAGTTAGGTTTAAATCTCAAGGCTTAATTGCAAAGCTGGATTACCAAGATTCTGAACTTGTGATTTTTTTTCCAAATCAAGTTTGACTTCGTAGTTAGTAATGAATAACTCTTTTCCTTTAGCCGCACCACTCTGCTTATAGTTATTCATCCCATACTGCAATTCCCACTCTGAGATATTAGCCCATTGGAAATTTTCTAGAATTTGCGTTGAGTTGTCATAGGTAATTAGCCAGCGATGATGACATTGTTGCAAAAGTTCAGCAAATTTCTGATCCTCAAAAGATGTGTGCAAGTCACCATCTTTACCATATAGCTTTGATTTTTTAGCGCTAAAATATGGTGGATCTAAAAATAAAAATACATCTTCTCCTTCTGGCTTTAATAGGTGGCTGTAATCCAAATTAGTAATTTGGACATTTTCTGATAGAATGTTTTCTAACTTTTCTAGCCGTTCTATTGAAGAATCAGTAAATCTTTTATGAAAAGCTTGTTCAGAAAAACCGCCTGATTCTACAGTTCCTGAAAAAGTAATTCTATTGAGTACGAAAAAGCGAACTGCTCTTTCTAAATCAGATAAATTATTGACATCTACACTAGTTAAATCTCTAAAGAGTAATTTACCGTCTATATATTTGATTTTAATATCTCGAATTTCTTTAACTAACTGAGCTATATTAGATTGGGCAATTTTCCAGAATAAGAAGAGTTCGCGGTTTAAATCGTTAATCCAAATCTTGATATCGGGAAACTTTTGTCTTAAATAAATGAATACAGAACCACCACCTACAAAAGGTTCTCGGAATTCCGAAAAGCTCTCTGGTAAGTATTCAGCTATCTGATTTATTGCTTTTGACTTACCACCAGGATATCGGAGAGGACTTTTGAACATAAAAGTAATTTTTATGGCTTAAAATATATTTAATTATTCAAATATTTAGAAAAAAAGACAATTCAACTGTCTAAAAAATAGTCTGAATCTATCTTTTTAATCTCATAAATTTACATTGTTAATACACCTAAACTACATTGCGAAAAATCATCAATTATGCTAATTATTGACTATCTATTAGTACAACCTTTATATCTATGTCTAATACATAATTTTTTGCATCTTGAGTAAAATTATAGATAGTAATAAATACTCCTTTGTTTGCTCTTTGAGCATATAAATATAACTGGTAAAAATCCATAACCATCCTTTTAACCCTTTGACTATCCAAGGTGTTTCATCCGAATGGATATTGGGTTGGGTTTGTTTTATCCACTCTTTTAGGCTATCAAGACTTTGAGCCACTGTACCATCTATTCTTTCATTTGTGGCTACTAATGTTCCCACCCCAATTTCTATTTGACCCAGTTCCCACAACAGTTCAACATACCTTTACACCTGATTATTTGATGTATAATAACCAGTTGTGTCAATTGGAAGAAATACGGAATTTTACAGTTTAATCTACCTAATGGTGGTAGTATTTCCACTAATCACAATGTAATTGCCTATTTGGGGATGTTAGAGCGCGGTTTTTCTGTCTAATCATCCGAATTAGCGGTATTAGACCGATAAAACCAGTCTAATAAATAGTTTTGCTACTACAAAATCTGACTGGTGGGAAATCTTATATTTATCCCAGCCAGAACAAAATTTTGTTGCAACTGACACCTGACAGCAGCCAAGAGAGCTAACCGTTTCATGTAGCGGTTGCGCTTGAGCTAGTCTTTAAGCTTTTGTGTCATGCCCCAAGTGGGGAATCTCAATTTTTAGTTATTAGAGCGAGGTAAGAAAAATGCAAAATAAATCTGCTCAAATGAGGAATATTTTCAAGGTAATGGCGGTAATTCTGGTCATACTGGGTATCTACACTGCTCAGTCTGCTATGGCCAGCGATCAGACTTTCACAAAGGCCAGTCTTCAGGGAAATTATGCCTATGTCAACAACAGTGCTAATGTTGCCAGCTTAGGACCGATAACCTTCGATGGCAAAGGTGGACTAACTGTGGACCTCATAGCGAACTTACCGTGTGGCAATCCCATTCCTAATTGTTCTAGAAACATTAACGATCTTCCCCCGGTGGCGAATGGAACTTATTCGGTAGCAACAAATGGTACAGGTATTGCTACGATCCCTTTCTCTACCGGCACGGTTACATATAATTTTATAATCTCCGAGACTGAGAAAAAAGGAAGAATACTCCTAGCAACCCAGGTTTTTGCGATTGGTCAAAAAGGAGGATTGGCCGGGCAGTTAATCGCTCCTACATGGGGTCGAGTATCAGACTAAGGATGGAGCAAGCATAGCCGAGTAGAGTGAGCAAGACTGAAGCCTTGTCCACTCTAACGGTTTTTGTGACACTGATATATCCTCTTGTTGCTGTACATAAGTGATCGCAAACTATCTAAGATAAATATTACGTGCCCGTAATATTTATCTATAAATTTTATCTAGAGTTTATGTTGCATTTCCGTAAAAACCTGTTACATTACTTTACAGGCAGTTATAACTGTTACAACATAAAAGCTCGGAGTATTATTTATGGCAGACGTTAAAAAGACTACGCCTTCAGTTTCACAAGATCCCAATGCTTTGCGCTGGGGCTTCACTCCTCAGAGCGAAAACTGGAACGGTCGTTTTGCAATGATTGGCTTTTTATCTGCTGTTGCGCTTGAAGTCTTTTCTGGTCAAGGAATTTTACACTTCTGGGGCATTCTATAGATTTAAACGTTTTTATAGCTTCATTAAGATGATCGGGTAAGGCAGCGATTCGTAAAATCGTCTGCCTTTCCTTTATGGGGAAATTCTCTTACCGTGATGAGCGAAATATTACACGGCCTGGGGATTCTTCCTGATTAATTCGCGCATATACTCGAAGACAAGTTAATACTTCACCAGGAATACCACCACATTCTAGTTGTAAATCATCTTTGGATGAAGCACAGATATCCGCATAAAGTCCCGACAATTGGCGAATTCGCACTTCATTACCTGCATTAATTGCCTCATCAGCGACTTTCTTCAAAATGCGTCGTGATTCATGTTGTAGCTTTCCCCACCAAGAATAGCGTTCAGCCGGTGGTATAAATACTAAGGAATGTATGGCTTCGTCCATGTCAATCCAAGCACGGAGAATTGACAGGGGATCAGTGTTTTTCTCAGCTTTTTGAGTGCGTTGGAAGCGATCGCTTAAAGCATCAATATATTGATCGCGCTGTTCTAGTTTGGAGTGTAAGGAAATGACATCAAAGCTAAAAACGCTCTTTAAAGCATGATGTAAATCTGGGTCTATTTCGATAAAATTCATATATAAAAATAGGAATGCTGCTGGTAAATCGGATGCATTCCCTTGTATCTTCTGAGGGATGGAAAGTGCTTGTTGATACAGAGTTAATCCTTGAGCTTGAACAGTACCACCAAGACCGGGGTAGATAATTTCGTCGCGGATAAAGGGAAGTTGATAGAGATTAGAATTATCTGCGATCGCACCAACTTCTTGAGCTAAATCTAAAGTGCGCGATCGCCAAGTTGCAGCCAAATCTTCTGGTACTCGCAGCAGCTTGCGTTGAATCTCATTCCACAAATCAGAGTCTGTTGTGCTTTGCAGTTGGGAATTACCCAAATAATACTTAAGTTCTGAGTCAGCATCGAAAACTTCCCGCAGGTGACTTAGTTTTAAATCATCTGGCGCATCTTCCCAACCAGTATTTTGCTGTGGAGGTACAGGTTCCAACAGGTTATGAAGTTCTTGCAGCACCTCATCGCATATTTTAGATCCTGGATCTAATGGTAATTCTGTGCGAGCCTGATTTAAAGTAGCCTCCAGTCCATACAAACTAAACCGCAGTAACTGGGCTAACTCTGAGTTTTCTATCTCTAATAATTGACGCAAGTGCTGCATGAATCTCACCTCCAAATATTTTCGTAGCGAATTAAACTTGGCAAACCTCTGCGCCCCTTAGCGTTTACTCCGCGCCCCTCTGCGTTTAAAAATCTTAATTTTTTCAACGCAGAGGAACGCAAAGGTTTAATGCAAGATGTTAATGTATACCGCAAAATGGGTCGCGTTCTTTATCAACTTCATTAGGTTGCAATTCTAATTCAGCAATATAAACACATCCTTCTTCTTTTAGGCATTCCTGACTGTTTGATGTCCAGTAAGGTACTTCACCAGCGTGCATCCGTAGGATACCTTGATTGTCTAGAGTTACACGATATTGGCAAGGGTAATCTGTTGTCACATCTGGTTTGCTGAGTGCGCCAATTCGTATCCATTTTTTGCTGTTGGTTTCTGAATCTGTTTGATAAATATAGAAGGTGTGTTGGCCTGTTTGTGGGAAGGGAGGTAAAGGATTACTAATTAACCCAATTCCTGGTTCTGTCACACCATCGCGCAGATAGTGAAATTTTTGGAACAACTTACTACCATCATTTCCTACTTCAAAGACAAGATGATAGGCATCTGGTTGATCGACAGTTGCTGACTCAATAACATTGACGGCAATATCACCATCATTTAAGTCTTTATTTAAACGTTCAACGGCGATATTCCAGTTTAATTTACCATCAGCAAATAACGGTGATGTTTCTGAAACAACCGATTCTAATTCAATGCCAGGGATATCAATTAAATAATGGGGATTACCCTGACAAAGCAACACATTAAATTCAAGGGTTTGGTCAATTTCAAACTGGACTTTAATTTTTTTCAGAAACTCGGCTTCTTGCATTCCCAGTTTATTCATGAGGTTTTTACCGTCGAAGCTACCCCATAGTCGTAAATCTCCATCTTCGTAGTCTTGACGGTAAATAATATTAGTTAATTGGATTCCTTGCCATGCAGTACGAACCTTGGCGACACTTTCCCAAGGTGCGAGTTGATAGAGTTCTTGTCCAGCTTTAAATATAGTTAGTAAATCGTTACTTTGGGTTTTGCGTTTGAAGTTGCAAGGCAAATAATAAAACAGGTTTTTAACATCTATTTCTAGTTGGTTAGCTCCCTTACGCAGCAAGCTTTTAGACTCTTCTGGATCGAATCTCAATCTTCGCAGTTTCTCGGCATAGCAAGCACCGGCAGAGGTAGCTAATTTGGTAAATTCCAACACAAAGGTAATTCGTTCTGGATTCCACACAAAATATGGAGACTTACTGAATTCTTGGTAGATTTGGCGCTGCACTATGTCTAAATTACAAGTTTTTCCAGACAAAATTAACCAATCAACTTTTTGGGAATTCCAAGAATCTTTGGTGAGATCATCGGGACGCAAGCGACTTTCCATCAATCCTTTAGCAATACCAATTGCTTCTTTAATTCCTGCAACGGCGGCTCGTTCAAATTGATGGTTATCTAGGGTGACACAGATGCTATTTGGATCTTTGACTTGCAATTTAACTGTACTTTGGGTAAGTAGTTCGGAAATTTGTTGTTCAGTAAGTGTGAAGGTTAATAGAGAATTATCTGCTGGTGCTTTTTGCCCAAGTTTAAGTTTAGCTGCTTCTGCATGATCCCAAAGGATATAAAAGGATTGCAGGCGTTGGGGTGTTTGTTGCCAACGAGTGGGTAATACTTTCTCGGCAGTATCTAGGGCATCTTTGTAAGCGATATCACCTTCTGGATTTTCTTTATCTAGACATTTTAAAAGACTGCCATTTTTGAATTTACCTTGTTCTAAAAAGCGTTCGTTTAATTCAGAGCTAATTAAATCTTCTAGCTTTTCGCTTTCAATATCACCTGTTGTTACTGCTGTCAATAAAAAGTCTGCGATCGCAACTTTTAATAATCTAAAAATTCGCAGCGTAATTAGCTCACCACCTAACTGTAAATGACCAGATGAACCTAATAGTTTGGGAGTGAGTTTATAGTAACGTCCTCCTAAACCTCGATCTTCATAATCAGCAAAAGTAGGGGTTTTATCTTCTAAAGTCAGTTCAATTAAAGCTAAGTCTGTAGTTCCGCCGCCGATATCCAAAACGAGGACATTTTGTGACCATTTATTTCCTACTTGACGGCAACGAGTTTTGAATGACTCGATGCCAATATTCAGATTACCGCCAAATTCTCGCCACAAAAAGAATATTGCCACAGAAACGGCTTCATCATAAGCAGTTTGGACATCATCGATCCCCAATTGCTCAACAAATTCCTTAACTTCTTTGCGAACAACTGGTGGGGCGACGGTGGGGTAGGTGACAACTGCTGTCAAAAAAGTTCCTTCGGAAAACCTGCGTTGGGCGCGTTGGCGGTAATCTTCAGTTAACTCGATTAAATGTGCCCAAGCAGATTGAATCAGTTGATTTGCGGTAATTATTTTTTCTTCACCATCCAAAATAACTGAAAACGATCGCTCCTGACCAAAATAGCGCTTGGGCGAATGGTGAAATCTGCTGATAATTTCCTTTAAAGAACCGCTTGTACCTTGAGCGATCGCTTTTTTGCGGTTATCTCTAGCTTCCCTACCCATCCGCAGTTTTAAGTCCCCTAGCTGCGAAATTTCCAATTCGCTGGGAATTTCCGTATCGCGGCGATCGATATCCAGCACAACTGGGATCAGATTTTGCGACTCTAGAGTAGGGACGCGGAACACCTCATGATAGATTTGGTAAAGTTTTTTGCTGACAGCACGGCGAAATCTCTCGCTATTTCCTAAAGAAAGCTCAATTTGGCGAATTGCTTCCAAAAATCGCTCTTTATTGTCACTTTCAAATACTTCACTCAACTTTCTTGGATCTATCTCCAGGTTTTTGCTAATTTCGGTGATGAACTTTGCCCAATCATCATCGCTGACATCTGGTAAAGCGACTGAGGCGGGAGAACTTAGCCATTGTGATAAGCGATCGCGCAACCGCATTTCTTGTTCTTTGGGGAGAATTTCTGCGATCGGTACTTCAATTGGATCGAAAAGTGTAACTGTAGAGTTCGATGTACCAAAATCTAAAGCAAACCATCCGGGAAATCTTTTTTGTTGTTTCTCGCTTGGTTCGCGATCATTATATTTGTTGAGTTGAAAAGGGTTCATTATAGTATCAGTTTCTGTTGTATGTTTTCTAGCTGGCTAAAAACTGTAATGTTGTATCATACAATTACAAATTTAGAGAATCTTTAGTCTTGTACCACTGATTCTCTTTAGCACTGGCTTTTTATTTGGCGCGATATCTATGTGGGCTACGCTTTTATATGAAAGGGCGTAGGCGTAGCCCAAAGCAGGCATTGCTATGAAAATTACGGCACTTACTAAGTTGATGTTGAAGATTCTTGCTCAGTTGCAAGTCTTACTTGTTCGATAGTTAAATTAAGTAATTGGGCAACCTCTTCCATCGACATACCAAGAGCTAAAAACTGAGGTACAAGTTCAAGTTTTACTTGTTCTCGTCCTAGTTCTAGTCCTAGTTCTAGTCCCTCTTGTTTCGCTTCTTGATAAACTCTAGTTTCTTCTAACTTAACTCCTAACATTGCTTCTACCTCTTCACGACTTAAGTTTGCGAATTTATAAACTGCAATTGTTGTGATTACATCTATTATCTCCTTCTTAGCCAAGACATTTATCTGCTCTTGTTGCACCCGCTCAATTAAACGTTTCGCTTCTTGCACTATTTGAGTATCTGAGGCAATAGTCAACTGCATCAAACTGATACCTACTTTTTGCTCATCAAGGGCTACCTAACTCATCTAAATAAATCCGTTGTACTTGGGAACTGTTCAGTAACAATCTATGAATAGTAGTGTTTTCCGGTTCCAAGCTGCGAGACTGTAAAATAATTACCCCGTACCAGTCATCGTAAAGCGATGGGTTACGATATATATACAGCATGGATTCTGAGAAAAACCGATGGTAGAGTAACTCATCCTTTTGGAATTGCACCTCAGCAAAAAAGATCATTTGAGATGTTGCATCAGGTAGAGGTAAAAATACCCCATCAATCCGAAATGTTGGTTCTTTAACTTCAACTGATTCAAAGCGATAGCTACTAGCTTCGGCTGGTGTGTTCTACTAACTCGAAAAACAATCCTGTGACACGCTTGAAAATTGCATAAAAAATTGCATCACGTCTCACAAATACATCCTCATAACCGTAGCTGATCGCAATCAGTCGCTTTCTGAGTTAGCTTATCTCAAATCATCTAAGTAAGAAACAGCAGCAAGTTCTGAAATAATCTGCAACCAAGTAGGAATTGCTATCTCAGTTGGTAAGTCCCCAGCCGCCAAATATCTCAGCAAAGTTTCTTTTTTTGAAAGGTTTTGCAAACTAGGAATAATTTGATCCAAAATGCCTGCTATTTCTGAATTAATTTGCTGATTAACTTCGCTAACATACTGTACAAGATGGAGACTAGCGCTAGCAGTGATTTCATCTCGCAGCCGTAGTACTAAAAGTTGGTGATTGCTCGATCTAGATAAACCTTGGCTTTTTTCTGGTGCCCAGTCAAAGATTTGACCAACGTTGTGTTTCTCGTCTTGACGCGCTAGAGGAAAGATGGTTTCAGGTGCAACTGTTTTATCTTTACTACTGATTTCCGAGATGATTGCTTCCTTCCATTCGTTAGGATCGCATCCTAGTAATAATTTGTAAAAGAGATCGGCATCTTCAAAACCAAATTTTTCTTCAATTTGTTGTTCCATATCTGGATGGAAAAATACCTGCAATTGTTCGCGTTCTGGGGCTACATAATTTGACAATTGGTTCAACAAATCTACCACTGCTTGATGAATGCGATCGCGGGCAAAATCTTCTACTTCTTTAACGGTTTTCTCAAATACTGGATAAAAATCATCGCTTTTAGTTGGAAGAGAACTATTTACACGGTTTCCTCGATCAAATAATTTCCCGGCTGCACCTTTAGATTCTGCTAGAGCGATCGCTCCATTGTTGGCTTTGTTGAAGAGTAAAGTCCACTGGTTCCAATTGAGGATTCTAAAAGTGAGTTCGTCTTTAACTACATCGCTGACGACAACACCGCGCCGATCTTTAAGTGGTTCTGTCCCTAAATCTTTTTGAAAATTCCTGTAGATTTTATCCAGACTTTCGACCACAAAGCGCAACTCGATAAAGGCGGGACTGTCTCCTGTGGGGATGCCTTGCTCGTGAATTTCATCTATGATGTCCTTCAAGTGATCTTGTTGCTGGCTCACAACATCAGCCGATCTCCGAGTATCTTCATATAGTTGCTTCAAACCATGAGTCGCTACGTGGGTTTGAATCAATTCCCGTAGCTTACTAAGTCCCCCATCTTGACCAAAGTAACCTAGCTGTTTACCTAAATTACTGCGGGGATCGGTCTCTAACAGCCGTTCACTTAATAGCTCCCATTTATCTTGTAGGCGTTTAGACCGATCTAGGTAATCGGGATAGTCCAAGTTAGCCAAAAAATCTGGTGAACCTGCTTTGACTGTAGTAGAACGTTTTGCTAATTCAGCTAGTCCCAACAGTGGCGACAGTAAAACTATCCGGTCTTTTTGGGTTGTAAAAGCTTCTGCACCATCAATGGTAGTTTGCAGAACTTTGAGTTTTTGGAAAACGGTTTCCTCTTTTAAATGGCTATCTTCAATCAAATGGTCAAGTTCTCTTTCGCCACCTTCACTGTCTAGGGGGAGTTGATCGAAGCGACCCACACCTACGAGAATTAAATCTTTTAGGTCTTGTCCTGGTCGCTGCTGCTGCATCATGGTGAAAATTTTATTGGCGCGATCGCTTCCAGGAGATTTACCATTTAGCAATACCAAAATTGTTTGTACTTCTGCTAGTTCTCGCAGTGACAAAAAGGTATCCCTTGCTCCCGAATTAGCAGCCCCCAATCCTGGAAAGTCGATGAGAATAAATTTCGCTGCACCTGTAAAATCCCAAATCTCGCGTGAGATTTTCACATCGATATCTACGCGACGGATTAGTGGAAAGCTATTCTGCAATAACTTTGTTGGTAGCCTCTGGGGTTGACTTGGTAATCGGATATGCGCTGGAGGTAAATCCTCAAATTTTAGACTTTGGATTGCCATTGGCTGTTCGACCAGCTGTAGCCCTTCGCGGGCGGTGGTAGCATCAATCTGGTAGTGCCCACCACACATCACTTCCCCATAAGCTTGATAAGCCCGCAGGAATAATACCAATTCTCGGAGTAAATAACGTAGCTCCAAATTGTTACTACTATTCCAAGCCTCTTCACACCAGCTAATAATATCTTTGCCAGAGTTGAGTTTCGATACTGGTATTGGAGGAAGTCCTGCTGCTGTCGTGCGTTTATGGGCTTCTCCTAGCATGAAGCGTAGACACTCATGTACCCCTTCGTGAGAAAGATACTCTACAGTGAAATTACTTAATTGGGTGGTTGCAAAGTCGTCTTGCGGGATGATGTGTATTGCGGTAACATTACCTGTAGTAGGGTTTTCACTGACTGGTAAAGCATCTGCATATCCGATTAGACTGCCTAAAAGTAAAGTTTTCCCACTACTGAATTCCCCCATCACCCCAATTTTGACAGGTGAAGTTGCCAGGTCTACAGTTTTCTGGGCCGCTGACCGTAAACGTAGGAGACAGTCATCAAGACTAGCTGGAACCCAATCTTCTTGTTTTGAAGGGTGCTGGGGCACAGAATCTATCTTTCGGAGGATGAATTCGCCGTACTCCTTAAAACGGCCCAGCTTATCTGGTTCCATAAAGTAGTTCCCGCCTAACATGAATTTCTGTGAGCTTTATAACATATAAAATAGGATCGCTAGCCATTGTTATAACGTGTTGATATCACATTTAGCATCTCTCTCATTTAATTTGCGATTTTGGAATGAAGCATTTTGAACAGTCAAGACAATCTTGAAAAATCGGGTTTTTCAGGAAAAATTGAAGAGGAATTCAGGATATTTAAAGTAAGCTTTTATACGCAAAATTCCTGAAAAATGCTTAGTATAGATGTGGGCATTAAATCGTTGTAGACCAGTAATTTTAAAACGATTTCTGAAAAGCATTAGGTGAATATAGTTCACTACTACACAAGCAAAGTTTACCTACACGGAAAACATGAAAAATCAAAACTTTCAAATCCACGGAGGTGGGTTTTGTCTGTATAGTCGTGACTTATAGTCGCCAGGACTTTAATTCATGCTGAATTCTTCTTGATAAAAAATCAATATTTATTTGATATGAAATTATGGATTATTATGAATTTCTGATAAAGATGTAATCGCCTCATAGCGACTCATATAGTTTTTGTGAAGCTAAATAAGGTTTTGAGCTATGTGATTACATAGCTTAGATGAATTTTAAGGGAATTTTAAAAATAAACATAGTTAAATAATTTTCCTAACAGATAAATATTTTAAATTTCACCAAAAATCATGAAGTTAATCTTAATGATAACTTCAGCATTTTTTTAATTTATTTACAAGAGAAAAGCAATTGTTAAAGATATAAAAATAAATAAAGTATTAAGATAAAATAACAGACCGCAATCAAGATGATATCCCTTTATTAACAAATTCTATTTTCAGACATATTACCTTAATAATTTAGGCATAGCAGGCAGGCAAAAGTGTTTTCTAAAAAGGTGCAGAGCTACATTAACCCAATCATGGTTCAAGAGGAAGTAATACAACAGGATGAAAAAGTATTTTGCCAGCAGGCAGACACTTCTCCTCTGATGATTTGGATGGCTGGATGCAATGCACTTTATTACTACTTAAATTCAAATTGGCTGGAATTTACTGGAACCCATCTAAGAAAAGGCGGGCCTGCATCTGCTCGACGAGAAGAGATAAGCAATATCTGGGCTGGTAGCGTCCATCCAGAAGATCGACAACGATGTAAAAATATATACTTAAAAGCATTTGCAACGTATAATTCTTTCCAGAGGCAATATCGCCTGCGTCGGTCTGATGGCAAATATCGCTGGATTTTAGATACAGCTGCGCCACGATTTTCAGCAGATGGCAGCTTTGCGGGTTACATCGGTTATTGTGTGGATGTAACAGAAGTGCGATTACCCCTACGAGAAGACTGCTCGGCACCTACAACTTCATCTCGTCGTCTTAGTAAATTAACAGAACAAAAACAGGCGGCAGAATTAAAAAAAGCACAAAAGCAACTACAAGCCGAAACTGCAAAACGCCAAGTAGTTGAATCACAGTTACGCCAAAAAACATCAGAATTTACAGCGATTTTGCAAGTGCTTCCTGATTTGTACTTTCGTATCAATGCTGATGGAAGTATTCTGGATTACAAACCAGGAAAGATTGATAACCCGTACATTTTAACAGAAGATTGTCAGGGCAAGAGTTTGCGAGAATGCCTACCGACTGCTATCTGCGCTCGCTTCCAGCAAGCAATAACTCAAGTACTCGAAACTCAATCTTCAGTCAGTTTTGAATATACCTTACCGTTCTCACAAGAGAATAATAATTTTGAAGCTAGGTTATTGCCGTTACCAGACCAGCAAATCATAGTTCTTGTCCACGACACCAGCGAAAAAGTACAAACAGCATTAATCGAAAGCGATGCCAAGTTTCGCACCATTATTGAAAATGCCAATAACGTTATTTTTGCCCTGACCCTTGAGGGGATATTTTCTTACGTTTCTCCAAACTGGACTGAAATTCTTGGGCATGAGATTGCAGAGGTTGAAGGTCAATCTTTTGTTCCCTTTGTGCATCCTGACGATGTGTCTATTTGTGCAGATTATTTCCAAAGAATTGCGACAACAACCGAAAAGCAAGACGCAATTGAATATCGGGTAAAACACAAAAATGGCAGTTGGCGATGGCATACAAGCAACTCATCTGCTATTAGAGATGCCAATGGTAATATTGTAAACTTCGTTGGTATTTGCTATGACACCACCGATCGCAAACAAGCAGAAGTTGCACTGAGAGAATGTGCCCAACGGGAAGCATTACTCAATCGTCTTTCTAACCAGATTCGAGCTTCCTTGGATCTCAATTATATTGTGGAAACCGCAGTGCGGGAGATCCGTGACTTATTCCAGATTGATCGCTGCGCCTTCTTTTGGTATCGGCAAGATGCTGAAGTTACCCATTGGGAGAAAGTATACGAAGCGAAAAGTTCTTTTTTACCCTGTCTGCTTGACGAGCAAGAAGCAACTAGTGCAGAAATCGAACTCATCGCAGGCAAAACCTTGAATAGAGAAATTATCCGTATTAATGATGTTGAGACTGTAAGCGATTGCACTGCACAGCTATTTTTGCAGGATTTTGGTTTCACTGCCTTTATGTCGCTACCTGTACACACCAAATCTGGTGAGATAGGCACATTTAGCTGTGGTTCTTGTGGTGGCTTCCGGCCTTGGCTAGACAACGAAGTAGAATTACTACAGGCAGTTACAGTGCAAATAGCGATCGCTATTGACCAAGCTAAACTCTACACCCAAAGTCGCATTGCTGCTCAAACAGCCCAAGACAAAGCCCAGCAACTAGAAGCAGCATTACTAGAACTTCAACACACTCAAGCGCAACTCATTCAAACCGAAAAAATGTCCAGTTTGGGACAATTGGTTGCAGGTATTGCCCACGAAATCAATAATCCCGTCAATTTTATCTACGGCAATATTAGCCACGCCAGTGAATATACCAAAGATTTATTGCACTTGGTAGAACTTTATCAACAGAGTTACTGCCCACCAACACCAGAAATCCACGAACAAATCTACAACATAGATTTAGACTTTCTCAAGCAAGATTTGCCGAAAATTCTGGATTCCATGAACATGGGAGCCGAACGCATTCGGCAGATAGTCCTATCTTTACGCAATTTTTCTCGCCTTGATGAAGACGGCACGAAAGCAGTAAATCTTCATGAAGGTATTGATAGCACCTTACTGCTGTTGCAAAATCGTCTGAAAGCCAAACCAGGATATCCCGAAATTCAAGTAATCCGAGACTATGGCAACCTACCACCAGTAGTCTGTCACGCTGGACAGATGAATCAGGTATTTATGAATTTGCTGGCAAATGCGATCGATGTTTTAGAAGAGTCATTTGTCACTAGTCATTTGTCATTAGTAAATAACTCTAAACAAAGGACAAACGACCAAGGACAAATGACTTCTCCTCAGATTCGCATTCGTACTCTTATCAAAGAAGACCGTGTAATCATTAGCTTTGCTGACAATGGCCCAGGCATGACTGAAGAAGTACGCAAACGCTTATTTGATCCTTTCTTTACTACAAAACCCGTGGGTAAAGGCACGGGTATGGGATTATCAATTAGCTACCAAATTATTGTCCAAAAACACGGCGGACAAATCCAGTGTATTTCAGCACCAGGAGAAGGTGCGGAGTTTGTCATCATGATTCCACGACATGAGCAACCTTCAACATAAATATAACTTTAATCTTTTCTTAACCAAAAAGTTAACCTATTGGTTGTTAACTAAGATTAATTCACTTTTTGCTGCAACATTTGACCCCCCAAAAAACCTAAAATTTACAGGAATTGGGGGGATTATTTGTACTATTATGGGGGGTTAAGACTAGAAATATTACACTTTAATTACTCTGTAATGGTAGTACTATCTTTGCGTCGGCATAGCCCAACACAGGCGATAGCACCTTTAAAAAAATCCCTGAATACAAGTAAAGTAGAAGGCTGGGATGATACAACCCCAAGGTCAAAATAGTATCACCTACACACGCGTTATTCATCTAAGTCACGTGATTGACATAGATATTCCCCAGTGGCCTGGAGATCCGACAGTAGAATTTGAAACTGTGGCTGAACTAAATAATGATGGCTATTACCTCCGACGTTTAGCCTTGGGGGAACATAGTGCTACCCATATCAACGCTCCTAACAGCTTTCATAGCGATAGTATGGGAATTGACCAATACCCCGCCCAATCTCTGGTTGTACCTGCGGTGGTCATAGATATTCGTCAAGCCACAGCCGTGAATTCTGATTATGCCCTGACTATTGCTGATATTGTGGCTTGGGAAGAAGAATACGGCGAAATTTCTCAAGGCTGCGTAGTTATACTGAATACTGGTTGGCAAAAAAAGTGGTTTGATAAAAGTGCATTTCTAAATCATGATGCTCAAGGTATTGCTCATTTTCCAGGGTTTGGTAGCGATGCAACTCAATTCTTACTGAAGGAACGGCAAATTGCTGGGGTAGGAATTGATACTCATGGTGTAGACCCAGGACAGGATAACACTTTTGCTACTAATCGCTTGGTATTGGAAAAACCGCGTATTGTTTTGGAAAATCTCACCAATTTGGATCAGTTACCACCCAAAGGTACTACTCTAGCGATCGGGATTCTGCGGTTGCGTGGTGGTTCTGGTTCTCCTGTGGGTATCTTGGCGTTAGTGCCTTAATTTTTATATCGATATTTGCTTCTCACACCAATTTTTTAAACTTGAGGATAACCTAGAAAGCAAGCAAACTTAGTACAGCTTTGTGTCAAATCTTAGCGTTTTTTAACGCAGAGGAAAGCCGACGAAAACCTAACTCTCTTCCCGACGCGGAAAGGGGAAAAATTCAAAGTCTCTCTCCTTTTAGGAGCTACGGTGTACACACAAGTCAAATTACCCCCCTTAATCCCCCCTTATAAAGGGGGGAAAAAAGAAATCTAGTTCCCTCCCTTTTATAAGGGGAGGGTTAGGGTGGGGTAAAACCTTGGTTAATGAGCTATTTCAGACTTGTGTGTACATCGTAGCCTTTTAGAAGAGAGGTTTTCCAGATACTGTGAAAAATAAGATAAACGCATAGGTACGCAGAGTTTTGCCACATTTAATTCGCTAAGAATTAATGAAATGCTGTACTTAGTACACAAGTTTCACTAGATCATCAGCCGGGGATTTTTAAGATGACAACTCCGCTATCTTGCCGCAATTACATCGATGGTCAATGGTTAAATGCTGTAGGGGAAGGAACTTTAGAAAGTCGCAACCCTGCGGACAAAACCGAAATCGTTGCCACATTCCCCCGATCGCAAGTTAATGATGTAGATACAGCAGTAGCCGCCGCCCGTAAAGCCTACCGCAGTTGGCGCACAGTCCCGGCCCCAGCGAGGGCAGAATACATCTTTCGCGTCGGGGAAATATTACTCCAGCATAAAGAAGAACTTGCCCAGTTAATCAGTCGGGAAATGGGTAAACCTCTGACAGAAGCTAGGGGCGATGTGCAAGAAGGTATTGACTGTGCCTTTTACAGTGCTGGCGAAGGAAGGCGACTATTTGGGCAAACTACACCGTCGGAAATGTCTAATAAATTCGCTATGACTGTGCGAATGCCTATCGGAGTTTGTGCCTTAATTACTCCCTGGAATTTTCCTGTAGCAATTCCTTGCTGGAAAGCTATGCCAGCTTTGGTGTGTGGCAACACAGTTATTCTCAAACCTGCCGAAGATACCTCAGCCTGTGCAACTAAATTGATTGAAATTTTCCAACAAGCAGGTTTACCACCAGGAGTAATTAACTTGGTGCATGGTGTAGGAGAAGAAGCGGGGAAAGCTTTAGTTGAGCATCCCAATGTAGATTTGGTATCGTTTACTGGTTCTTCAGAAACGGGTGCTTTTGTTGGCGCTACTTGCGGACGCACTCACAAACGTGTCTGTCTGGAAATGGGTGGTAAAAATGCCCAAATAGTGATGGAAGATGCCGATTTAGAACTTGCTCTCGATGGAGCAGTGTGGGGAGCATTTGGGACAACCGGTCAACGATGTACGGCTACTAGTCGCCTGATTTTGCATCGTGATATCAAAGAAAAATTTACCGCCATGCTTTTCGAGCGTACTAGTAAGTTACGCTTGGGTGCTGGCACTGACTCTAATACAGATATTGGCCCGATTATCAATGAAAAGCAACTCCAACAGGTAAGCAAGTATTTGGATATCGCCCGTGAGGAAGGAGCAAAGGTTTTAATTGGTGGAGAAATTGCCAATGAAGGCTCATTGAAAAACGGTTACTTCTTTCAACCAACTATTTTGGATGATGTAACTCCCGATATGCGAGTCGCCCGTGAAGAAATATTTGGGCCAGTAGTGGCATTAATTGAGGTTAGTTCCTTTGAGGAAGCGATCGCAATTCTCAACGATAGCAATTACGGTCTTTCTTCTTCAGTTTACACCCGCGACATCAACCGGGCTTTTACTGCTATGCGCGACATCGAGGCAGGTATCACCTATATTAACGGCCCTACTATCGGCGCAGAGGTACATTTGCCCTTTGGGGGTGTGAAACAAACCGGTAACGGACACCGCGAAGCTGGAACTACTGCAATGGATGTTTTCACAGAATGGAAAAGTGTTTATGTTGACTTTTCTGGAAGTTTGCAACGCGCTCAGATAGATAACCGCAGTTAATTTAGTAATACAGCGATTTTCAGTTGAGTAGAAAAAAGACCTAACCCCCAGCCCCTTCCCTTGTAGGGAAGGGGAGTAAGGCTTTTAGAAGAGAGAATCTAAATAGCACGCATTGGATTGCAAAATTTGTAGTATCCCCTTGACATTATGTAGAGTCTGTATTACATTTGTAGTATGAAAAGAAAAGCCTCCTCAAAGGCAAAACTAAAACCTATCAGAAGCTAGACAATTGCATAGATGCCACTGTTTGGGGCCGCGATTGGGGTTCGACTGCTCCGAAGCCAACAAACGGACGGTTGCAGGATTCGGGTTCAATTCCCGACGGCTCCATTTGCTTTGACTTCTATTGAAGGTTGCAATAACCTCACTTAGAGCATCGCAATCATCCAAACTTGGGTCTGTAGCTCTAACGGTAGAGATCCCGGATGTCACTTGTGCCCTAACAGAAAAAGCTTACATACTTGCTCAATGGTAGAGCGATCGTCTCTAAAACGATAAGTTGCAGGTTCAATTCCTGCGGTGTTACCACAGCTTTTTCAACTTGCATGAGGTGTGAGTGTAACTCTCACAGGGAGGGTATCGGTTCAATCCCGATCAGATCCACTAATACGAATTCGTAATTCGTAATTCGTAATTCAAACAGGAGGTGATTGGAATGGTTCATATTCGATTTGAAGGACGTTCTGTTGATGTCCCAAAAACCCAATTGGGAATTGCAGCAGGGATGAATGATGTGGCAGTGAAGGAGCGGATTGCTCGGCATTTAGATGTGAATAGCGATCGCCTTTCTGCTTACGTAATCGATCGTCGTCCTAGTGGTGATTTGATCGTTCGCCCTGAAGCTGTCTATGGTTAAATTTTATTCCGCGCCCTAACTTGTGAAGTCTACACACACCATCCGGCAACGGAATGCAGGTTCGATTCCTGTCGCTCCCTTTGATGGGAGCGTAGCCAAACTGGTATAGGCAACTGTGAAAACTGCTTTGCTAACTTGTGCGGAATTTCAATTATTTAAATCGTATTTATCAATACCTTCGCCAATTTACGAGGGTGGGTTGATGACGCTTTCACTATTAACTCGCTGTCCTCTGAGGTTTGACAAAAACAATAAGTTCTAAAAATTCCTTTAAGGTTTCCCACAAGGTTTTTTTTAACGTATTGACCGCAGTATAAGGGTTTGAGATGACAAACTCCCTTTTAAGGGAAACGCTTATGTATGGGTAATTTTGCCAGTTTTGCCAAAATTTTTCTAGGCTCTTATTTTGGCAAAGGTATTGATTTATCTATAACCTTTACTCAATACAGAGGTGAGTTCAATGATGTTAGCTAACTCATGTTTAATAACAACTCAATTAGTACAACTGCATTTAAACAACGTGAGATATGAGCGAACATCGTTTGAGCGAGATTGTGATTGAGCGTCCTCGCGGTGGGAGAAGAATTAGCCTCAAAAAGGTGACTGGCTTTAAGAAGCAATTATACAAAATCACCCAGGATGCAAGTCAGGATGGATTGTTGAATCCCTACCTGATTAAACCAATAAATAAATCTAAGTATCTTTCAGACCATCTCGGTCCTCTGCGTCGGTTTTTGCGTAGGCGTAGCCCGCCGCAGGCATCGCAAGTCGGACAGCCTTGGAATGACGTTTACAGCCAACTGTGTCAACGATTAGATCCCAGCACAATGGCAGGACAGCATGTTATCGATCATGTGTGGGACTACGTTGAACGGCATGTGGAAATAATTGATGGTGGTTTTTATCGCAAGCCTTATCAAGGGTATCGAAATCAGCTAAATACAAGCTATCGCGATCGCTTCTATATCCATCCTGAAACCGGAATTCTTTGTGCAGCCGAGAAAATACCTCGAAAGCAGAAGCAAAAGCAGGAACAAACTGATATTGTCATCATTGATAATTATCATCAATACCAGAAGCTAAACGAGATTTGGTATTTAATTACCTTTGAAGATTTGCCATCGCCACCCACTCATTATGTGACGGATGCTGTCAAAGGTATAATTCATCGTTCTGTGGCATATACAGGTCGAATGATTTACGCTGTTAAGAAACAGCAGTGTAATAAGAAAGAAATTCGATTTATTTTAAATCAACTTTCTAAAACTTAAAATTTTCACTTCGTGCCCTAACTGGATAAGCTTACATACTAGCCGAATGGTAAGGCACTTGAGAAATCAAGCAACTATGGGTTCAAATCCCGTGTGTGAATCAACAGCTTTTTCGACTTGCACGAGGTGATCTTATTTCATTAATGATTTATGAAAATTTCTCTTTCGGTCTTTTCTTCGTGTCTTCCTGGTTCGTTTAAAAAACTATATTTAAGTTGCGAAAATTACTTTTTTTAAACGAACTGCAAAGGACGCAAAGGACACGAAGGTGAAGAAAAAAGACAGAGAATTTCACATACTAATCAGGACTACTACATAGAAATTCAAATTTATCGGCAGTTGTTGCCGCGCGTGCAACATCTGCCTCCTCATCCATCACAACTAGAGGAGGTTCATAATGAAAACCGCAGAACGTAACCTGCGTTTGGAAATGCTCAACAGTTTGCTCACAACTCCTCACCGCAAGCTTGAGCAAGTCGCAGAAATTCATCAGTTAATTGTTGAACTCGATCCCATCTTCTACGGACATTTAGCAGTCTGGTATCAGCGTCATGGTGATGTCCGCGACCATAAAGAAGTATTCCTAGCTTATTTACTAACCAGCAATTTAATTGAACACCGAGATGCTGGATTTATGATGCTGCAAGAGTTTCCACCCTATCAAGTGGCTCGTGTGGTGGACTTCATGAAGCAGCAGCAGAATAAACTGCCTCGTTCCGCTCGCACTGCGGTACGGCGTTACTTGAAGACACGAGAAAGCAATCCGGCTCTATTCGATCGTGCTGCGCTCAGAGGTCGTAAAGCAATGAAGCACTTATATGCTTCACTGCACATCAAGCCAAATGAACGCGCAAATGCGATTCTGTTTGGTGATAGTCCTCCAGAGGGTTCCTTAGCAAATGTACTGAAGCAGCTGGCTAAGGCAGAAAATGCTGTAGAACAGGCACGGCTGATTGTGGAGTTCAAAATTCCATATACGATCGCAATTGGTGCAATCAAGCAACTTACACCAGTTGTATTGGTGGCGTTGATCAATAGCATGACTCCTCAAGAGGCGATCAACAACCTCAAGTCTCTCCAGACTAGAGGTGCAATGGATCATCCACAAGTTAAGAAGCTGATTGATTCCAAGCTGGAAGCAGCGTCTAAGAGTGGGCGTGTCTCAGCATTCAAAGCACAGATTGCCGCAGACGCAGGAGATTTTGACGCAGACACCGTTGCTCAACTGGAAAAGGTGACAAACGAACAGGTAAAGCGGCGTGGTGCGATCGCTCGTCCAACTGCTTTATTGGTGGACAAGTCTGGTTCAATGGAAAATGCGATCGCGATCGGTAAGCAACTTGCTGCCCTAATCTCTGGTATCACTAAGGCAGAACTATTTGTCTACGCCTTCGACACCATTCCTTACGCTGTTACAGCAAAAGGCAAGGAGTTGACCGACTGGGAGCGTGCCTTCCAGCACATCAATGCAGGCGGTGGTACTAGCATCGGCTGTGCATTGGAAGCAATGCGGAAGAAGAAGCAGGTGGTTGACCAGATTATCTTAGTGACGGATGAGGGCGAAAATGCTGCTCCTTACTTCGGTGAAGTCTACAAGAACTACTGCCGGGAGTTGGCGATAATGCCCAATGTGGTGATTGTCCGTGTGGGTACTCATTACAACTGGGTGGAGAGTCAACTGAAGCAGCAACAAGCACCTGTAGATACGTTCACTTTCGCAGGTGACTACTACAGTTTGCCGAACATCGTCCCACTCCTGACGCGCCCCTCTCGTCTGGATTTGCTGATGGAGATACTAGATATACCGTTGCCTGTGCGATCGGATAAATGAGATTATAAGTAGCTTGCCTATCATTTAACTATGGTGGGCAATGCTATACTTATAACCTGCTACTCCTAACTCGGTTCGTTCTTAATTAGCGAAATTATTTATAATTATTACGAAACTCCTGCCATAATTTCCTAGTCTCCAAAGACCAGAAGACTTCATCCTGATCGCCATTTATAAACATATCTAAAGCTTGGACTACTTCCGGCCAACCATCAGGTAATATTCTATGGTTATTTATTGGTTCTCCGATAGGAATATCGGTGTAAAAATCTGTATCAGATTTAGATATTTTTTTTAAGATATGAAGCATGGCTTCTAGTGCTATACCCTCTGCAACTTGACTAGAATAAATTATTGGAAGTTCTGCATCTGTATATTTTCCATGCAGCAAATTGTTTCTTATATTCAAAAAATCAGGTGTTCCCTTAGATGTCTTGATATATTTATTCCAACTAACTCCTAGAGAATCAAGAAAAAATCGAATTGTTAAGGAAAGAGGTGGTGTTCTACCATTTGCATTCTTCGCCTCATTTAATAAGTCCTGAAAATTTCTATTTGAAGGCAAAAGAGGTGATTTTTGAATCAATGCATTTTCAAGTTCTTGAATACCTCCCAACTTTTTTAACCAGTAAGAGTAGAAGTACTCAATCGCAGAACAAGATGCATATAATTTTAATTCTGAAGTGACATCCAAAACTATTGTCTTAAGCTGAAGAATACCATTACTAAGTTGCTTATCCAATGGACAGCACTCTAGGAAAGCTTCAGCATTATGATGTATAGAAACACCGTGCGTTGGCCATGCCTTTGATAATCTAGAAATCCTTACTTTTTCCTGTATAGGAACTAATTTTCCTTGAATTTCCTTATCTAGGGATTTTGAATAAATTATAAATTCATAGTAAATTGGTATAATTTCATAGTCACAAAGTATGCTTAAAAAAGCACAACACTCAAACATTGCTTGTTCAAGCTCTTGAATCTTGTGTATTAATAAACTTTGATTAGTCGGAGGATTAATAGAACGTAATATATCTATGAAGCTAAATCTGTAGAATGTTTCTATATTCGGTTTTCTAAATGAATCTTGACTGTGTATTACATAGCTTTTACCACATTTTAGTTCATAGTGACTATTTAAAAAGCAGTATGGGCTGAAAGACTGCATTTCTGCTAAATTTAAATTATTATCGCGTTTCTTCGGTAAGCCTTGAAACTCAACTCCGAAAATTTCATCTGATGAAGAGACATCATCATTGAGATATGCCTTTAACCGAACTAAATCACTAAAATCTTCTTCTAAAGACAAATTGGAATCCCAGCCGGAGTATATAAACATTTGGTAACATCTGAAGTTTATGAGTGGTGAATTGTAATTGGGCATATGTGCTATACCCATTAAAATAACTTTTTCTTGAATAAGAATAGCCTGTTTGTTAGCTTGACGTAATTTTATATTTATACCTGAGTAAAAGCCATTTTCATCTTTATTATCATCTTTCAAAATTATTTTTAACTTTAGTTCTGTGGCATCTGTAAATCTTAACTGCAAGGTAACGTTTACAAGTAAAGTTAACTCATCTAATAAAAAATGAGCTTCACCGTGATAATCGCAGTCGCAAGGAAAGTCTCTAAACAAATTACTCATAAGCGCTCACCTATTTGTTATTAGGCCCAAGTCTAAATTACCATTTGTAACATAAAATATTTAAACTTGGTATAAATTAACACTATAGCTACAAATCCTTTCTCAAACCAAGGAGGTGATCCTGATAAGCGACATGAAGAGTGTATATGAAGTGGCAGCGATCGCTCTACTCCAAAATCCCTCTTTTCATCTCTTCCAATTTTGTGTAGTATATTGTATTATATTAATATTCTGCGTGCCCCAACTCTTGGAGCCTACATACTAGTACGAGAGGAAAAGTAACACTGTCAAATACAGTGGGCGTGTGTGAACGGGGAGTACGAAGAACCTGGGAGGTAGGCTTAAAAGTAGCCATCCTTAAAAGAGTGTGTAACAACTCACCAGCGGAGTCCCTTTAATAACTGAGAACACGCAATGCTCCACCAACTTGCACGCAGAATTATATTAATTCGTAATTAATAAAGTGAGATTTCATCACGGTTTTTAGGGTTGCATTGGTAGCCTTATTTTTTAAAATTGGTATTAGTTATGACTCACATATTTAAGCTAATCAACCAAATTGCGATCGCACAAGCACAATTGTCTACAACCCAATTCCTAGCACCCTGTGTCAAAGGTGGACGAGTTCGCACACGGGTAGCCGGGATGATCTACACCTTCAGTCCAAAGCCCAGTAAATTTGAAGGTTGGGGCATCTTTCAGGCTGTGGATGAGAAAACAGCAACGGTTATAGAAGAAGCAGACTTACCCCAAATTGCAGAATACCTGCAACACTTTCCTCAAATACGGCTGCGATTAGCACACCAACTGCAAAAACAAACTTGGTTAGCATACCCTGTGAATGAAGTAGATATGCGTCAACGGTTGAAGGTAGTTAAGCCGATCGCAGTGCATCTAGTAACTGAAGGTATCGCCTTTGAACAAATCATTGCCCGATGGAATGGGCATTCATCCTGGTTCGAGGAAGTAGATCGCCGTACCGATCCGGCAATTTCTGAAACTCTGCAATCTGCTATTAAGCAACTCATTCCTGCTGAAGAATTACAGTTTAAAGGTATTACTCCAGAAATCCGCACAGTGTACGATTTAGCAACTCGGCGCATTGATGGATTTACTCAACCCCAACAAGATGAAAAGCGATTGAGAAAGGCATTGCAAATGGGCGGTGGTACCTTAAATCAATTCCACGATCGCAGCGATTATTGGACAGTCGATTGGACAACTGCTGATGGTGTTCGCCATGGTAGTGCGATCGCAAAAACAGACTTGACTGTTGTCAGTTCTGGTATTTGCCTAAGTGGACGCGATCGCGATTTTGACTTGCAATCCTTAGTAGGTGTAATGGAACACCAAGAGTATTAATTACGAATTACGAATTACGTTAGCGAAGCGGGGCGTAGCCCATTACGAATTATTATGAGTATCTTTTTTCACGAACAGCTTTACCGCACCAATGCTGTGATGGCAAAGTTGAAAAACTATCCTGTAACTATTTGTGGCGCTGGAGCATTAGGAGCTAACATAGCGGAAAACTTAGCTCGGTCTGGTTTTGATAAACTTACAGTGATTGATCGCGATCGCATTGAGGAGCGCAATCTTTCAACTCAGCCTTACTACCGTTCCGATGTGGGAGCGTTCAAAGCGAAGATTTTGGCGAACAATTTATATCGAGCAATTGGTACTAAAGTTGATGCCAAAACAAAGGAGTTGACAGCAGCAAATACAAATCAATTACTTCAAGACAGCCAGCTAATTGTTGATGTGTTTGACAATAGCGTGGCACGTCAAGCAGTAAAAGATTATGCTGAAAAATTAAGCGTACCCTGCCTTCATGCTGGACTATCAGCAGATTATGCAGAGGTGATTTGGAATGACCTTTATCGCGTTCCTTCTGAGGTTAATGATGATGTCTGTGATTATCCGTTGGCGCGAAACCTGGTTATGTTAACCGTTGCAGTGGCGTGTGAAGCGATCGTTTCATTCATTGCGACAACAGAACAACATAACTTCAGCATCACCCAGAAGGATCTGACTGTTCAATCTCTGTTTTTGTAGATTGCTTAGACGCTCTTAGCACCTTGTCACAGGCATCGCCCATCACGATTTACCAAACTCTGCGGATTTAAGTTGCATACCAACTAACAAGACGTTCGGCGATCGCTCAGTCAAGTCGCAGTAAGTTTCGTAGCAGGGTATAAATCTCCTTAATTATGTCAGCCTAGCGGAGGGTAGCCCATCATGAATTACGAATTAACTAGCTAGATAGCTGTGTATCTTATTCTTATGTCTTCTTAGACTACCCAAAGCTTGTTGCTCTATCTGTCGCACTCGCTCTCGACTAATACCCATACGTTGACCAATCTCTGCTAAAGAAAGTTCATTTCCATCTGTTAAACCAAAACGTAAAGTTAATATTTCTCGTTGCTGGGGATTTAATTTTAACAATAAATTTTGAATATTCTGTTGAAGAAACTTCTGTTCAGCATATAATTCTGGGGAGAGTCCATTATCCTCCAACATATCTTGTAATTCTATATCTTTGTCTGAGCCAACTCGTAATTCTAGAGAGACAGGTTGACGTGCTAAAAGTAAATAATCTCGAATTTGTTTTGGATCTAAAGATAGTTCTTCGGCGATATCAATTGCGGTAGGAGTACGACCTAATTTTTGAGTTAGTTCACGTTGAATCCGCTTGATTTTGTTCAGCTTTTCTGTAATATGAATAGGCAAGCGGATAGTACGTCCTTGTTCGGCTATCGCTCGTGTAATTGCCTGGCGAATCCACCAATAGCCATAAGTTGAAAACTTGTACCCTTTAGTTGGGTCAAATTTCTCAACTCCTCGTTCTAAGCCTAAACTTCCTTCTTGAATTAAATCAAGAAAATCTAGGTTATGTCTTTGATACTTCTTAGCAATAGATACTACAAGTCGCAGGTTAGCCTGAATCATTTTCTGCTTGGCTTGTTGTCCTTGATGTAGCTGTTGTAGCAGTGAATTTTCACCCATATTTATATTTTCAACCCACTCTTTTTGTGTTGGTTGACGTTTTAATTGGATAGCTAATTTTTCTTTCGTAGCTAGTAAAGCCATCATTTTTTGAACTTGCTTGGCGAAATTAATCTCTTGCTCATGAGTTAATAAAGGTATCCGTCCAATCTCGCGAAGATAAGTACGCACTGTATCAGCAGTATATAAAAGTTTCTCCTGTTTATTACTTTCTTCTAGATACTTGTAAGATAGATTATTCATAGTTATTTGAACCTTCAAAAATATTTGTTGGTTTAGAGGATGGTTTAAAAATCCTCTTGGCAGTAGCAAAACATTTTGTATTCCCTTAAATCCAGGCTACTTGCTTCGTTTTTGTCCTAATTTTACTTTTTACTCAGCACTCAGTACTGAGTAACTTAAAAGTCCAGAAATTTGAAATATTTTTTAGTTGTTGCTACGGGTCGTTATTTTGTTAAAAGCAATATTTTTTAAGTTAATAGCTTGATGTTACAGGAGCTTGTCAAAGAATTGAAAAAGTTATGTCTGTCCAAATTCTAGTCCATTCTAAAGCAGAGCAATACCTCTAAGAACTTCTTCTACAATGACTTTTGCAACACTGGAGACAATGGATTATGGTTTGATTTCACTTTTGCGATCGCAGGGGAACTGACTTGATATCTTAAAAGACTGCGATCGCTTTTGATTAATCCTTACTCAGATTTTGACCTTTTTCTACCAAACAAACTAGTCATACTTAATCCAGTAACCAACAACCCTAATAGCCCTAGTCCGTTCAAAATCGGGTAAATTCCCTGTAAACCCAAGATTTCACCACGATGAATCGAAAGTAGTAGACTACGTGGAACTCCAATATTAGCTGACCACTCACCTACCAGGGTAGCTGCAATACCGGTTAACAATGTTACAGCAAGCGGTAAAGCCAAAATAATTGCCAGAGTCCGGTGATATTTGCGAAATGAACGCATTATCCAAAATCTCCAGTGGAAACTATAGCAGTTTGCAACTTGATAAACTACAGAATTATTTGTCTCAAAACTAGATATAAAGACTTTTTTCCTGATGTATCTTGTCTTTTAACTCCTGCTCTATGTTAGTTTGATCTTACTTTTTGGAAGCAGTGGCGATGTTTGTCTCAAGTGTTTGTAACCCTTGAAGAGATTTCGCTTTATCTTTTGCTTTTAGCGAACCCTTCACCTGGGTCGCAGCATCTTCGATTACATTATAGATTTTTGAAGATTTAGTTTTGACACCATCCTCAACTTTAGACCAAGAATTTTCAAACTTATTAAATTCCTGTTGAGCTTTCTCAAAGTTTCCGGCTTGCACCGCAGTTTTTGTATTTGTAACGACACCGATCAAAGTATCAAAACCTCCCTGCGTAGCACTAGGATTTTTTGATGCCGTTGTTGTCTTAGTGGTTTCAGTGGTAGTAGGAGTTTGGGTGGTGGATTTTTGATCGCTGTTGCATCCTACCAATGTCAGTAAGCTAATTGCAGTAACAGGGATGATGTAGATTAAGCGTTTCATAAGACCTCTTGAATGATAAGTCGCCAAGTAATGACGGTATCAGCTACTATATCAGCTAAAGTTGCTGGAGGTGTAGGAAGATTCTATGCTAGCTTTCTTTCTGTAAATGCTAAAGTTTTTTATACAATTTTTTATTGGTACGATTGTATCAAGGCTGTTTTTCTATATTAATTTGGAATTAATACCTCATTATTTTTGATAAGTAGCTTAGGTGTTATTTGTTACTTTATTTATAATTAAAAAGAATGTAGAATTCAAAATTAATTAGTGTGGGACTTTAAACTCACATATTTATCGACTACTCATACAGAATTCAGACTGAACTCTTTCTTGTTAAAAAGTCTTGCATAGAGTTGACAAATTCTTTTAACTCTAAAACTAAGTTAGTAGCATCTCTAAGCTCTTGCTCGTAAGCTAACTTTTCTAGTTTGTCAGCTGCTAGATACATAGCTGTGGCTCCAACATTGGCACTAGCACCTTTAAGGTGATGAGCTTCTCGCGCAATCTGCCCAAAGTCATCAGATGCGATCGCTGCAATGATGGTCTCTAAACGGGGTTCAACATCTTTAAGGTATATTTGCAATAAATTTAATTCAAATTCTCCATCATTTTCCGATATCCGATGCAAGTGTTCCCAATCAATTGCTAGGTTAATTGTGTCGTTGTTTGTGGTGGAAACTGTCTGTTCTTCAACAACTGGCTCTTGCTTTGAGAGGATAACGCCTGTCCAATGCTCTAGAGTGGCAGCCAATTTTTCTTTAAACACTGGCTTACTCAGATAGTCATCCATTCCTGCATTGAGACACATTTGTTTGTCTTCTTTCATCGCATTGGCCGTCATCGCAATCACCACAGGACGACGACGCAGAGCAAAAGCGTCTTCTTGCCAACGATGAATTTCTTTTGTGGTTTCTAAACCGTCAAGAATTGGCATTTGGCAATCCATTAGAATCAAATCATAAGGAATTTTTTCTAATAGCTGCAAAACTTCCTCTCCATTGGCAGCAACATCGGCTTTGTAGCCTAAACTCTGAAGTTGCTTCAGGGCGACTTTTTGATTCACCAAATTATCTTCAGCTAAGAGAATTCTTAACTGGAATTGAGTAGAGGGGTTATGGGCAGAGGAAGTAAGAATGCTGGAAGTTTCTGTACTTGAGATTTTTGTGGTAGCCTCTAGCCTTCTTCCTTTAGCCCCTTCTTCTGGTTGAGGCTGAGTTTTTAGAATAGTCATAATGGTATCAAGGAGTCGAGACGGCTTAACGGGTTTGACTAAATAAGCAGCAAATCCTATTTTGAGCGCTCGTTGCAATTGAGTGCGTTGATTAATAGAGGTGAGTATAATCAAAGGTATCTTAGCAATTGCAGAATTAGCCTTAATTTGTTCTTCTAAAGTTATGCTAGAAGTTTGAGCCATTTGCATATCAAGCAAGACGACATCATAAGAATTACCACGCTCACAAGCTTCCTGAATAGCTTCGAGGGCAGCAGCAATACTGTCAGCTTGATCTACCTGCATTCCCCAACCGGTAGCTTGATGATAGATAATTTTGCAATTAGTAGCATTACTATCTACCACTAACAAGCGGCGATTGTTCAAAAATCTGCCTTCGCTCTTGACCTTCGTGTAACGTGTCGCAGGCAAGAAGCTATCGGAGTTTGGCAAAACAGGTTCAAGTTGTTTGACAAAAGGCACCTCAAACCAAAACTTAGATCCTTTCCCCCTCTGACTTTCCACGCCAATGACTCCTCCCATCAAAGTCACCAGTTGTTTGCAAATGGCTAATCCTAAACCGGTACCACCATACTTGCGAGTGGTAGAAGCATCCACTTGGGTAAATGGCGTAAAGATTTTGTGTTGGTCTTCAGGGCTAATGCCAAGACCTGTATCTGTAATGGCAAAATAGATGGTGGCTGTTGTGGAGGAAAGGGATGGCTTTGCCAAAGGCGATCGCAATTCTACTTGCACTACGACTTCACCAAAGTTAGTGAACTTGATAGCGTTGCTAATTAGGTTCATCAGAATTTGCCGTAACCTACTAGCATCACCTTTGAGGTAAATAGGGACGTTGCTATAAAGTAGTGCAGAAATTTCTAACCCCTTACTATGGGCTGATGGAGCCAATAACCCTACCACTTCTTCAACACAAGTGGATAGGTTAAAATCTAGAGTTTCGAGAGCCATTTCTCCAGCCTCAAGTTTGGAAAGATCCAAAATCTCATTGATTAAACTTAAAAGGGCATCTCCACTAATCCGAATTGTTTCAATAAAATCTCGTTGTTCTGGATTTAAGGGAGTATCTAAAACCAAACTGGTCATCCCCAAGACAGCATTCATGGGAGTGCGAATTTCATGACTCATATTTGCCAAAAAAGCACTTTTAGTCTGAGAAGCTAATTCCGCTTGGTGACGAGCAATTTCAAGTTCTTCTCGCTGACGAGTTTCTGCTTTTAAAAGTTGAGCTTGGGTTAAAGCAATGCCTACTTGGTCAGCTATTTGCCGCAAGAGATGAGTTTCAAAACTAGACCATTGGTGAGAATCATCACACTGATGGACTATGAGCAAACCGCGAAGTTCTTCTTTGACTAAAATAGGTACAACAAAGTTGACTTTGACCCCAAACTGTTGGATTAATTTCAGGTCACTTTGTTGGACTTCGAGTAAATCTAACTCAGCCAGTCCTAAAATCTCTCCTTGACGGTACTTTTGTAGATAGTACTGTTGCAGATATTCTGCTCGTAAGTAAGGGGCGGTGATATTTTGCTCTTTGATTTCTGGTAAGCCAGAAATTACTGCTTCAACAACGGAGGTTGCAGACTCATCTGGTAAAAGCTGATAGATTAAAACTCGGTCAGTTTGGAGAATCTTTTGCACTTCCTTGACAGTGATTTCGAGAATTTCTTCGATTTGCAAAGACTGGCGAATTTTGAGGGTGATTTCGGTAAAAAGTTGCGATCGCAAGTTTTGGCGTTGTAATTCCTCTTCAGCCCGCTTACGCTGAATAAATTGGCCCACTTGCTCACCAATAGAATTCATCGTGTTGACTAAATCTTGGTCATGAGGTTTGATTTCACGATTGAAGCAGGTAATCACGCCCAAAATTTTGTTACCAGTCCGAATTGGAAAACCGAAAGCTGCATGTAGCCCTACTTGAGCCGCGATTTTAAAATAAGGAAAATTAAGATCCGTGACGATATCAGTAAGCCAAACAGCTTCAGAACTAGCCCAAACACGCCCAGGTAGTCCAATTCCTTCTATAAATGTGGTTTGCCGATTCAGTGCTTCAAATTCTTGCACTTCCAGGGATGCTTTATGCCAGATGGAAATAAAACGCAGCACATTTGTTTGCTGATCGACCATCCAAATTTCACCTAAATCCCATCCTAAACTCTCGCAGATTCCTTGCAGGATTCGGGGGTTAGCCTCGTTGATTGTGGTAGACTCTGCCAAAACGCGGGTTGCAGCATATTGTGCAGTTAAATGCTGTTGTACTCGTTTGCGATCAGTGATGTCAGTGCCAGTGCCAACAATGTATTCCACCGATCCTTCATAGTCTTTTAAGAAGGTATTCGACCAGGCAATCAGTCGGTGACTACCATCCTTAATTACCCAATGGTTCTCATGCTCCAAAAAGCCTCTACCAGTTAGCAATTGCTCAAAAACTGCTTTGACTGACTCTACTTCTTCAGGAAGTAGGAATAAGTTCCAGAAATACCTACCCCTCACCTCATCGAAGGAGTAACCTGTTATTTGCTCACAAGCTTGATTGAAACGAACGATTTGCCCTTGAGAATCGAGAACTATTACTAACGCACTGGCTGTATCAAGAACTGCTGAGATAAAATTGCGTTCTTGATTTAAGGTTTCTTCTGCCCTTTTGCGCTCTGTTACCTCACGATATATGAAGTAGTAGACTACAGCAAGAACGATAAAACTTAGGCAAATAGCGATCGCAATTGTCACTGTTGTTTTGCGAGTCCAAGCTTGTGCTGTTTGTGAAAGTTGCTGACGTTGACCCCTTTCTTCATTCTCTATCTCATCGATCGCCTTGCGGATATCATCCATGAGATTTTGACTTTTGTTTGTCAGTATTACCTGCAACGCCGCCTCTAATCCCTTGTTCTGGCGTAAGTCGATAGTCTGGTTTAGTTCAATAAGTTTAGCTGCGATCAGGAATTCAAGCGTTGCAATCTGCTTTTGTTGGTTTGGTTGATCTGTGCTTAAATTTTTTAGTTTGGCAATTTCTTGCTCGACGTTGGCAAGTGATGCTTGATAGGATTTTAGATAAGTTTGTTTTCCAGTAATAATGTAACTACGTTGCCTAGTCTCTGCATTCTTTATTTGAGACAGTAGTTCTTCTAAACTGTTGATTTTTTGAGAAGTATTTTTTAATATAGTGTGATCGTTGATAGATACTGTTGTATTTTGATAGGAAACTACACCAATCAAAACTAAAATTACCGACGCGACACCAAAACCTGCTGCAATCTTTTTAAAAAATTGTTTGCTTACCTTCTGCGTCTGTTTGTTTTTCTTGGTAACAAGTACCAAACTTGCTAAATTTCGGCGCAATTCCAGTTGCTTGATGACTTGACGACCTAATGCTCGTAATGCCTCTATCTGATCTGGAGTAAGTTCTCGTGGTACGTAATCAATCACACACAGAGTTCCTAGAGCATATCCTTCAGGGTTAGTCAGAGGTACACCAGCATAAAATCTAATATTTGGGTCAGATGTAACCAGTGGGTTGGTAGCAAACCTTTCGTCATCTCTTGCATCAGGCACAACAAAAACGTCAGGCTGTAAAATAGCATGGCTACAGAATGCGAAATCTCGATGTGTTTCTAGGGGATCTAAACCGACTTTTGACTTGAACCACTGGCGATTTGTATCAATTAAGCTAATTAAGGCAATAGGAGTCTGACAAATATACGAGGCTAAACGGGTGAGGTCATCAAAGGCAGCTTCAGATGGTGTGTCGAGAATTTTATACTCCAAAAGTGTCTCGATTCTCTGTATTTCGTTATTAGGTAATGGTGCTTTCATCCTTAAGCCTTATCTACATTTTGGGGGCTGGGGAAGAAGCAGGGAAATGAGGGAGATTAAAGGGGAGACAAGGAGATTGCCCACCATGCCTAATACCTAATATCCAATGCCAATGCCCAGGTCAATAAACTTACTTCAATTAATGACAATAGTTTAGTTAAAAGCGTTAGCGTAATTTCACTGAGTTCTAGCTGATGCATAAATTTGTCAAATGATTAAGTCTCTACTATATTTTTTGTGGGCTGGTTTATTTGAAATTGGAGGAGGCTATCTAATCTGGTTGTGGTTGCGAGAAGGTAAGCCGTTCTGGTGGGGCATATTGGGGGGAATTGCTTTAGCTTTCTATGGGATTATTGCAACTCTTCAATCGGCAAATTTTGGCAGAGTGTATGCTGCTTACGGTGGTGTGTTTATCGCAATAGCAATGTTTTGGGGTTGGAAGGTAGACGGTGTAACTCCAGACCGCTACGATCTCATCGGAGCATGTTTAGCTTTAATGAGTGTTCTAATTATCATGTTTGCACCCAGACTTTGAGTAAAACTTCTAGATTAATCAATTTTGTAATACTCGCTTTTTAGAGACTAACAAAAAATAAATTATCCCAAATGATTTGTATATTTGTTGGATGCCATATCTGTGCTATCTGGAGATGGGATGTTTTTTTGCTAGAATTCCCTGAACACATAATTACCTGACCAAAAATCACCAAGGTTTTTTTTAATAACCAGCCGAAGATAAGCAACCATCTGTATATCTCCCGCATAAATGCGTAGATATAAAGAGAATTCATGATAAATTTGTACAAATTTTCTGAAAATTGATAATTATTATCAATTTTTACAAGTATCTTGATTTGTAACAGTAAGTAACTAAAATTTGGAGTTTTGTAGCGCTTGCATAAAATGCTATCCTGCACAAAAAGATGCAATCACTGCATCTGTACACCCTTGGTTCGATTTTGGCAACTACAATTAGGATTATATTTTTGTTAACATTTCCAGAAAATTAAAGTTAAGTAACTTTTAAGACAAAAATATGTAGCAAAAAGTAATCAAATGTAGTTAAGGATACAAATCGTTGGTGCTTAGGAAGAAAAAGAAGTGTTGAAGAAAGTTGTGATGATTGGGGCTATCACCCTACTGTTTTTGGGAGTACCTGTGATGGGCAATGCTTTTGCCCAAACACCAGCCGCTGCTCCACCTGCTGCTGATACTGGAGATACGGCATTTATGCTGATTTCAGCAGCACTCGTGCTGTTAATGACACCAGGATTGGCATTCTTCTATGGTGGATTTGTGCGATCGCGCAATATCCTAAACACATTGATGATGAGCTTTGTCTTGATGGCGATCGTGGGAGTTACCTGGATTCTCTGGGGTTATAGTCTTTCTTTCGCACCAGGGTTGCCTTTCATCGGTGGGTTGCAATGGTTTGGGTTGAACGGTGTCGGTTTAGAGACTCAAGGCTACTTGCCGCACCTGCCTTATGAAGATGCACTCAAAGCAGCAGACCCTAAATATGCTGATGTAGTCTCTTATGCCGGAACGATTCCCCACCAGGCATTCACGATTTATCAAGCCATGTTTGCCATTATCACCCCAGCTTTAATTTCTGGGGCGCTCGTTGAGCGGATGAGTTTCCGCGCCTATTCGCTGTTTGTACTGCTGTGGTCAACCTTTGTTTACGCCCCTCTAGCCCACATGGTATGGGCGAAAGGTGGATTCTTGGGTTTATATGGTGGATTGGGTGCCCTCGACTTTGCAGGTGGCACAGTGGTTCATATTAGTTCTGGTATTTCTGCTCTGGTAGCAGCGATCGTCCTTGGCCCTCGGAAAACCCATCCCGATCGCCTTAGCCCGCCGCACAATGTTCCTTTCATCTTGCTGGGTGCTGGCTTGCTCTGGTTTGGTTGGTTTGGTTTCAACGCTGGGAGTGCCCTATCTGTTGCTAGTGGAACTTCTGGTAACTTCACAACAAATTTAGCAACAACAGCCTTTGTTGCCACCAATACGGCGGCGGCGGCAGCAGCTTTAATGTGGTTAATTTTGGAAGCAGTTTTACGGGGTAAACCAACAGCCGTAGGAGCAGCGACAGGAGCCGTTGCTGGTTTAGTAGGTATCACTCCCGCCGCCGGATTTGTGACACCGCTATCAGCGATTTTAATTGGTTTCATCACCGCCTTTGTTTGCTTCTATGCTGTAAGTTTCAAGCACAAGCTGCAAATTGACGATGCTTTAGATACCTATCCGGTGCATGGCGTTGGTGGTACAGTGGGGGCAATTTTAACAGCCATCTTTGCCACAACTCAAGTCAACGCCGCAGGTAAAGACGGAGTGCTGCGTGGTAATTTTGGTGAATTGGGAATTGAACTAGCAGCAATTGCCATTGCTTACGCGATCGCAGGTGTTGGTACGTGGATTATTCTCAAGGTTATCGATGCTACAGTTGGACTGCGTGTTAAAGAAGAAGCAGAATTGCAAGGTTTGGATATCAACGAACACGGCGAAGAAGGTTACAATTCCGAGTTTGGCGATCGTCCGACTTAGTTAGTAGGAAGTGGGAATTGGGAAGAGGACTAGGGGACAAGGAGAATTGGGGACAAGGGGAAAGACTTGTTTCAAATTCTCACCTCTTGTCCCCTGCTCGCTGCTCGCTGCTCCCCTGCCCCCCATTCCCCACTCCCGAATTTAAGATTGTGTAATTTGCGATCGCTAGCGTTAAAATTTGATTCAAATAATTGGTAAATTTCGCTAGTCGTGTCTACTTCTGCAAAAACCTTTCCTATCTGGGCATTTTTCTCGCTGTTAACCAACGGCATCCTAATGTTGGCGGTCATTCTGCTAATTTGGCAACAGCAGAAATTGGCCGCTTTTTTTGGGATAGTTACATCCCCAGAACAAATTAACCTGAACAACTCAACCCAAATTGCTACACCTGATTTGGGTCGCCGTCATCAACTCACTTACCAAGAGTGGGTAGAAATTCTCAAGCAAGAAGCCAAGGTCGCTGCTGACCAACGTCCTCCGCATTTAACTATCCTGGCGGGAGATTCTCTGAGTTTATGGTTTCCCCCTGAGTTATTACCCGAAGGTAAAACTTGGCTCAATCAAGGGATTTCTGGCGAAACCAGTAATGGACTCTTAAACAGGTTGAAAATATTTGACCGCAGCAAACCAGAGGTCATTTTTGTGATGATTGGCATTAATGACCTAATTCGGGGGGTGAGCAACGAGGAAATTTTAGATAATCAGCGACAAATTATCAATTACCTCCGAAAGAGGCATCCCGCAGCGCAAATTGTTGTGCAATCGATTTTGCCACATGGGGCAGAGGAAGCAACCTGGAAAGGACGAGATAAACTTCTAGCTGTTGCCAATGTTCGCATTCAAGGGTTGAATCAGCAACTGCAAAGTATTTCTACCAAAAAAGGTGTCAAATATCTTGATTTATATCCCCTGTTTACTAACAAGCAAGGAAATCTCCGCCGCGAATTTACTACTGATGGCTTACATTTAAGTCCCGAAGGGTATATAGTTTGGCGTTCTGCATTGCAGATTTATGGCGAAATCGAATTAAAATCCCAGCAAGAAGAAGAGGGGAAAAGGTTAAAGGGTAAAGGGTAAAGGCATGAAATCCTTTTACCTCTTATCCTTTTCCCTTTCCCCCTCTCTGATAATATTTTTGAATACAACTGTGTATAAATCTCGTCTGGGCGCGAGAAAATAAAAAATAGTGGTTGAAGTAGACAAATCTAATGGATACAAAAGCTTTTAAGCGCAGCCTGCAACATTCAGAAAATTACAATCGCAAGGGCTTTGGTCATCAAGCAGAAGTTGCTACCCAGTTGCAATCTGAATATCAGAGTAACTTGATTCAAGAAATTCGCGATCGCAATTACATCCTGCAACGGGGTGATGTGACGATCAGACTAGCACAAGCCTTTGGTTTTTGCTGGGGTGTAGAACGGGCTGTGGCCATGGCCTACGAAACCCGTCAGCACTTCCCCACAGAACACATCTGGATTACTAACGAGATTATCCATAACCCTTCTGTAAATCAGCGAATGCAGGAGATGGAAGTAGAATTCATCCCCATTGAAGGAAAGAATAAAGACTTTTCTGTTGTTGGCACTGGTGATGTAGTGATATTACCCGCTTTTGGAGCTAGCGTTCAAGAAATGCAGATCCTTCACGAAAAAGGCTGCAAAATTGTTGATACAACTTGTCCTTGGGTATCTAAAGTTTGGAATACAGTAGAAAAGCACAAAAAAATAGATTATACATCAATAATTCACGGTAAATATAAGCACGAAGAAACAGTTGCAACTAGTTCTTTTGCTGGCAAGTATTTAATTGTGTTGAATTTGCAAGAAGCACAATATGTTGCTGACTATATTATCAATGGTGGCAACCGTGAAGAATTTCTGACAAAATTTGCTAAAGCTTGTTCAGCAGGATTTGACCCCGATCAAGATTTAACAAGAGTTGGCATTGCTAACCAAACTACAATGCTTAAAGACGAAACTGAGCAAATCGGGAAGCTTTTTGAGCGGACTATGTTGCAAAAGTATGGCCCTATCGAGTTAAATCAGCATTTTCAAAGCTTCAATACTATTTGTGATGCCACCCAAGAACGGCAAGATGCAATGTTGGAATTGGTGGAACATAACTTGGATTTAATGGTAGTAATTGGTGGGTTTAATTCATCGAATACTACTCAATTGCAACAAATTGCTTTTGAGCGAGGAATACCTTCTTATCACATTGATACTGTTGAGCGGATTCAATCAGGAGATTCTATAGAACATCGGCAATTAAATGGGCAGTTAATAACTACAAAAAACTGGTTGCCAGATGGTGAAATTGTCGTGGGAATCACTTCTGGTGCTTCCACGCCAGATAAGGTTGTAGAAGATGTGATTGAGAAGATTTTTGCTGTGAAAGCAACAGCAGCTCTGGTTTAACAGTGATCAAGTAAGCAAGTTATTAGTAAGGAATTGAGTGCTGAAAAAATAAAGACTGAAGTCCTTACTACTAACCCTCAAAAGTAGCTTAAGAAAGTAGTAGTGTTCACTATTTTTAAAATTTATGAGAAATTCAATAAATCGATAAAGGATTAATCATGAATTAGTATGACAGAGAAATGGCTTTCTATCGTCGGCATTGGGGAAGATGGATTACAGGGGTTAAGTGCGATCGCTCGTTCTCTAGTCGATCAAGCTAAAGTAATCGTCGGAGGCGATCGCCATTTGGCAATGCTCCCTACAGACGATGGGCGTGAGAAACTAGTCTGGACATCTCCCATTAGCGTATCTGTAGAAGAAATTATCCAGCGTCGGGGTCAGTCAATCTGCGTACTCGCAAGCGGCGATCCGATGTGTTACGGCATTGGTGTCACCTTGATGCGGCGAATTCCCATTTCTGAAATGACGATTATCCCCGCACCTTCAGCCTTTAGCCTCGCCTGTGCCAGGGTGGGATGGTCTTTAACTGAAGTAGAAACCTTGAGTTTGAATGGTCGTCCATCCTCCCTACTCCAGTCTTACATTTACCCAAAAGCGCGACTATTGATTTTGAGCGAAGGGAAAGACACACCCGCCATTGTTGCGAAAATTTTGACAAATCGCGGCTATGGTGGCAGCAAAATTACCGTCTTGGAGCGTATGGGCGGCAATCATGAAAGAATTATAGAAGGCACAGCTGCATCTTGGAGTGAGACTGAAATTGCGGCTTTGAATGCGATCGCAGTTTATTGTATTGCTGATACTGGGGTTATTCCTTTACCAAGATTACCAGGATTGCCAGATAACGCCTACCACCACGATGGACAGTTAACGAAGCGTGAAGTTAGGGCGATTACTCTAGCAGCATTGGCTCCCACACCGGGAGCGTTGTTGTGGGATGTTGGCGCGGGTTGTGGCTCAATTTCCATCGAATGGATGCGGAGTAATGCTCGGTGTCGAGCGATCGCGATCGAGCAAAATTTATCTAGACTACTCTATATTGCCGATAATGCCGCCACTCTTGGTACTCCAAATCTGCAAATCATTGAAGGGAAAGCGCCCCATGCCCTGAAAAATTTGCCAGCACCAGATGCCATTTTTATTGGTGGTGGGGTTACAGCAACGGGACTTTTTGATGTTTGCTGGGAAGCACTGCGGCCAGGTGGGCGTTTGGTGGCAAATGTGGTGACGGTAGAGGGTGAGCAAACTTTATTTCAATGGCATAAACAAGTCGGTGGCGATTTAACTCGTGTTGCTATTCAACGGGCGGAACCTATTGGTAAATTTTTGGGTTGGCGGGCAATGGCACCTGTCACGCAATGGGTAGTTGTAAAATAATTTGATTTGTGCGGCATCTGAAAATGTGCCAGCTAATTAACTGCTTACTTTGTTTTGTACCCTTCTTATTGCGGAGAAGATACGCCAAGGGCAAAAGCAATAACATCTCAAAAGTAATTAACCGGACATCATATTAAACGATAAATCTGATTATTGTTTTCACACATAAGCTAATGCTTTTGTCAAGATTATTTTAGATGTGCTTAACCTACTTTATCTTTGATTTATAAATATTCCATTATCTTAAAGTTTTGAAAAGTAGATGGATATTCTAAGTTTTTTAGGGAACTATTAGATACGCAGAACAAATAATATATTCGTTTATGAACTTAAATTTACAGGCATCAAGCAAAACAAATCAGTCAAACAATAACTGGCATGATTTTGATAATTCATCGATGAATTTCAGCTATCAATCCGCAGTGAATGCACTTGGACAAAAAGCATTGTCAGGACTGGAATTATCATATTTGTTCCAAGATACAGTTAGTTTAGTAGCTCAAATACTCAATGTTAAATACAGTAGAATCTGGCAAGTACTTTCAGATAGTAATGCTTTGCGTCAAGTAGCTAGAGTTGGGGAGAAACCTTTAGAAACCGACTCTGCTGATATTAATATCACAACTAATCAGCAAGTACAAAAATTCTTGGATAATACTCAGCTAATTGTTAATTGTAACACACCCAATTATCAGATCGATGATTTAACTATTCCCTCTCCTGGTGATAGCGTTACTGGTTTGACTGTGCTAATTCCAGGTGAGAGTAAGCCTTTAGGTTTGCTAGAAGTATATGCTACTGAGGTAAGAACTTTTTCTTCAGATGATGTTCATTTTTTACAATCTATAACCCATATTTTAGCAACAGCGATTGAACGCAAGCGTTCAGAAGCGTTAGTTTACACCCAAAGCCAAGTTTTAGAACAAGTTGCGTTTGGAGTCAACCTATATGAAATTTTTAATAACCTTTGTATCTTGCTAGAGCAACAATTACCTGGGGCATATTGCTCTATTTTAGTTGTAGATGAAGAGAAGCGGCAGTTGCGGGGAGGAGCAGCACCTACTCTCCCAGAAGAATTTGCTAAGGGTGTTGATGGTTTGATGATTGGTGAATGTTGTGGTTCTTGTGGTACTGCTGCTTATAGAGGAGATTCAGTATTTGCTACTGATATTGCTAATGATCCTTTATGGGCTGATTTCCGAGATTTCGCTTTGAGTTATAACATCAGAGCTTGTTGGTCATCACCTTTTACTTCGCAAACTGGCGAAGTTTTAGGAACATTTGCTATATCTCATAAATTTCCTTGTCATCCGAATCAGCATCATCTAGAAGTTCTGAAAACTGCCACCCATATTGCCAGTATTGCTACAGAAACCTACAGAGCCGCAGCAGCTTTACAAAAGGCTAACAATGAGTTAGAACGAAAGGTTTTAGAACGAACATCTGAATTAAGAAAGGCTTTGCTGGATTTACAAAAAACACAAGCTCAACTGGTTCATAGTGAAAAAATGTCAAGTCTAGGACAAATGGTAGCAGGGATTGCCCATGAGATTAACAATCCAGTGAGTTTTATTGCTGGTAATATCAGATATGCAAATCAGTATATCAATGATTTACTAGATTTAATTGCAGTTTTTCAAGAGCAGTATCCCCAAATAAATCCCACCATAGAAGCCAAAATAAAATCTATCGAACTAGAGTACTTGTGTGACGATTTACCTAAGTTAATGGCATCTATGAGTACAGGTAGTGAGCGAATTACAGATATTGTTCTGGGCTTACGCAACTTCTCACGACTAGATGAGGCAAAAATTAAATCTGTAGATATTCATGAAGGCATAGATAATACATTGATGATTCTAAATCATCAGTTGACACTACTAAATAAATTACCTGATATTCAGATAGTTAAAGATTATGGTCATCTGCCTAAGATTAGTTGTTATGCCAACCAGTTGAATCAGGTTTTTATGAATATTATCAATAATGCAATTTATGCCTTAAAGGATAATATGCAATATTGGCAGTCTGCAACTAAGATACCAACTATTCAAATAAAGACTTTAGTTGTAGACAACGAGAGGCTTTTAATTAGTATCAAAGATAATGGCCCTGGTATGAAGTCAGAGATTCAGGAACAAATTTTTAATCCCTTTTTCACTACTAAACCTGTTGGTCAAGGAACTGGTTTAGGGTTATCAATCAGTCATCAGATTATTGTCGAAAAGCACCAGGGAAAACTAAATTGTATCTCTGCATTAGGTAAGGGAACTGAATTTCAAATTGAAATTCCTATTCAGAATTTTCAGCAGTCAAGAATAACATCAATTGACTCTTTACCTTAAAGTTGGCTGTATCTTTTGTATAACTACCGATGTTCTTTCGGTGTGCTGGAGTTATTGCAGCGATGATTGGGCAAATGGTGGTACGAGATGGACATCGCCCTAACAGAATTCCCCTGCTTAACACCGGGGAATTTAGTTTACGCCTATATATTTCGTGAGCAACTTCAACCCTATAAGCGGCTTGCTGTAGGCTAATCCAGAGGACATAGAAAGCTTAGAGCCACTCAATCTTGCAACATTATTACCAGAAACTGGTATAGTCTAAGCTTAATGTGCATGATTCAAAAGTCTTATTATCATCACAGCTAATAAATAGCTAGTTGCTGTATAATTTATTTTGTGTTCCCTTTTAGACTCACTCATCGTTCACAATAATTGCGGCAATTTCTTCATGGAAGCGATCTTTGTTGTGATTATCGTTGCTAAAAGTCACTTATTGGGGGTGAAGTAATGGACGAGTCTAATATTAACGACAAAAACAAATTTCTTTACCTTCGTAGTCGCTATTATGGTCAAGTTAAGCCAGAGAATTTAGTATTTAATGCAAACCTTCAAGAATTTGCTCAAAAAGTTAGCTATATTACCAGTCTAGAAACATCTGGAAAGCTTGAGCCAGAAGATGCTTATAAACAAATTAAAGCACTTTGGAAACAGTTGAAGCACAGTAAAAAAGCATTGTTCATTGGTGAGGAACCACCAGATAAATCCTGAAATTACTCATAAAGGTAATACCAGATGCTGCTTGTTATGTGGTGAACTTTTCATCATTCTAACAGCGCAGCATCTGCTGTGTAACAAGTTGCGAATATACACCTGATTTTAGGTGGTTGGGATCATACGTAGGCGTAGCCCACCGTAGGCATCGCTCCTTTCAAATTTTCATGCTTCAATTACAATGTGATGACTAAAAATCATTAAAAATAGAAAAGTAAGTTGATTGCGAAGTTATGAAACTGAAAGTTGTATTAGAACCCAGTGACGAAGGCGGATACACTGTCCATGTTCCCTCACTTCCTGGCTGTATAAGCGAAGGAGAAACAGTAGAATAAGCATTAGAGAATATCCAAGAAGCAATAGAACTTTACCTAGAGCCATTGGAAGATGAATAATTACTTTCCATTCTCCAATATCAATGTAGACTCAGCAGTACGCCCAAATTCTTCTGGTGCATATTGCAGGTGAACTTCTGCACCAGGCCAGGAAAATGTCCCAGGGGTGACAGAACGGACTAAGTAATGCAGGCTATAAACTCCTGGTTCCAGGTGATCAGCATAGGCGATAATGCGATCGCGGTAGATATTTCTAAAGCCAAGTTCCCAGTTATCGGCTTTTGCTTGTAATGCAGCCGTGGTAGTTTGAAAACTTGCATCCACCGCCTCAAAACCTGCTGGTAGCGGATCTTTAATTACTATATGATCTACGGGGCGATCGGCGATGATTTCTAAACCAATATCAAACACCTGTCCAGATGTTAAAGTCAAGGGTTTATCGAAAGCGTAAATCCCCGTTTTTTGTAAAACTTTCTCTTCATTTACTTGACTAATTTCTCGCGTTATGCGTAAACCGTTAAATCTGCCTGGTTGATTTCCTTGCAAGCGATAATTATAAGCAACCAGATAGTGTAAAGTGCCATTACCTGCTTTTTGCAGCGTTAAATCATTACGCCCACGAGGTAATAGATTCATCGGCACAATTAGTTGTAAGCTAGGGTTTTTATAACCTTCAAAGCGATTTTCTCCTAACTTATTACTAGCTAATTGCACTGTAGCAACAAAATTAGGTGGTGTAGGTTGCAGTTGGCTATATTCTACCAAAGCTGTTAAGGCTTGGGCATTGTTATAGTTAGTTTGCCATGTGCCATCCCGTCGCAGTGCGAGAAGGCTTTGGAATAACTTATCTATAACTTCGGGTTTACTTTTCTTGGCAATAAATAAGCGTAAAGCTTGCGCTTGCGTCGTTGTAGATGAACTCATCCATCCCCAACTGCTGGGTAAACTCACAACTGCTGTGCGGCCAGTTTCATAGATATTCTGTTGCAGCTTGTTTACTAATTGTTGAGATTCATCTTGCCATTCTGGAAATTGAGATAAATATCGCGCTAGTTTAATTTGAGTTACTAAATCAAAATTATTGCGCTGTTCATAAATATCTGCGAGAAAAGTGTTGCGTTTATCTCCTAAATCTCCTAGGGCGATTAGAGCATTAATTTGCAGTTGCCTTTTACAGAGTAGTTGTTTGCAAAAATCGTATTCTCCAGGATTCGCTAGAACTTTTTGCAGATAAGTTTTGAGGCGAGATAGCATTCCAGAATCGACTAAATTAGGGAATATCTGACTAGCTTTAGCCAAAGATTCACCCGCATAGGCAGAAACCCAAGGGTCAGATTTTTCTTGTCCGGGGAAAGCAGCAAAACCACCATCGGCTATTTGGAGTTTTTGTAATTGTTCGATTGCTAAATTAGCTTGTTGGCTAGGATTAAATTCTGCAAAAGTTCGACCATATTTTTGGGCGATAGTTTGCAAATTAGCCGCAATCATTAATTGACTTGCAGCAGGTTCTGTAAATGGCAAATCATTATCTTTTAAAACCTGGTTTGCTGGTGCTTGAATCTCCGGTATTAAAGTACTCGCCAACTGAATATCTAAACCTCCCGCATCAGGGAAGGTATTTTTATCAACATTCAGGGGAATTTTCACCTGTTTTTCAGTGACACCAGTTTCAACGACTTGTTCTGTAATTTCAACTGGCTTAATTTCCAAAGGTACTTCAAAAGCATCTGCGGCTGTACCATTTAGCTGAGTGGTAAAGCGAACCTTACCAACTCCGACGCTATCGGCCACCATTGGAAAGCGATAAGCATGAGTTGCAGATTCGGCTTTGGTTTGCAACGCAGTAGTTGTGGGGTTTTTGTCAGCAAACTTTACCGTACCGCTAAGTTCGCCATTAATTGAGAGATTTCCAGTATTCCCGGTGTTATTGGTGACGGATAAACCAGCGAGAATGCGATCGCCTGGACGGGCAAACTGTGGCAAGATGGCATTAGTTAGCAGTGGCTTGGTGGTGATAAACGTTGCGTCCCCATTTCCGAAACGCAGATTTCCATCAGTGGCTACAGCCATCACCCGCCATGTAGTTAAGTCATCCGGGAGTTTAAAAGTTATCTGTGCATTACCATTTGCATCGGTAAGGACAGAAGCGTTGTAGTAAGCTAAGGCTTTAAAATCGGTGCGAGTGCGAGTATTAGCTGCACCAGTTGAGAAACCACCACCATAACCCCAACCTTTCGGTTTAGCTACATCTTGTGGTTGTAATATGACATCTGCGCGATTATCGTTAAAGCGGGTAGATATTGTCTGTTCTGCATAAACTGTATCTACTAAATTTGGCGGACGATAACCAGAAAGTTGTAACACCGCTTCATTTACCACCATCACTGTAAACTGTCCTTTGGTGGGATTTCCTTGATTATCCTTCAGTTCCAGTTGTACTGTTTCTTCTGCACCAGGTTCTAATGATGCTTGCACTGGCTTAACTTGCAGTTTTAAATACTTATCTTCTAAGTTAACTTTAAAAGGTGTAAAACCAATCTTCACCAAGTTATCTAAAGTTCCTACTTCCACTTGGCTGATAGGTTTACCTTGCCTTACTAATACAGCTTCAATGGCTGCATTTGGCAGCATTTCTGGTGTAACTTGAAACTGAATTTGTGGTGCGCTTCCCTGAACTTTGGTAATTTGCTGATAAAGGGGTTTGTCTTTAATCACCGCAAAGTACAACTCTGCATCTGGATAGGGAGATTGAATTAGTACAGTAGCAGTTTCACCAGGTTTAAACTCTTGTTTATCTAATTTAAGTTCTAAGACATCTTTTTCTTTCGAACCCCAAAATACAGGATTTTCTCCAGTTGCCCAAATTTGTAAATCTGTGGCACTTAATTCGGATTTTGCATCACTAAAATTCACTCTAATCCGGTATGAACCAGATTCCGGTGCTGTCAAACTTACCGATTGGGGATTACTAGCAGATGTAATTTCTGCTTGTGCCACTGTTTTATATTCAACTTGATTTTTTGCCGTTCGGCTACCTTCAACTAATTGAGTGACACTGCTGTATTTAATCTCTTGTAATTCTAGACGCACTCGTTGACCTGTTATCGGTTTTCCTGTAGGGTCGGTAACAACCACATCAATAGGAAAAGCCTTACCAGCATCAGTAATAAAATTACTTTTTAACCCAATTAGACGATTACTCGGTAAGGCTGTAAAAGTTTTGGAATTCGCTACAGACAGATTAGAAACATCTGCAACTTGCACATCTACTTGGTAAGTCATGGGATATGGCAAATCTTTAGCCACACTCACCGTTTGACTACTTTTACCATTAGCATCTAGTTGGGTATTAGTTTGCAACACATCACTAGAGACACTAGGAGATTCTTCTGGCCATAACCACTGCCGACCAAAAGTAAATTCGTCCCAACCTTTGGGAATAAAATTAGCCTGTTGACGAGTAATAAAGTATTTTGCTTCTCCACCTTCTACAGGCGCACCAAATAAATAATTACTGATAGCATTAATATCAACTTTATCGTCAATATAAGCAAATTCTTTATCTAAGTTCAGTTCGACTTTAAAGTTCGGTGGCTTAAACTCAGCCACTCGAAATTCCCCAGAAAGTTCTTGTCCATTTTTACCCTTCGCTTGGATTGTATGGTAGCCTAAGCGCTGAGTAGTTTTAATTGGCAATTCCAGAGAAAACGTACCAAATTCATTTGTAGTTTGTGTACCTAAGTTGGTCTTTTGTCCATCAGGATTTACTAAAGTTAATTGGTAAACGGCATTTTTATCTTGTTGGATTGTGCCATTTTGCAAAAAGCCAGCAAAACCAGTAAACCAAGCTTTTTCGCCTGGTTGATATAACTGTCTGTCTGAGAAAATTACCCCGCGTGATTCTGGCTTACTATCTTGCCAACCTGCATCAATACCGTAGCCATAAACGCCGCTATATTCTTCAGTTCTAGCGAATGCCCAATCTTGGTTTTCACGGGCAATTACTAATAACTGTGGTGATTTACTAGAACTTTCATTCCCAGAATAACATTGTTGTAATCCTTCACGAACAATTCTAAAAATTCCATTTTCATCAGTTTTACCAGTTGCACAAGGTACTGGTTCTGGGCGAGATTTTGCTTGTAATTTTGATTGATAAACTTCCACAGCCGCCGCTTGAACTGGCGAACCATCTGTCAGATGATTGACACGAATTAAGCTTGACTCAGGGAACCACTGAGTAAATACGCCCAAATTCGTCAATTCAACCATGCCATAAGTGGTAGGTTCTCGCCACAGTTCCTTACCATTTTCCTGATATTTATTAGTACGGGCTTGGACTCCATAAGCTAACATTCCCGTAGCTGCATTTATTTTTTCCCGCAGAGGAACAGCAATATCAACTGATTGATTCTTCTTACCCGATACCTTAAAGCTTTGCCAATCAGAAGGTTGTGGTAATAAATCACTACTATTATTAAAATAAACCAAATCTGTCGGTTTAACTGCTCGATAAGCTGCTTTATATTTAGACTCTGGCAGATTTCCGGTAGTAATATTTAGCTGTAAATTTTTATCTGTGGGGAAAATATTTAAATCTGATGGTACCCAGATATCCCCGGCTAAATCTCCAGTATCATATTTAAGCGTTATAGGTTTACCCAAAGTCTGACCAAACTTATCTTTGAGATTTTCGCCGATGGTAATTGTATAAGTTTTAGCAGGTTCTAGCGCATAAGGATTGATGCCAACAATTTTATCTTCATCATTTATTTGGATGATTCTTGAAATGTCTTTTGGTGCTGGATTAATGGTAATACTTTCTTTGGCTGAATCTGGCAGTAAAACGTTATTAAATTCTAGCTGAGGACTGCCTTTAATAAATCGTCCAAAAGTTCCACCAGAATCTGGTTGTCCGTAAAAGTTAATTTTCTGGAATGCTAAAGGCGAATAAGTGACTAACTTACTGGCAAATTCTTTTTCTGTAGGAAGATTACCATAAGCAGGACGTATTCCGGGAGAAAAGACTAGGCGATAAGGGGTTGCCTTTTCGAGATTTTGCTGTGGAATAAGATTATAAATCCAATTGCGGGCTGAAGGGTCAAATTTTTCTAAAGGATCTTCTTCATTTTTTACTGGTTTTTCTTCTTTATTTAATTCGACTTTGAAGCCTACACCCTTATTTTTTCCTTCAGGAATTAAGTGTAATTTTTCTTGTACGGAAGTTAAATTTAATTCTACGTTGGAAGTAAACTGTAGCTTTGGTTGTAAATCAATGGGTTCAATATCAGCCTTCTCAATGGGATTGACACCGGGTAAATTAGTCAGGTTGATAGATTCGGTATTGAAAGTCCAAGGTAAATCTTTATCTAAGCGATGATTTTTTAAATCAGCTAAACCTGCTTTGAGAGTAACTTGAAATCTTGTCGCTATTGGCAATGCTTTCTCAGCTTGAAAACCTACCATACGCGGTGTTAAAAAGCGAAATTGACCGGGTAAAGGCGGCCAAAGGGCAAATTTTTCTAATATTTTCTGTTGTTCTGGACTATCAAGACTTTCAACTGGGATTAAAGCTTCTTTAAAACGGATGCGAATTTGATTGAGAGGTTTTGCATCGCCAATAGGACTAATTTGTTCAATCCAGTCTGGTAATTTTGGTGGTGTAAGTGGGGATACTGCTGGGAGTTGTTCTTTACTTGAGTTGATACCAAAAAAATTACACCCTGTCATCGCTAGCATGAATGTAAAGAGAAGAATAAACTGTATTTTTCTCTTCTGGCGTGGGGAACGGCTAATTTTTTTTAACGAACCACCAAGAACGCCAAGGACGCTAAGGAAGAAATAGACAATTTTATAGTGCAAACGGAGTAAAAATCTGATAATCATATTTTTAGTAATTTAAAATAAAAAATTCACAAGTTATAGCTAACAAAACTTTGCATATCTTCTTGAGTTGGCAATGCCAAGACAAATAAAGGATGCTATATGACTATTTTTTACATAGAGTTTGGATTTTACTATGTTTATTTACATAGATAACTAATCCTGTATGATTGTTCCTAAAAATCACTACAATTCTTAACTATGAATCAGTATTTAACTTCTGCAAATATTAATTTACATCTGCTAAGTAATTTCAAATAAATTATTAAGGATTTGACATATTTACTGATATAGATGTAATCGCTGCGTCAAAATTAAGGTAGGTTTTCTTGGCAGGGATTCCCTGATGAAACTAATTTTACGATCGCTACTCCAAATTAAGCACAGTAGCAAAGTTATCCTAGCTGTGCTGGTAATCTGCCTGATTATACGCTTGTTACCGTATTTTGCACCCGTTCGGGCCGCAGATATTGCCCAAAATCAGTTGGCAATGCAATTTAGCGATCGCAATGGTTTACCATTAGGAACATTGCTCACCCGTGACCAAGAACATACATCAGTAGTCGCACTAAGTAAGGTTTCGCCCCAGTTTATCCATGCTATTTTAGCCGCCGAGGATGGCAGCTTTTACCATCACGGCGCGTTGGATATGAAAGCTGTTATCCGCGCCAGCAAAGAAGCCATCCACGCGAAACGAATTGTTTCCGGCGCTTCCACTATTACTATGCAACTGTCACGGATGTTAGATCCCGTCCCCCGCAGCTTTTCTGGTAAACTGCAAGAAATTTGGCTATCTTGGCGGTTAACAGCAGGGATGAATAAAGATGAAATTCTCTCTGCATATATTAATCGCCTACCAATGGGCGGGAATATATATGGTGTAGAAGCAGCCGCACAGACTTATTTTTCTATCCCAGCGAGTGAGTTAAATCTTGCTCAAGCCAGCTTGTTGGCCGCTATCCCCAATAATCCCACATATTTTAATCCTTATGAACATTGGGAACGGTTGAAGCAGCGACAAAAATACGTCCTTAATCGTATGGTAGAGGAAAAATATATTAGTGGTGCGATCGCAGACCGAACACAAACCGAAAAAGTTGTGTTTCAGTCTCGCCCACGGGGAATTATCGCCGCACCACACTTTTTATTTTGGCTAGCCAATCAAATCTCCCCAACTTCCCTTGAAAAGCAAGGCTTAATCCCCCCCTTATTAAGGGGGGTTAGGGGGGATCAATCCGTTATTCGCACAACTATAAATCGCCCTTTACAGCAGTTTGTCGAAGCACAGGTGCAACAGGTAATTTCTTCCCTAGCCGCTAATAATGTTCATGATGCAGCTGCGTTGGTGATTGACAACCACACTGGTGAAGTTTTGGCTTATGTCGGTTCGCCTGATTACTTTAATCAAGCAAAACTAGGACGCAATGATGGAGTGCAAGCGCTACGTCAACCTGGTTCTACCCTCAAGCCTTTTGTGTATGAATTAGCTTTAGAAAAAGGTTTAATTCGCCCAAATACCATTTTGGCAGATGTCCCCGCCCGTTATTCTATTCCTGGTGCGAGACTTTATAGCCCAACCGATTACACCGAACGCTTTCTTGGCCCTGTGCGGGTGCGAATCGCTTTAGCAAATTCGTTGAATGTACCCGCAGTGAGGGTTTTAGAAAAAGTAGGTGTGCAGACTTTTTTAGAACGATTGCATCAACTTGGGTTTGAAAATCTCAATCAAACCCCAGAACATTACGGTTTAGGGTTAACTCTCGGTAGCGGCGAAGTCAGTTTATGGGAATTAGCTAGAGCTTACGTTACTATGGCACGACTTGGAGAGTCTATCCCTTTAGTAAGCGCATTTTCCAATTCTCCAATCCAAAATCAAAGTTGCGCTGAAAGCGCACCAAATATGCGATGTAACATCCAAAATTCAACTACGATATGGCAATTAATCACTAATATCCTCAGTGATAATCATGCTCGTGCCACAGCATTTGGTGTAAACTCTGTGTTAAATTTGCCCTTTCCTGTTGCCGTTAAAACTGGCACTTCTTCCAATTTTCGTGATACTTGGACAGTTGGCTTCACTACTGATTACACCGTCGCTACTTGGGTAGGCAATTTCAACGGTGAACCGATGCGACAAGTTTCAGGTGTGACAGGCGCTGCACCTTTGTGGAATCGGATTATGCTACACCTGCACGAACATCATGAACCAGAAGCTTTTCCGCCTCCAGAAGGTTTAATACAATTACCTATTTGTGCAATTTCGGGATTACGACCAACACCAGATTGTACTTCAGTGGTGCAAGAATATTTCTATCCAGAAGATAAAATTGCCTACGAAAGTGACAAGCAATTTAACTTACCACCAGAGTATAACGAATGGTTGGCAAAACAACAGCAATCGAGTCTTGTTTCTACCAATTTGAGAATTTTGTCCCCGCATCATGGCGATTTATTTTTAGTGTATCCAGGTGAAGAAACGAAGCAAAAACTCGAATTTAAGCTAGCGGGAAATAAATCTGCGTCTGTTGAATGGTGGCTAAATGGGGAAAAATTAGATACAAATTCAGCTAATTCTTTATTTTGGAATTTGCGCCCTGGAAAGTGGGATTTGGAAGCGAGAAGTGGTGAAATGACTGATAAGGTAAGTTTTCAGGTGGAATTAGCTAATATTAAACCTACTCGTCGAGGATTTTCTATCAGTAATTCTCAGGTAAAGGGAAATCGCCCATAATTAAAGAGTAAGCTAACGCGCCTACATATTGCAATATTTTCCGTGTAGACCGTCATTAGTCATTTGTCATTTGTCATTTGTCAAAAGTGTTTACCAAGGACAAAGGACAACCTCACCAGTTGATGTGCAATCTTATTTGCGTAACAGCTTAATGCCTTACCTTGCTAGAAGGCATTGATTAAAAAAGGCAGGAATTACCTGCCTAGTTCCGTTAAACGGTTTGATGAGTGAATTATTGCAGAGCGTATTGACAAAACCATTGCAAGATTATGTCAAAGATATGACTATAAATTAATACGCTTGGGTTAGCCCTAAAAATCTAGAAGATCCCAAATGAGTTTATATTTACTTACCAAAAAGGGAAAGGGGGAAAGGGTAAGGGGTAATAAAAAACCTTTACCCTTTAACTTTTTCCCACAACGTATAAAGAAATCCCCTATTTTTAAATAGCCCGAATAAAAAAGAATATTTTTAAGACACGTAGTGCGATAACTTAGCAGTGCCCATATTTGAAACCCCTGCTTTTAAGTTACTGGTTCTCTTTCCCCTTTCCCCTTCTTCATTGCATCTGCTTGATGGGAATCTCAATTACAAATTCTGTACCCTTCCCAGGTGCAGAAATGCAATTGATTTTTCCCTTATGCTTTTCTACTATAATTTGGTAACTGATGGATAATCCTAAGCCAGTACCTTTACCTACAGGTTTAGTAGTAAAAAAAGGGTCAAACAATCTAGTCTTAACTTTCTCTGATATTCCTATCCCATTGTCTTTAATACTAATAATTACAAAATCTTCATCTTTAACTTTAGTATGGATAATAATAGAATTCAGATGTTTTGTAACATCTTTTTTTAAATAGTCCTCTTGCTGTTCATATAAAGCGTCAATAGCATTACTTAAGATATTCATAAATACCTGATTTAATCCTCCTGCATAACATTCAATAAGAGGCAAATTCCCATAATTTTTGATTATTGCAATTTCTTGCTGTTTATGATTTTTTTTAAGGCGATGCTCTAAAATTACTAGCGTACTATTAATTCCTTCATGAATATCAACAGGTTTCATTTCTGCTTCATCAAGGCGTGAGAAGTTCCGCAAAGTTAGCACAATCTCACAAATGCGCTCAGTACCAATTTCCATTGAGGATAATATTTTTGGTAAATCATCAAGAATAAACTCTAAATCTATCTTATTAATCAAACTAGTTATTTCTGGATTATAATTACAATTTTCTTGCTGATACAGGTTAATTAAAGTTAGTAATTGCTGACTATATTTTCTAATATGTATTAGATTTCCATAAATGAAATTAACTGGATTATTGATTTCATGAGCAACACCAGCAACTAACTGACCTAATGATGACATTTTTTCGGTTTGAACAAGTTGTACTTGAGTGTATTGTAATTCTTGTAGTGTCTGTTTTAGTTGAAGATTTTTGTGTTCTAATTTTGCCGTTCTCTCGGCCACTTGCATTTCCAATCTACAATTTGTTTCTTCTAAGGCGGCTTGAGCAATTTTTTTATCTTTTAAGTATTGCTGCAATAAATTCAATACTAAAAGCCATGCTGGAATCAGTAGTACTAAACTTATAACAGATTCTAAAACTGCCCAAAATATTCTTTTATAATATTCATCAACCTTTTGCTGTAACTGAAGTAGAATATTACGATTTCTTTTGGCAACGCCATCAGCATAAATGTGTTTCTGAGTTTCATATTCTCGGCTAGAAAGTAGTAGTTGTGCTATCTCTTTTTGATTTTTGTTAACTAACTCAAAAGATTTATATTCCATTGCGACCAAAAGCTGATTAGCAACATCAATTTTTTGGGCATCCTCATTTTGATATGCTTTAGGAGCCAGTTTGATAGATTCTTTAATAGCAATATCGAGTTTAGGCTCAAATTGGCGATATCGTTTTTCCCAGATAGAGTTTCCTGTAGCAGCATTCATCCGAGCTGACATCGTTAATACTTCATCAAGATAAGTAATTTCATCACTCAGTGTTTGTAGTTTAAATTCATGTTTAATAATACTATTGAAGTTATAGTATACTTGCCAGTTAAGCCAAATTTGAGGAATAAACAAGAGTAATGTCAGCAGTACTGTTACAGTTACTAGTTGAGAAGAAACAAATCTCAGTTTGTAAGGCAGGCGCATTTTTATATTGTTTTTTTAGAGAGATTATAATTGTGTATTAACTAAAATTAACACTTCCTATAAGCCTTTTTTTCAGTATTAATACCGAATAAATAGTGTGAAAAACTTTTCCAAACAACATTAATAAACTATTAGAATAATGTATTAAGCAAATTTCAAAATCATTTTCTAGCTAATTATGTAAACTAAATCCTAATAAGTTGGTTTTAAAAAAAATATTTAATTATTAGAATTACTATTTGATTTTTGAACAGAATTAGGTATTGTAGAGTGTGTTTGAACGGAGTTTGTAAAGCATCATTATCGAGGCTTGGGTGTGTTACGCGATCGTTAATACACACCTACGTATCTTTTCAGAAATCAAACCGAATTACTATATATCTATTTGAAAATATTCATCTAAATTAAGAGCCAAATGAAGAATCATCGGTTGATACAGATTGCTGCAATAGCTTTATCATGCTTTAGTTGATGGGCTTTTTATCACAGTCCTGAATTCGATGAATATGTTACTTGATATGGGCAAATAGCTAGATCCAAAAAATGTCAAACTAAATATAAAGTTTATAGAAAAACCGCAAACTCAAACTATGACTCAGCAACCAAGCGATCTAGACAATAAGGCTGTATTTGAGCAGTTGTGGGGAATTACAAAAGAACTCCACCAAAAACTAGAGGCTCGTTTCCAGTTACATCCAGATCCTTCTGTAGAAGATTTACAGCAATACAGTAGTCTCGATGGCAATATGAAGGGTTCACTGACTGCTTTTTCTGGGGAAGAAATTGACTGGCTAGTGCATTCGTGGTTGGGAAACCCGGAAAAATCAAACTTTAGTACTATGCGTCTCACCACTTGGTTGAAGTCGCATATCCAGGTTCCTCATTTGGCTTTTGAGTTTGGCACACTTCCAAATGGAAATATTTTATTTTATATAGATTATATTGCCCGAACTGAGCTTTTAAGCGATTTGGCACATCTCGATCGCTACTATGAGCCAGTTAACCAAACATTTTTAAAGTTGCAAGACGATTCGCGCCTCAAGGTATTTACCAGCAAAAGTCTGTATCTTCGATTATTTCAATCGCCTGTTAAATTGTGCTACTCAGGCGCACCCACCTTGGAAACCCTCGAACTAACTCGCACCCTTGCATACGAAACCCTCGATCGCTGGCTAACTTGGGTAGATGCAGCTGAACCAGTGTCAGAAGATGCACGGAAAGCTTTGGCGGCTCGTGATTTGGCGCTGCGCCGTAGCAGTGCTGAACGCGATCCAGGTAATAAATTTGTCGCACAGATGTTTGGTTCTGAGTTGGCAGATAAACTTGTGCGATCGCTCTGGGGTGGTGTAGGCAGTAGGCATCGTTAAGAAAATTTGGATACAAACTTTTACCACAGGTACTAATGCGATCGCAGACTCTCATAGGTGAGTTCCGCATTTGACCAGTGGGTTTCTGCCAAAAATTCCCTAAATGTGGTCAGAAGTCCAGGAAACTCTTCTTCTCGTAAACGCCAGACATCGGCTTGATAACCTTTTTTGCGATACCACTGAATCAAATCGAACAGTTCTTTTTGCAGCAAGAGTAAGAAAATCCAAGCAGGTGTCTCTTTATGGACAACTTTTATCCCCTGCGCTTGAGAGAATGCCTCTGCCATTTGCTTTGGAGTCAGCACATCGCCAGCTAGCTCAATTTCTTGACCAATATACTTGGTAGGATGTTTGATTACATAAGCAGCAACGCGGCCCATGTCCTTCGTTGTAATTAGATGAAGGGGTTTATCTGGCTGAATTGAAAACGGAAAACTACCTTTGAGTATAGAAGGTCGCGTGTACTTCTTCCAAAACTCCTCCATAAACAAGCAAGCTCGCAACATGGTAGTCGGTAAGCCCGCTTCTTTGAGAATTTTCTCTACTTGATACTTTTGCTCAATGCGAGGGATTCCTGAATTCCTATCTGCTCCACCTGCGGAATTGTAGACAAAGTGCTTAATTTCAGCTTGTTTGGCAGCTTTTGCAACTCGCTTGGCTCTCTCCACCTCTAGCGGGTCAATTTTAGCGGAGTCCGCAGAAGTGGCGTGGCAGTAAACAGCCGAAACTCCTGCAAAGGCTGCTATGAGAGAAGTTTCATCGTCGAGGTTGGCTTTTACCAGTTCAACTCCGGCATCATTGAGCTTTGCAAGAGTTGGACGATTAAAGTCAATTTCTCTAGTGATGACTCGCAGGTTGCTAACTCCCTGTTCGAGAAATCCTTTGACGATATTTCCACCTGTGCCGCCAGTAACTCCGATGAGTAAAACTTTATCGGTGTTTGTCTCTGTGCGATCGCCCAAATTTGACATTCTCTCTTCTACCCGAAGTTCTTGATTTAAGTTTATCCAAAGACAGGAGAAGCAAACAATAATTCCACGCCATTTACAGTTGTTTTGGCTCAGTGAAAGAATTCTGGCAGAAGCTAGATGCTGGTTTTTTGCTTTTATATTATGTTTGTTTGCATTCTGATCTAAAAAGGTACAAACAGTGATTGAGCAGCAAATTAATGTAGACAATACAGGCTTATTTGAGCAGTTGTGGGGTTGGACAAATGAACTCCGTAAGAAAATAGACGCTCGTTTTGAATTACATTCAGATCCGTCTACCGAGAACTTTCAAAACTACACTGCTTTGATTGGAGAAGCACACGGCTCAGTCAATACCTTCTCTGGCCCAGAAATCGATTGGCTAGTGCATTCATGGTTGCGCGAACCTAAATCTGGCTTTTGCAATATGCACCTAACTGTTTGGCTCAAGTCGCAGATTCGTGTTCCTCATTTGGCTATTGTCTGTGCCACAGTTCCAGAACTGTTCTTTTTTATAGATTACGTCCCTCGCACCGATCTATTCACTGACCTCGACTATTTGGATCGTTACTACGAACCTGTGAACCAGACATATTTGGCGTTCCTGAAAGATTCACGTTTTCAGCAGTATATTAGCAAAACGCTGTATATCCGTCAGGTACAATCTCATACTAGTTTGTGTTACACCAGTCCAGTTACAGAAGAGACACTTGCTCGTGTCCACACGGTAGCGCATGAGATGATAGATCGTTGGCTAGGTTGGGTAGATGAAGCTGAACCAGTAGCGGAATCAGAACGGACTGCTTTATCTGAGCGTGACTTATTTGTGCGCCGTACTGTTGCAGAACGCGACCCAGACAACCAAATTGCTGTGCGGCTATTTGGGGCAGAAATGACGGATAAATTAGTGCGATCGCTCTGGGGTGGTGATCGTATTCTATAAGGTAGTAAAAAAATTTGGATACAGCATGGCAGATAATACTGATAATCTCAACTCATTCCGGGCCTTGGCACTCCAAGTTACCTGTCATGCAGTCAACCAAGCTACTGATCGCCACGAAGCGCGATCGCTCATGCAAAACTCCATCAACCGCCTAGCTCAACAAATTGCTGCCAGTATCGCTTTCATTGGCTTTGATTGTCGTTTAATTGTACTGCCAGAATATTTCCTCACTGGTTTTCCGATGGGAGATAGTCTCGCTGGGTGGGCAGAAAAAGCCTGTATAGAAATGGCTGGTGTTGAGTATGAGGCGCTGGGTAAAATTGCCCAAAAACATAAAATCTTTTTAGCTGGTAATGCCTACGAAGTTGATCCAAACTTTCCCGGATTGTACTTCCAAACCTGCTTTATTCTTGACCCCTCCGGCTCAATTGTCTTGCGGTATCGGCGGCTAAATTCTTTATTTGCTCCCACTCCTCATGACGTTTGGGATAAATATCTTGACTGCTATGGTTTAGAGGGAGTTTTCCCAGTAGCCAAAACTGCGATCGGTAATTTAGCAGCTTTAGCATCAGAAGAAATTTTATATCCAGAAGTGGCACGCTGTCTGGCGATGCGAGGAGCAGAAATTTTTGTCCATTCCACTTCGGAAGTATACAACAAAAACCTCACTCCCAAAGACGCGGCAAAAATTACTCGTGCCGTCGAAAATATGGCTTATGTAGTTTCAGCTAATACCGCAGGTATCGCTAATATTGCCATCCCCATAGCTTCGGCTGATGGTGGCTCTAAAATCATCGATCATCGCGGAATCGTTTTAGCCGAAACAGGTGCAGGCGAGAGCATGGCAGCATTTGCCGAGATTGATTTAGGAGCCTTACGCCGCGATCGCCGCCGACCGGGGTTACATAATTTACTTGCCCGTCAACGCTTTGAACTATACGCCGAAAGTTATCATCAATCACACTTTTACCCAGCTAATACTATGCTGGAGGGAGAAATAGACCGCAAACACTTTTTGCAAACCCAGCAAGCCACAATTGATCGGTTAGCCCAACTGGGGATAATTTGAATTTGGGAATTGGGAATTGGGAATGGGAAGCAGGGGGAGAATAACTATTAATTATTGACCAATGACTAATGACCAATGACAAATGACAAATGACAAATGACAAATGACAAAACCAATAGAAGTCCGTAATCCCAGAACTGGCAAATTTGACTATGTAATTATCCCGCCACCCCCAAGGTTGCTGGCACAGCAATGCAAGCGATCGCGCCGGGCACAAGTTAGCTGGCAAAAACTGGGTTTAGAGGGGAGAATTGAAGCTTTACAGCAGTGGAAGGCAGCGATAGTATCAGAGCGCGATCGCTTAACGGAAGCTCTGGTAAATGATACGGGAAGATTATCAACGTCAGTATTAGAAATAGACTCTTTCCTCTCTAGCATTGATCGCTGGTGTAGGTTAGCGCCAGAATTGCTGCAAGACTCTGCAAAAAACACAGCAATTCCATTTATCGCCTTGCAACAAACATCCGTTCCTTACCCCCTAGTGGGGATAATTAGCCCGTGGAATTTTCCACTGTTGCTATCAACTATTGATACCATTCCGGCATTGTTGGCGGGTTGTGCCGTCATTGTCAAACCCAGTGAAATCGCTCCTCGCTTCGTTGCACCACTGACAACAGCACTCAACGCCGTCCCTAAATTGCGCGATGTCTTAACTTTTGTTGAAGGAGCAGGTGCAACCGGATCTATTTTGATTGACAATGTAGACTTAGTGTGTTTTACAGGTAGTGTTGCAACAGGGCGAAAAGTGGCAGAAGCGGCTGCAAAACGGTTTATTCCGGCTTTTTTGGAATTAGGGGGAAAAGATCCGGCGATCGTTTTAGAATCAGCCAATTTAGAATTAGCAACCTCAGCCATCTTGTGGGGTTCCGTCGTCAACACTGGACAGTCGTGTTTATCAATTGAGCGGATTTATGTTGCCGAATCCATATTTGAAAAGTTTTACCATCAATTAGTAGCCAAAGCACATCGCCTTGGGCTAGCCTACCCCACTGTTGAAAGTGGAGAAATTGGCCCTATCATTGCCGAAAGACAAGCCGCAATTATTAGCGATCATCTCCTAGATGCAGTAGAAAAGGGAGCAGTCATTCACTGCGGTGGTGTAATTGAAGACTTGGGTGGGGGTTGGTGGTGTCGTCCAACAGTACTTACCCAGGTTGATCATTCCATGAAAGTGATGACCGAAGAGACTTTTGGCCCCATTATGCCAATAATGCCTTTTTCCACAGTTGAAGAAGCGGTATCTTTAGCAAATGACTCAATTTATGGATTAAGTGCTGCTGTTTTTGCCTCAGAAGCTGAAGCCCTAGAAATTGCCCAGCAGATAGATGCAGGTGCTATTAGTATCAACGATGCTGCACTCACCGCCATCATGCACGAGGGAGAGAAAAACGCCTTCAAATTCTCTGGGATGGGAGGATCGCGTATGGGTGCAGCAGCACTGAAACGGTTCATGCGGAAAAAAGCTATTTTAATTAAAACTAATGCGACTAATGACCCTTGGTGGTTTGATAATGAATCATAAATACTATCAACAACCAGGGATTAATGCACGTTACGAAAACTTATAGACCAATACGGTTCATTTAAGGACTACTGGCAAAAATTTTGGGGTTTTGAGACGCGATAAATCGCCGTCTCTACAAGTGTTTTGCTCTTATCTGAACTGTATTGATTTATAGACCACTACAGTTCAGTTAAGCAATTGTTTTCCTTCTCTTTCTTTTCTCTGTGCCCTCTGTGCCTCTGCGGTTCGTTAAAAAATGACTTTGACGAAGAAGCTGCCAGAGCGATCGCTAATGGTAAAATTCGATGTTCTTGAATTTGAATCCTGGCGTGGAGTGTTTCTGCTGTATCATCCGGCAATACTGGTACTGCGGCTTGCATCAATATTGGGCCACTGTCCATTTCTAAACAAGCGATATGCGCCGTACAACCAGTGATTTTTACCCCAGATGCCAAGGCTTGTTCTACAGCATGGATTCCCTTGAAACTAGGTAACAAACTAGGATGGATATTAATAATTTTGTTAGGAAAGGCATCCATGAAAACTGATGTTAACAATCGCATCCAACCCGCCAAAATCACCCATTCCACATCGTAGCGCCGCAATGTCTGCACAATTTTCTCATCCAACTCTTCTCGAATTTTATAGTTGCGGTGATTCAATAAAACAGCTTCTACACCTCTATTGGCTGCTCTGACGGCTGCTTTCGCCGAGGGGTTATTGTAAATTAAAACTTGAATTTGAGCATTTAGCTGCCCATCTTGGATAGCTTGGGCAACGACATCAAAATTACTGCCATTCCCAGAAGCCATAATTCCTAGTTTTAAAGGGGCGACTTGTTGGCGAACATCGCTAATGCTGGGAGAAACCAAGCTCAGGGTAGAATCAGGGCGGAGGGTCATAAACAGCTAAAAGGGAAAATTATAGATGCCAAAAATATATAATACGTACACTTTTGTGTAAAAGCGTAGCTTGTTTAATGCAAAGGGACGCATTAATATTGTTACCCAATGCATTGGCATTGTTACCCGATGCATTGGCATTGTCAACCGATGTATTGGCATTGTTACCCGATGTATTGGTATTATCAGCCGATGCATTAACATTGCAGGTATTGCCAAATTTACTTTGCTATGAATTAATAAAATGCTCTACTAAGTCGTGCTTGGATAGTGATATAGTAGCTGCCTAGATTTTTCTTACATAAATAGGTAAGATTTATACTTTAATTTAGCAGTGTCTCTTTCCATGTTGCGATGTCTACGACGGGCTACGCCTACGCTTGATTAAATTTTGCTCTAAAAATTTAGCTTATAATCTAATCCGGTAATCCGGTTGATAGAGATAATATTCTAAAACTTGGTATAAATGAAACAACACAGAGATTAAAGCCGCATAGGATTTGATCGCAGCATAGGTAAATTAAATGGCGAAGGTAGCGTTGCTGATTGGGGTCAGTGAGTATGAGCCAGGGCTGAACCCTTTGCCCAGTGCAGTTAAAGATGTAGAAGCAGTTTGTGAGGTACTGCTGCATCCAGAGATGGGTGGATTTGCTGCGCCAGATATTACCCTGCTAAAAAATCCTGAACGACAAATTGTAGAAATTGCGATCGAAACGCTATTCTCTGGACGGCACAAAGATGATTTGCTGTTGCTGTATTTTTCGGGACACGGCATCAAAGACGATCGCGGTAGGCTGTATCTGGCAACTCGCAACACCAGTAAGACGCAGCAGGGCGAATTGATTCGCTCAACGTCGGTATCTGCCAATTTCATTCACGATCGCATGAGCGAAAGCCGCTCCCGGCGGCAGGTGGTGATCCTAGATAGCTGCTTTAGTGGCGCGTTTGCTGAGGGTATGTCTGCCAAAGATGACGGCACGATTGACATCCGGGAGCAGTTAGGCGGTGAAGGACGAGCCGTATTGACTTCTTCTACTTCAACTCAATATTCCTTTGAGCAAGAAGGGCAAGATTTATCGATTTACACTCGTTTTTTAATTGAAGGTATCAAGTCAGGAGAAGCTGATCGCGATCACGATGAGTTTATCTCCATTGATGAACTCCATGAATACGCCAGTCAGAAGGTGCGAGAAGTTCAGCCTGCGATGAAGCCCGAAATCTATGCAATTCGAGAAGGCTTTAAAATTCGACTGGCAAAGGTGGCTCCAGGCGATCCTAGGCAGCGATACCGTAAAGAGGTAGCGCGATTTATTCATCGAGGCGAAATTTCCTTTGTTGGTCGTCGGACATTGGATGTACTAAGGACTCGCTTGGGATTGGAGACAACTGAGGCGAAAGCGGTGGAAGATGAGGTGTTAGAACCGTATCGCAACGAGTTCCGCGAAAAACTCCAGCAGTATCAGCAGGTATTCACCGACCTACTGGAAAGAGATGAGACAATTACCGATAGCGATCGCCACGATCTGCAAAATCTCCAGCAAATCTTGGGGCTGCGGAATGAGGACACAATGCCCATTGAGGCACAGGTGACTGCACGCTTTAAGACGCATCAGCAAAACCTGCAAACTTATCAGCAGGCGTTTACAACGGCACTGCGACAGGAGTTTCCCCTAAGCACGGCAAGCCGCGATCGCTTACGGCAAACCCAGCAGCAATTAGAACTTGCGGATAGCGACATTGCCGCGATTGAATCTCAGATTACGGCTGAGATAGAGGCATATCACCAGAAACTCCAGGATTACCAACGGCTGTTTTTTACTGCCACGCAGCAGGAATATCCTCTCAGCGAGGCAACCCGCAATGACTTACGCCAACAGCAGCAACACTTGGAATTGACAGATGTAGATGTTGCACCAATTGAAGCGCAAATCACAACCCAAATTGAAAGCTATCATCAAAAACTCCAGCAGTACGAGCAGGCGTTTGTGAAGGCGACGCAGCGCCAGCATTATCCAGATGAGGTGACGCAAAAGCAGTTGCAGCAAACCTGGCAGACGTTGGGGTTGAGTGATAGAGATGTGGGTGCGATCGAGAGGCGGATTAATGCCGAGATTGAAACGCATCAAGCAAACCTGCGGAAATATGAGCAGGAATTTACAGAAGCTATTCAGCAAGAATATCCGCTCAGTACTTTCAAACGCTCTCAACTAACCCAACGTCATCAAGCGTTGAATCTGACTGCTGAGAATGTGACTGGAATTGAAAATCCAATTGTTGTGGCGATCGCGGAACATCGGCAAAAGCGGCAACAGTATAAAGAGGTGTTTCGAGACTCAATGCAGTTTGAATATCCTCTTAGTGATGCTACTCGTGAAGAACTACAGCGCTTTCAACGAATATTAGAACTAAATGATGCGGAAACAGCTGCGATCGAAGCAATTATTATTCAACCATCTTTAGAAGCAGAATACCGGAAACAGCAAGAGATAATCAGACAGCAGCAGGAAGCAGAATATCGCCAAAAATTACAGCAGATGGACATTACTGCAATTGAAACCAGAGTTGTAGCAAACCAAGAATCGATTAAACCTCCGGTTCAGCAGTTAAGCTCTGCTCAACCCACTCAACCGGCTCAAGAGGGAATAACCCGACAAAAGTTTTTGAAGTGGGCTGGCTTGGGAAGTGTAGGTTTGGTGACAGCAGTAGTAGGTCATGAAATTTTTAAGCGTCAATCACCGACACCTAAATCTACTAATCAACCTGCTAATCAACCTACTAATCAATCAACAACTATCTCTATAGCTGAACCTAAATATATTACCTTTAAGTTTGAAACGGTAACGGTAGATAAAAAGGGACAGGTAATTAAGCGAGATCCTAACAAGCAAGCTAAGTTCTTTAAGGAGGACTTAGGCAATGGCATAACTTTAGATATGGTTAAGATTCCTGGAGGCTCTTTTAATATGGGTTCGCCAACCGGTGAAAATGGTCGAGCCAATACTGAAGACCCACAGCACGCTGTCAATATCCCTGCTTTTTTGATCGGCAAATTTGAAGTGACTCAGGAACAGTACCAGCAAATAATAGGTAGCAATCCGTCTAAGTTCAAGGGAGCAAAACGTCCTGTAGAGGAAGTGTCCTGGGATGATGCAGTAGACTTTTGCAAAAAGCTGACTCAAAAAGCTGGGCGTGAATATTGCCTACCTAGTGAAGCAGAGTGGGAATACGCCTGTCGTGCAGGAACAACGACACCATTTCACTTCGGCGAGACGATTACAACTGAGTTAGCTAACTATGAGGGAGATTCCACTTATGCTTCTGCACTAAAAGGAAAAAATCGTCAAGAAACAACAGAAGTAGAAAGTTTTCCACCCAACGCCTTTGGATTATACGATATGCACGGGAATGTCTGGGAGTGGTGTCAAGATACTTGGCATGACAGCTATAAAGGAGCGCCTAGTGATGGAAGTGCATGGATAGATAATGATAATAAAATTCGGATGCTGCGGGGCGGTTCCTGGCACGACCTTCCTGGAAAATGCCGTTCCGCGTCCCGTAATCTCAACTTTAGGGTGGGGCGCGATCTCATTCACAGCAATCTTGGTTTTCGGGTTGTCGTTTCTGCCGTTGGGAGGATTGTTCAGTAGCCCTTTATACTTTAGCTACTTTTGCCCTCTGCCCTTCTTTCCTTTACCCTTTTTGAGTGTAGCGAAGCGGAACGATCTAATTTTTTTCAAAAATATAGAGTTATAAAGACTGCAACTAGAGATAATTATGAACCAAGAACTTACGTAAGCCATGCGTCAAAAGTTCAGCTATTCCCCAGAATCACTTTACTGACTATCGATGAGCTTCCATATATGCTCGCAGTAAGGTATTGATCTGCGTTTGATAACCCCGTCCTTGCGACTTAAACCACTCTAATACATCGCTGTCAATGCGTAACGTCACCTGTGCTTTATTTTTTGCCGCAGGTAAACCCCGTCGAACTGTAGCCTTGGCAAACAGTTCTGGTGTAATTTCTGGGCAATCTGATAAATCAATGTCTTCATCGCTCATAGCATCAAGCCGTTGCCAATCAGTCTGAGAATTGCTCGAAATAGATTCGTTGCTCATATTTGGTTGCCTTTCTTGCAGAAATAATCCGCGTTAAATCATCACTATCTGTATGCCTTTTGGTTTAATAATTATTCACAAACTACAGTCGTGCAAGCAATTGAACGGCTTTCTGGTTTAGGCTTAATTGTAATTTCTACATCATTACCTAAAATGTTTATAAATCTGATCAATCTATCTATTGAAAAATCTTTTAGTTTCCCTCTAGTTAAAGCAGATATTTTTGGTTGATCTATTCCAAGAACTTCGGCTGCTTGGACTTGATTTAATTGGTGATTAGCAATAATTTCACTAATTTTGCGTGCAAGTTCTGCTTTAATTAAGCGCTCTTCAGGATTAGACAATCCTAAATCAGCAAAGACATTTCCGTTACTAATATAAACATCATTTTCGTTGCTCATTTTTTACTCCACTGTTTTTGCTATTTCTTGTAAATAATCTTCCTGAGCAACCTTGAGTCTTTTTTTAACTAAATCTATATCTTGTTTTGGTGTAGCAATACCGTGTTTTGATTTTTTTTGAAATGAATGTAATAGGTAAACAAATCCTGCAAATTTAACAGTGTAAATTGACCTGTATGTATCTCCTTCAAAATCATCTACAATTTCTAAAACCCCAGTGCCTGTAAATCCATGCAAAGGTTTTGCGTCAGAATGCTTTTCACCATGTTGTGCTAAATCCAGAGCATAACCCATTACATCTCATCTTGCACATCTTCAGGGAAATCTTTTAAATCATCAAGAGTGCTTGCAATCCATTTGAGGGTTTTTTCTTGTTTTTTACTCATCTAATGCTAATTATGCTAATAATAGCATATTAAAGTATAAGCGCTGCCTACAGCTGTAAACTAGGCACCTGCTGGGCTTTGATGCAAAACTTAGTTTAAAGACTCCAACTAGAAATCATTATGAACTAAGAGTTTACCCAAGCGTAGGCGTAGCCCGTCGTAGACATCGCTAATCCTGAGAGAAACCAAGCTAAGGGTAAAATCAGGGCGGAGGGTCATAACAGCTAAAAGGAAAATTATATATGTCAAAAAAAATATATACTGCTAAGTCGTGGTTGGATAATGATACAGTAGCTGCCTGGACTTTTCTCACACCAGCACTAATTTTACTGGGCGTTTTTATCATTTGGCCGATCGCTTATTTGTTTTACCTCAGCTTTACTGCTGGTAGTTTCACCTTAAAAGGTACTTATTGGATAGGCTTAAAAAACTATTGGCGCTTGCTACTCAACCCCGACTTCTGGCAAGTTCTGGGTAACACCTTTTATTTTACTGTTGCCACCATTATTCCCAGTTTAGTTATCTCTTTGGCCTTGGCAGTGCTATTAAACCGCTCTATTCCCTTGCGGGGCATCATGCGGAGTGCATACTTTCTACCTTCGATTATTTCACTTGTGGCAGCCGGTTTGGGATTTCGCTGGCTGTTTCAAACATCAGGCCCAGTTAACGGACTTTTAGATTTTTTTGGCATTCCAGCCATCCCGTGGCTAGGAGATACATTTTGGGCAATGCCAGTAATTATTCTAATGAGTATTTGGAAACAACTCGGTTTCAATATGGTAGTTTTTTTAGCAGGCTTGCAAGCAATTCCTCCCAGCCGTTATGAAGCAGCAGATTTGGATGGGGCAAATGCTTGGCAACAATTTTGGTATATTACCCTGCCTGGATTGCGCCCTACTGTGATATTTGCAGTCATTACTACCGCGATTTTTACATTGCGGAGTTTTGAGCAAGTTTTTGTCATGACTGGCGGCGGGCCACTGAATTCCACTAATTTGCTAGTTTACTACATTTATCAAGAGGCTTTTGGTCAGTTTGATTTTGGTTATGCAGCAGCAGCAGCAACGGTTTTACTAGCAGTGACGCTGGTATTAGTTTATTTTCAACTGCAAACTTGGAAAGAGGAGTAGGGGGACTTTATGCATAGAGTATTCACCACTTCTGAATTCTGACTCCTGAATTCTGACTCCTGCTTTATTTTTTTGATAGGCTGCGATATTCCCAAGGATTAACAAATTTAGTGTCACTCCAAACCCCAACACGTTGTTCCTTGGCTTCAGCTTCGGCCTGTTGAACTAAGTCTTTGCTAGGACACTTGTTTAAGTAAGGACGATATACCTTTGCCAATCCTTCTTTTAACAATATCTGCTGCACAAAAGTGCCATTTTGTAAACGGACTTCGGCAATTTTGCGTCCATAGCGATCGCTATCTGTGATATTCAAAGTTACGCGATCGCCTCCTTGTTGCACCAGTTGTTGCACACGTTCTTGAGCTTTCACACCCCAAGTAAATTGATTGCGATCGCTAGTGCGTTTACTCTGCTTTTCTTTATTAGAGTGGGCTATTTCGGGCGCATCTACACAAGCAAAGCGCACGGTAAAATTTTTACCACTGCTATCTTTAACTACTATAGTATCGCCATCACTAACTCGCTCAACTGGTTCTCCAGAAGTATTGACAAAGCGATCGCAGCCTATCAAACCCAAAAATATGATAGTTGCACACAGCCAAAATCGTACTGGTTTATTTAATTTCTCCATCACAACTCACCTGCATTACCTCTGTGGCATGATATTAGCAAAATGACGAGATATATTTGTTAACCTTTGACATACTGCCACAGGCAATTGAAAATTCCAGCAGGTAAAACTCTTTGGCACACCCGAATAGAAAATGCACATTAGTATAAGAATTGTAACCTCCCAATTATCAGTGGCAATTTCTGATGAACTTCTTAACTCACATTCTGCATTTAGCTGGTTCAGGTGCTTTTGCCTATTACTCTGCTGCTCAAATTCGTGATTCTAAAACTCGTCCCAATATCCTGGCGGGATTTTATTTTGCTGAATCTGGTTCTGTGCCGTTTTTATCTGCACTTAGCGATCGCGCCGCAGCCGAAGGCGATACATGGTTAACCGAAAAACTAGCAAAACACGCATCAGATGAAACTAGGCACGGTAAAGTCTTTGCCCACGCCTTACAGCAGATGAATAAACAAGTTATAGATTTTAAGCGTCAACCCCAAACTACAACCACAAACAAATCACAACAGCAACGTAGTCCCTTTTTTGCAGCATTCTTTGAAGGCTACACCCAAGAACAACTTAAACCTGCTGTCATTGAGTGGGATGTGTTTATGGCTAGTACATACATTCTTGAGTTAGATGCTAGTAAAGACTTTGCGCGAATGGCGAAAGTATTACCTGATAACGAACCAACCGGTCGTAACTTGAAGTTAGGAATGCTAAGTATTGCCCAAGATGAAACTGGACATGCTGCTTATCTCTATGAAGCGATGATGCGACGGATGTCTGCTGCCAAAGTGGAAAAGCTTGTAGATATGTGGCGAACGCGCAAGGTAAACGCCTTGTTAGCAATGGTTGGCGGTATCCTCCAGCGTAACGGTGAAACGCGATCGCTAGTCCAAGATAGTGCGCCGTCGGAAATCGATTCTGAGTTGATAGCTACGTAACTATAGGACTCATATTTGATTGCGTGAAAAAACTCCGTACAACTTAAAAAGTCTTCTTTCCTATTGCCTATTGCCTTCTTCAAATTAATTCCACATTGCTTTCTCTGAAGCGCTATTCCCAAGTAGATTATGGAAGACCTAAAACAAGCAATAATCAGCTACTCCAGTAAAGACCTCGAACAGCGAAAAAATTGGTATTCTCCAGCAGCAGAGGCTTATAACAAGGCACGACCCCGCTATCCAGAGGATTTAATTCACCAAGTTGCGGAAATTGCTCAACTCTCCACTAACTCAAAAATTCTAGAAGTAGGATGTGGCCCTGCAACTGCAACGATAGCATTCGCTCAATTGGGTTGCTCAATGATTTGCTTAGAACCCAACCCAGATTTTTTTCGATTAGCTCAACAGAATTGTCAACCGTATCCCAATGTAGAGATTGAGAATACATCTTTTGAAGAGTGGACACTACAGACTTCTAAATTTGATGCCGTCTTAGCAGCAAGTTCTTTTCATTGGATATCACCAAAAGTAGGATATCCAAAAGCAGCAAGTGCCCTACAACAACCTGGCTACCTGATTTTACTATGGAACAAGGAACTTCAACCTTGCTATCAAGTATATCAACGCTTATCCAAAATCTATCAATTATATGCTCCATCGCTTGATCGATATGAAGACATAGAAACCCAAGAAGAGATATTGAGAGGATTAGGAAATATGTCCATCGATTCGGGCCAATTTAAAGATTTAATATCCGGGCAAGTTGCATCTGAAGTGACATATAATGTTGATGAATATTTAATGCTTTTAAACACTTACTCGCCGTACCTAAAGTTAGCCCCACACAGCAAAGAAGCATTATTTACAGGATTGAGGCACAGCATAGAAGATGACTTTGGAGGCAGTCTTCATCTCTCATATATCTCCGCTTTTCACATTGCCAAAAAAATTTAGTCCATCAAAGAGAGCAGTTAAATTTTGTGGAGTGTTGTAGATGTACCCATACTTTTAACTAGCGGTACTACCAGCAAACCTAAGTAAGGTACTTCTTAAAAACTGACTATGAAAGCTGAAGCAGAAAACAATCTCAGGCTGACTTGTGAAGTAGAAACAACCCTAAAGGTAATTGGCGGACGCTGGAAAGTTTTGATTATTAGAGAGTTAATGACTGGCGTAAAAAGGTTTGGTGAGTTACAACGAGCTTTACCCGGAGTTACGCAAAAGATGTTGACTCAGCAACTTAGAGAAATGGAGCAAGACGGCATTATCCATCGAGAAGTTTATCCTCAAATTCCACCAAAAGTAGAATATTCACTAACGCATTTAGGAGAAACTTTGCAACCAATTCTCTATGCTATGCATGAATGGGCTGTTCAACACTCAAATCGAACAAATCACCATCAATTTTGAGCATGGGTAATAAATAATAATTACTCATTTTAAATTTGAGATAGGAGATTATTTTTGAATCTTGAATTGTTTATTTAGACATGTCTAGAATTAATAGAGACGCAATATTTTACGTCTCTACATTTTTTTTGAAGACGTTTATTCATTGCTTCTTAAATATTCAATCGCTGCCTCCAATTTTGAGGGGTAACTTTCAGCGAACCTTTCAAACCAAAGTCCTTCCGACGAAAGTGGATCTACTTTGGCTAACCATTCTTTTGCCTGTATTTTCAAACCCTCTAATTGTTTGGCTTTGAGTTGTTCTTGGCGAATTCGCTCCTGTTCTAGTTCTTGTTGTTTTTTTAACTCAATAGCAGCATCCTCTTCTGCAAAATTAGCCTTAACTTCTGCCAAAATGTTATCCATAAAAGATGCCGATTTTGGCGATGATGGAATAAAGGATTTGGCTGTGCTTGATTTTGACTGTTGCTGTTGTGGTTGTACTGCTTTATATTCAGTTTGGAGTTCGGCTAACAGCTTATCAATGGAATCCATTTTTGCAATTCCTATATAATGATATATCTAGTCATTAATGGCATTGAGCAACACTTCTGATAGACTCATATCTTCCATATCTTCCATAGTAATGGTGTCACAGATATCAAACTTAGCACCAGCACTTTGAAGTTCATCATCTAAGACTTTCAGAAAGCGAGTAGCTTGTGGATCTGTGCCGACTTGAATGAAGGAAATGGCTAATTCTTCATCTCGATCGATGCGGCGAGAAGCTTCAATAATTACCTTCATAACTGCTTTGCGATCGTCTGGTTCACCATCAGTAACCACTAAAATTGTTTCACCATTTGGCTTTGTTTGACCGGCTGCTTTGCGTTGTAAGTAATCGTCAGTTGCGTGTTTCAACACACCTGCCAAGTCAGTTGTACCAGAGGGATCATTTTCTCGGAAAATTTGCCCTACTAGACTGGATGTCACATTTTCGTATCGCTTGAATTTACCAGAAAATAAATAAATAGTGATACCATCTGGGTCAAATTGCTCACACTTGCTAGCTAAAGCCAAAGTAGATTCCTGCGCTGCAAACCATCTACTTCTGCCACCTTTTTGATCTTGGGTTGCCATGCTGCCGCTTTTGTCAATAATTAAGGTGTAATCACGATTTTCTAGCATTTATAATTTTCCCAATTATTTAATAAAAAACTTTAAACTAATCAGTCAGTTATTGCGTTAGTCAATACATCTACAAGACTCATTTCTTCTAAGTCGTCTAAAGTAACCGTGTCGCAAATATCAAATTTAGCGCCGACACTTTGTAACTGGTCATCCAAAGCTTTAAGGAACTTAGTTGCTTGGGCATCTGAACCTACTTGAATGATCGAAATTCCTAATTCTTCATCACGCTCTATCTGGCGAGTAGCATGAATGATAACTTCAAATACAGCTTTGCGATCGTCTGGTTCACCATCGGTGATGACTAAAATTGTCTCTCCATTTGGCTTGCTTTTACCGGCTGCTTTGCGTTGAAAGTAATTATTGATTGCGTCCTGAAGCACACCTGCTAAGTTTGTCGTCCCAGCAGGGTCATTTTCGAGAAATATCTGTGCGACTTTGGCTGAAGTGACATCATCGTAGCGTTTAAATCTACCGGAAAACAAGTAAACGGTGATGCCATCGGGGTCAAACTGTTCGGCCTTTCTTGCCAAAGCGAGTGTAGACTCTTGGGCAATCTCCCATCTACTTCTACCGCCCACTTGGTCGGGTGTGGACATACTACCGCTTTTATCAATGATTAATGTATAGTCGCGATCGCTCATCATAATTTTCCTCTGATTGTTACCCTGCAATTCTAGTCTAACTCCGTTTTTTTACCAGTAAGCAAAGCCTTTAAGCTTTTGTATCAATTTCTACGTGAACTAGCCGCACTGACTTGGATTACAAAGTACAGTGTGGACTTCCAATTTCACCGAGAAATGCCGTATCTCGGATCAGAATATAGATGAAGCTAGTTTATAGTTATAGTCTGCGATCGCTTTATATCATGTCCTCCTAATCACTTAGGATATGCCATTGTGATTGGAACACAGCAATTGCATGAGTTCGAAGATTGCTTCTCTACGAGATGCTCCATGAACACTTCGTTTGCAATGACAACTAATTAGCCGGACATGATATTACCTAATTCAGCAAATATCATTGTGCATGAGGCTGTCGGTTTTTCGCCTGTAAGTGTATCTAGCATAATTAAGTATAAAATTACTGCGTATTGCAATGTCAGTAGGTGGCAAGTATCTCTGTAACAAGAGGCACCTCTATCAGTAAATCGTCCTCTTTTTTGCTAGAAGTCCAAAAATTGTCTCTATGGAATGATGGCTTTATTTACTGCTTGATTCTTGCAGAAGTCTATGATAGCATCCGTACAAACAACAAACTACTATAAACCGATCGGTTTATAGTAGTTTAAAGCTACATGCCATTGGTAAAACTGCTTAATTAAATTTATCAGCTAAAAATTTCATTTAAATTTTTAGCTAATTGCCAGTAGTGCAAACGGTAGAAATTCAGTAGCGAAAAAACGAAAACATTAAATATTTACTAATCCATTATGGTAGAAATATCGCGCAAATCTTACTTAAAGCTGTTCAATTACTCTCTACTATTCTTAGTAGGTGGAGTATTCAGTTTATCCACGACTTTAGTCAGTTGTAAAGCACCAAATACACCAGAGCAAACCGCTAACGCCTCTAATAGCTCTAATAGCACTAAGACAAAAGTCTTACACATGGGCTATATGACAGCTGGAGACTTACTCAAGATTCAAGGACTGTTAGAGAAACGTTTAACCCCACTGGGTATGAAAGTCGAATGGTCAAAATTTGCTGCTGGCCCACAACTTTTGGAAGCAATGAATGTAGGAAGTGTAGATTTCGGCTTTGTCGGTGAAACTCCCCCCATCTTTGCTCAAGCGTCGGGTGTTCCTTTTGTTTATGTTGCTAGTAGCAAACCTGGAACTGGTGAGGGAACTGCTGTTGTAGTCGATAAAGATTCTCCAATCAAGACAATAGCTGACCTCAAAGGTAAAGGATTGGCCTTTCAAAGAGCTACTGCACAGCAGTATTTCGTTTTGAAGGTTTTGCAAGAAGCAGGGCTGAAACTCAGCGATATTAAACACATTAATCTCACACCATTAGAAACTCGTGCTGCATTTGAGCGTAAGAGCGTTGATGCAGCTGTAATTGGCGACCCCCATCTTGCTCTATTTCAGAAAACTGGTAGGATTCGGATTATCCGGGATGGTAAAGGGATTACTACCCAAGGAGGCTACTGGTTAGGCTCACGTAATTTTGTTAAAGATAATCCTGATGTAGTTAAAGTCATCTTAGAAGAAGTCAATAACATCGGCAAATGGGCTGAAGCTAACCCACGTAAAGTAGCTGAATTGATTTCACCTGAAGCAAAAATTGATGTTCCAACACTAGAACTGGTATCAAAACGTAGGCTTTATACATTAAGACTCCTTAATGAAGAAGTTTTGTCAGGACAGCAAAAGATTGCTGACTTATTTTATGAGCAGAAATTTATCACTAAGAAAATCAATGTTAAAGAAGCGACACTTTCCTCGGAACAATATGCTACTTTAACCCCTTTAGAAGTTAAGCCTTGAGCATATAATTCGTAATTCGTAATTCGTAATTTTAAGAGCTTTTATTACGATTAGATTTACAAAGGTTGCAAAAGAATTATGTTGTGTATCAACGTCAATACGTCGTTTTAGGTTTTTATTAATCATTCTTTGATGAGAATAGAGCTTCGTTGTAGGGACAATTCATGAATTGCCCCTACGACAGATGTGGTTTTTCCAATAATCTATATTTGCTCTTTCTTGCCAATGAAGTAGTAATTACGAATTACGAATTATCTCAATGCCTCCACTTCTTCAGGAACCTTCATTTGGTCGAGAATTCCCCAGATTTCTTGTAACATCGGCTCTAAGCCGGTGCGAGTAACTGCTGAAATTATAAAAACCGGGGCGTAGGAGAGATGATTAAGTTGGGTAGCTAAAGCCTCCAAATCGACAGTTTCCCGATCTACGGCATCAATTTTATTCAGCGCCAAAATTTGTGGACGTTCTGCTAAACCCTGTCCATAAGCTTTTAATTCTTCTTTAATTGTGTTGTAATCCCTAATCACATCATCACTAGTGGCATCAATCAAGTGAAGTAACACTCGCGTGCGCTCAATATGACGCAAGAAATCATGCCCCAACCCAGCCCCATGAGATGCTCCCGCAATTAGTCCAGGAATATCGGCGAAAACAGTACCATCGCCAGTTGGTTTTCGTACTACACCCAAATTTGGGATCAAAGTAGTAAAGGGATAGTCGGCAATTTTAGGACGTGCTGCTGATAAAGATGAAATTAGAGTGGATTTTCCAGCATTTGGTAAGCCAATAATCCCCACTTCTGCCAAAAGTTTCAACTCCAGACGCAGCTGCTTTATTTCCCCCGGTAATCCTGGGAGGGCGTATTCTGGGGCGCGATTACGGTTACTCAAGAAATGCTGATTTCCCAGTCCGCCTTTACCACCTTGGGCAATCAGTAAAGTCTGCTGAGGCTCAGTTAAATCTCCCAGCAGTTCGCCAGTTTCAGCATCATAAATAGTTGTACCGCAGGGAACTTCGATAATTAAATCCTTTCCTCCTGCTCCGGTGCAGTTATTTGGCCCACCACGAGTTCCTTTTTCTGCCTGAAAGCGATGATTATATCTGAAGTCCAGCAAGGTTTGTAGGTTTTCGTCGGCTACGAAAAATATCGAACCGCCTCGCCCTCCATTACCACCAGAGGGGCCACCAGTCGGCACGTATTTCTCTCGCCGGAAGGCGACAATACCATCGCCGCCCTTACCAGCTTCAACTTCAATTTTTGCTTGATCGATAAATTGCATACTTAAATAATAATGAGAAGTGAAGAGTGAGGAGTTACAAATTATAACTCCTTACTCCTCACTCCTAACTCTAACTAAATATATGGTGAAACATCTTCACCACATTTATCTGCTAGATAAGAGAGGGCGCGGAAACGTAAGCCCACCAGTTGCTCATACAAGGGGTTGATTTTACACATTGGGGGGATGTGGACAATCTTGCGTCCAAATAAGGTGACATCCCGCTCAAAGGGACACTGGGAGGGAATCATTTTACACAAAAAGCGGGCTACTCTTGGGTCTTGGATATCTAGCCCATCCAGCCAGTCACGCAGGGGGTGTAGTGCATCAATTTGACGCTTTGTAAGTCCAGGGCTGGCGATCGTAGGGGTAAGTTGCTGTGGGTGTTCTAGGGTATGGCGAAGGGCTTCTAGTAACTCCTCTGGCTGTTCTAAGGCTTGACAGAACTGATGCAGAACCTCATCTTCACTGGGAGAATAAGTACCATCTGCGATCGCTACCATTATCGCTGTCCTTAAGAAATTTTCCGCAGCTGGTGTACCTTTACCCAACACTGCGGCTAATTCCTCTGGCGTAATTACCTCTAGCGAGTCCCATTTAATCTTAGGAGCTAATTCATCTTTGGTGATATTGGCTATTAATTCCTGTTCTTGGGCATCAAAATTACCATCTGCCCAAGCAATGGTGAGCAGCCCACGCAACCAAGCGGCAATCTGTTCGCTGCTATAGGGGGATTGAACGGTACTTGTCATAAACTCACGTCTCAAGCTTTCCTCAGTCACTACTAAGCTACCCTAATCGGCGACTGAGAAGATAGTCAGGGCAACACAGAAAAATAAATCAGAGAGGTTTTCAAATCGCAAAAGCCGATCTTAGGGTAAAATTCATTTATCATATTATTGAGAATTTTTATAGTTAAAGCAAAATTGATTGGAGTATCTCAAATATTCGTGCTACGTCTCTACAAGGGTTCTAGGAAAGCATATTTAATTTTTGGAAATATCTATCTATTAGTCAGATTAGATTAACTATAAGCAATAAAGGTATAGATAATGTTTTTCTTTGGCATTGAGCATGAAGTCGCGTTCCTAAATAAAGAAGGTAAATTTGCTGATTTTTCCCACACAAAATTTGCTGATTTTAATCAAATTATTGAAAAGTTACCCACATATCCCAGCGATTATCCTCAACTGCGCGTAGGTGATGCGGGTATTAAGATGAAGAGATGGTACATTGAGGGATTTGAAAGGTTTGCAGATTCCGATGAAGTGATAGACTGTCATGTTAAAGGTATTGAAATTAGAACAACTATACATTCTGATATTCAAGGCGCTATTACAGAATTATCAGAAAGTTTTCACTTACTACGTGAAGTTGCTGCTAACTTTGACTTATCACCAGTTTTGGTCAGTTTTAATCCCTACAATCCGGCTTTTGAACCTAAACCTCCATTAAATGATTATGAAATCAAACAGCTAGAGGCTTATCCTGACGAACAAACTGCTAATATTCACATGGTGTCTTATGGGCCAGATTTAAATATTTCAGTGGCAGATTTGTCTACTGAAAGTGTGATTGATATTGGCAAAAAGCTAACTTATTATAGTCCCTATATCGTCCCTTTTAGTTATAGCTCCCCTTTTTATAACGGAGGTTTATGGGATGGGTTATCGGTACGAACGTTTATCAGAACTGGGAAAAGGCCAGCAGCCCTAGTTTTTGTTCAGAAAGAAGAACAACTAATTAATAGTATACCTTCGCTAACAAAAATCGCCCGCATTCCGGCTGAAGTAGGACGCATTGAATTTAAAGCTTGTGATAGTTGTGATGATTTTTTAATCTACGCGTCTTTGCTAGCTTTATTGAAAGGTTTGGTGCTAGATAACACCTTACTAGGTAGAAAAACTGTACCCGATGCAGTATTACATCAAATTTCAGCAAAAGAAGGTTTTGACAACGAGGATATTTTTGAGAATGCAACAAAAGTCTTGCAAGCAGCTGAAGTTGCCTTGGGAAATGACCCAGATGTTCATTATTTAATGCCCTTAAAAGTACTGCTGGCAAAGCGAAAAACAAGATCCCATGAATTAATAGAAATGTTCAATCGTGTAAGTTCAATAGAAGAGGTAATAGGGCAGACTTATCAAGTTTAAAGAAAAGATTTATTTTTCCCCTTAAAAAAGGTAATATTTATATAAATTTATACTTTACAAATCTCCTGTAAAGTGCATCATTGTGAAAGTGCTTTGATTGGATAAAGTCGAGGTGACTGAACAGAAATCCCAAAGTCATTAAGCTGTGACAACTATATTAAGTCGATATATCTAGAGACTGATTTTTATTGCAACCACAGATATAGAAAAGTTCATTCTAGAGATTGATGCAGACTTTAGCATTTTCAAAGTACAAGTAGAAACAGGGAACCTTGAGAAAAGAATGTCAATATCAAATGTAAGAATTTTGCTACAGAATTAAGGTGGTATTTGCTTATTATCCCTTGCTAATTCGATGCAGAAATACAGAGATAATTTCTTCATCTATTCATCAGGTTCCTTTGACAAGAACTTTCAGATTGAAGTGTGACGTGCTATTTTTATTATTGCTCAATTTGCCAAATAAAAGTATAAGCTCCGCTTTTTCAGTGAAAGTTCTGCGTTGTTAAAGCTGTTATCGAGGATTTCAAATGAAGATTATTGCTTCTGTTTTATCTATCTTAAGCCCAGTACGTTTTTTAGTTGTGGCTTTTACTTGCGCCATACTACTGTTATCTAGTGCTTTTCCCGCTTTTGCGATCGATAGCTATCAAAGTAATCCTACCGAAGGCACTACACAACTGCTTGACATTCAGCGCAAAACTGACGAAGCTGCTAAAGAACCACCACAAGGATTGAGAAAGGTTCAAAAGGAGTCTAACGAAGGACTCAATGAGGTTCAGGGAGCTGCTGATATTGACAAGCAGAAGCGTCCAGAAAATTCACAGGGTGCAACCTCTGTGGAAGAAAATATTAAGAATGTATTGGAGAAAGTTACAGGTAAGTAACTAAATTAATAGTTCTGGTAATTTTTTGCTAGTAATGGGTCATTGCCTAAAAGCAGTGGCCCATTACTAATCTTAATCTGGCAAATTTAATTAAGTATCCAATTTAGGTAAACTAAGTTTAGATAGTTTTAATTACAGATATCTTCACGACATACACAAACAATATGATTTTCAGTTAAAAGCAATTCATGAATTGCCCTTACCTAGAAAGTGTATTTTTTTGTGTATCTTCTAGTTTTTACTAACTATTATATTCAATCTTTTATGTTTGGAGCTTAAAAAACAATAAAATTAGCTAATTACTAGACTATTAGCATAATGCTACCTATTAAGACATAGGCATAATTAGGAATACTGTAATTAATTTAAGCTCATAATGTTACCTTTGGTTGATGTGGAATGTATATGAAATTTGAGAAGTTAGTAAATAAGTTTGCTTAGGGATGGAAAAATAATGCGTGCGATAAATATTGGGTTGACAGAAGAACAGCGTCAAGGTGTAATTAATCTGTTAAATAAAGATTTGGCAGATGCCTATCTACTGTTGGTGAAAACCAAAAAGTATCACTGGGATGTCGTTGGCCCTCAGTTCCGCTCTTTGCACCAGCTTTGGGAAGAACACTACGAAAAGCTGACTCTAAATATTGATGCTTTGGCAGAGCGAGTTCGTGCTTTGGGTGGTTATCCAGTTGGCACAATGGAAGGATTTCTTAAGATTGCTACCCTGAAGGAACATGCTGGTAATGTTCCCACAGCAACGAAGATGGTAGCTAATTTAGTGCATGATCACGAGCAGGTTATTCGTAACTTAAGAGACCATGTAGATCAGTCTGGTGATGATTTCCACGATCAAGGAACTGCTGACTTTTTAACTGGACTGTTGGAACAGCATGAGGAGATAGCTTGGATGCTGCGTTCATTTATTGAAGGAGAGGCATTAGATCCAGATGGTAGACAGCCAGCATCTGGGGCTAAGACTCCTGTAGGTGTGTAGTTTATAACGTCTGAGTTGAGATGGCTGTCTGTAAAACCAGTTAGAAGCAGGATTGATTCCTGCTTCTAACTGGTGTAAAAGAATTAATCTGCCTGCATCTATCTCTTCACCATATCCATTACACAAATAAAATAATACAGGGAGATTACTTAAGTGACAGAAGTATACAAAGCAGAACGTACTATATCTGCTGTATTCAAAGAACAGAAGCAAATTGATGATGTAATTCGACGTTTACTAGACAGGGGTGTACCTAGAGATCATATTTCGATCATGGGCAGAAACTTCCAGTCAGAAACTAGAATTGCTGGGTTTATTAGTAAAAAGGATGTGATTCTGGGAGGTTTGAGAACGGGGGCAGTTTTTGGTTCCTTGTTTGGTTCCTTTCTCAGCTTGCTCACTGGTGTAGGCGTACTATTTATTCCCTTTGTTGGCCCAATCGTAGCAGCCGGGCCTATTGGTGCAGTGTTGCTGGGAGCTGCAAGTGGAGCGATCGCAGGTAGTGCAGGTGCCGGTCTTGTGTCGGTTCTAACTACTTTGGGGATGCCAGAAGATAAAGCGGCTATCTACCAAACCCGCTTACAAGCTGGCGAATTCTTACTGATGGCAGAAGTTCCGAGCGATCGCACTGGCGAATTTCAATTGCTACTCGAAAGTGCTGGTGGCGAAGAAATTAACACTATCGAAAAAACCTTTGCTCGCCCTTGTCCTGGACAGTGCAATAGTCCAGATGACTTGTCTCCTGAAGTTCGCGCTCATCTTTCTGATGAAGCTCAACGCACATTCATTGAGCGTTATAACACTGTCTTCAATGAGAAAAATGACGAGTTCACAGCCGAACAAGCTGCTTGGGAGTCTGTTCATCAGCAATATGATGAAGATCAAAACGGCGTTTGGTCAAAAGCTAAAGTTAAAGCTTAAATTACTGCGCGTTAGTAATTATATAAATCCGCTTTGATTTTTGTTCATGTAGGGTGGGCAGGTAGGAGGCAATAGGAAAGAAGGTTTTTTGAGCTGTACGGGGTTTTTTCAAAAATTAAATATGAATCCTATATATGGGAATCATATTTGATTCATAAAATTACTTATGTGATGCGCGTTCGCGTTTGCGGAGCGTGTCGCAGACAAGCGTCTCGCAGAGAAGTGCAGCACAAGCACAATAGGAAACTCGAAAGAAGGCTATTTGAGTTGTACTGAGTTTTTCAAAAATCAAATATGAGTTATATAGCAATTCTATTTAAATTGTAAGAATTGCAAGCCGTATGTCCCCGACTTATCAAAGAAGTTGGGGATATTGCTTATGTGCAGTTTTAAATCTTCTCTATGGCAATTTATAACTACCAACACGCAAATTTAATTGACCTTGACGCGGGTTTTGGGTGAATATAAATGCGCCTTCTTCACTTTCCCCACTAGATAAAAAGTCAATCTGTTGCTCTCCTGTTTCTGTAACTTTGCCGTCAATCATTAACTCAGCCATAATCTGAACTGACTCAGCTGTATCTCCTCCACTATTCACAACTTCAAAGGGAACATAAAATTGGCCATCAATTTCCCGAATTGTTTCTTTTTTGGTAACAGAAAGAATGGGAGGTTGATTCTTTTCGTTCAACCAAGTGTAACCTACTAAACTCACAATGATTGCTAGGATAAATGAGGCGACGCTGAATGTTATCCACTCAGCTATTGAGCGCTTTGGTGGTTGTTCTGTTTGAGTCATATTGCTAACCTGCCGGCTGCACCGCCAATAGTTGCAGGTAAGCCCAGCATCAAGGTGTGATCTAACCACATTGTCCAAGGATCGCTAAAAGTTAACTTTTGAAAGAACCACAGCATAAAAGCGCTTGCTAAGAGTGATACTAAGTAAGACATAATAGTTTCGCTCGATGGTCGTTGGAAAATTCCCTTTTGCTCTCTTCGCTTTTGCTGGTCAGAAAAGCCTGCTTGAAATACAATGCCATAAGCAATTAGTAAAGATGTGGCAATCATTGCTAACTCCCAAGGTGGCGAGGCTGCGGCTGCAAGCATAGTAATTTCATCTGTTGGAGCGATGTTAAATGCAATTATGGTTGCACCAATTAGGGTTCCGCCCACATCGGCAAAGGTGGCGTTTAACTCATCTTTTTGGTTGCTGGTCGTGCTGTCGAGCTTTTGCGCTTCTCCATTGCTGTTTCTACTATCTCCCAACAACTGGTTGGCTAATGCTACACCAAGAGCAAATGGTACACTTTCAAAGATGATTTTACCTAAAGATTCTTTTAGGGAAGTTTCTAGTGTCAATTCTCGCAATAGTAGCAGCACAAAGGTAGAGCAAGCTAGTCCGATCGCGATCGCTTCTACGGTATCCATTGCGGCTTGAGGAGCTAGCCAGTTATATCTGCGTTTCCGAAAGCCTTCTATCTGATTGAGCAAGTACACCACGATAAACATCAATGCGATCGCCATCATCATCAGTTGTGGTTTTGCCCGCGATCCAATCCACCAAACTTCCATTGTGTACAGTAAAGGGATGCCAAATAAAAAACCTCCGCAAGCACCCCGAATAATGTCATTAATCTCACTCCTCCATACATTTTTTTGACGTTTTGTTGCCACTCCTTTTCTGCCCTTTTATTGAAAATTTACTTTGACTGCTCTAATTTTCTATGAAGATGTATATAGCAGTCCTAAATACTTTGTGAAAAGTTAAATCCCCGACTTGTTTGAGAAGTCGGGGATGTGAACAGTGCAAATTTCTGTGACTTCGGATTTTTTTACCCGCTTACTCTTGTTGCTCACCGTATCTATCTTAAGATACATAACCGACCGAATTATTCTATCGGTTGATGGAGGTCAAAAATAATACACTATTGTTAGTTTATGTAATAGCTGAATCAACTACAAGCTAGACATAAAAACCATGAGTACCGAAAAAAGAGTAGAAGCTACCGTAAAGAATATTGAAGGAAAAATCCAAGAGGTTGTGGGTGAAATAACTGGAAATCCACAAGATAAAGCTGAAGGACAAGCAAAGCAAGCTGAAGCCCAAGTTGGTCACACTGTAGAAAACATTAAAGATGAACTCAAGAAAGCTTTAGAATAATTTAGTTTTTGCAGTGCAGCAACACTAACCATGATTCATTACTGATATTTTAACATTAATTACTCCACTTCCTCAAGGTTAGTGGAGTTTTTGTATTTGCGTAAAATCTGAAAGGGTAAATTCCTAAGAAATTGCTTTTAACCACGATTTTTCTAGAGATTTAATTTAACTAATAACTGGCACGATTAGCTAATAGGTTCCAGAGAAAGATGGCAATTATTGCGCCAATTACAGCAACAATGACACCTGGTATACTAAGGGTTGCAGCAGTTAATTGAAATCTCCCTGTCTCTAAAAGAGTAACTAAAATTCCTCCGATCACAGCACCTACAATACCTAAAACCATAGTTGAAGCAATTCCACCACCTTGACGACCAGGATAAATGGCTTTTGCTATAGCTCCAGCAATTAAACCCAGAATGATCCAAGCAATAATGTTCAGCATAATTTCATCCACCAAAAAACTTAATCACTAGCTTAGAAATTACAATAGTGTTTTCCTTCTACCCGAAGGTATAAGTATTAAACTTCAATAACAATTAATAGCTTTTATAAAAATTAGATTGTAATGTTTTGACAATTAAGTATAGCCTCAATCTTGACTACAAGGACACAGAGGCGCTAACGGCTTCCTTTGAAGTCCATTTAAGATGAGAAAATATCAAGAATTCTTGGGAGGAATCAATCCTCATGACTTTTATTGTTGCTAAATGGACGATTGAAGAGTATCACCGCATGATTGATGCTGGAATTTTGAGCGATCGCAAAGTTGAACTACTTAAGGGGGAAATTGTCGAAATATCGCCGGAAGGAGAACCCCATGCTTATTGTAGTGATGAAGCTGGTGAGTACGCAACAAAATTGACATTGACTGCGGGAACAATTCAACCGCTAGCATTTCCAGATATTTCTGTTGGGGTGGAACAGATTATTAATAGTTAAGTTAATGTACAGTTAATTAAAATTTCATGCGCTTGTGTTAAATTTAAAATTAAATTCCATGACTTTTTCCAATTACCCAATTACGCCGGAAAAACCGGGCTAAAGCTGATTCTTCTAAAGATAAATAAATTGGCCGTCCGTGGGGACAGGTGCGAGGGTTGCGAGTGCGTTGCCAATTATCTAAAAGTGTCTGCATTTCTTGTTGATTCATCGGTATACCATTACGAATGGCACTGCGACAGGCGACAGCTACTTGCGCTGTTTGTAAATCACCTCCCCAACTAAGCTCTAAAATTGCTTCTGCACAGTCGTCTCGCTGTCGCAAAGGTGCGGGGATATTTCGCACCGCCCAAAGTTGCTCGCCAAAGGGTTCTATGTCTAAACCGATGCGTTGCAGTTGCGATACTTGCGCTGGCGACAATTGATAAAGAATGATTGGCGGTTCGACGGGGACAAGTTGCCAATCATCGCATAATTGCTCATACAAAACTCGCTCATGGGCAATGTGCTGTTCTACTAACCACATACCACCTGGATGTTCAGCCACAATATAGGTGTTGCTGACTTGAGCGACAGCTTTTAAAGAATTAGGATTTTTGCGATCTTCCTTGGGATTTTGAGAATTGAAATTGTAGCCACCTTTAGCTTCTGCGGCTTTGAGTAATTTACTAACTCGTGTTGTGTGAACAGCTTCTTTGAGATTGGGAGAAGAGATACTGAGCGCTTGGTTAATTGCTTGGGTAATTTGCTCTTGCCAATAAATGATTTCGTTGAGGTAAATTTCTGTTTTTGCTGGATTGCGATTCCAGTTAATTTGATCGGGGGAAATGGCAAGATGTAAGAAACAAATTGGATAGCGATCGCGTGGTAATGTTCTGTGAAATGCTGATAATATCGTTTGCTCTAGTTCCGGTGTTTTAACCATCCGTCCATTAATGGCTACACGTACCCAATCTGGACGATGACGATGACAGCGATCGGGTAATCCTACCACTAAATTGAGTGAGGAGTGAGGAGAGACGCGATGAATCGCGTCTGTACAAGAGTTGGCAGGGTTGGGTATTTCGAGTTTGACTTCTTGCAAATCACCTTGTCGCACTTGGGGTAAAATCTGCGGTAGCAATTGCCTAGTTGTCGCAGCCGGAGAGATGGTGAACCATTGACGGTCATTTTGCCAAATCTGCCAGGTGACGTGGGGATGACACAAGGCGATTTGGTGAATTGTAGTTTGCACGGCTTTCATTTGCTGTGCGACTGTGGGCAATCCCTGACGACGTGATGAGCAATTACCGAAAAGATTGGAAACTGTCACCACTGTACCAGGTGCGATCGCAGTTACTTCAACTTGCACAACTTTCCCACCATCGCCATAACCAATTCGCCATCCTAATTTTCCACCCACAGGACGACTCAAAATTTCTAAATCTGCCAGAGTCGTCAAACTATGCAACGCTTCACCACGAAACCCTAAACTGTTAATTTTCCATAAATCGGCACTAGAGTGAATTTTACTGGTGCTGTGGGCTGTGGCTGCTTGTTGCAAATCATCTAGGTTCATTCCACAACCATTATCTGCCACGCGAATTCGCCATTGCTGCGGCCATAAAGAAACCACAATTCGCGTTGCACCTGCGTCTAGGGAATTTTCTATCAATTCCCGCACCACAGAGGCTAAGGAGTCGATTACCTCACCAGCTGTAATAAGATATACGACTTCTGTTGGTAGAGCTTGAATAGTAGATGCCATAAATTATAGTTTATAGCTTCTGGGCGTAAGGTAAGTAGGGAGAGATGAGAGATTATTTTCAACTAGCTAGTTGCAAATTATTAACTTATTACACTGAAAACTCAATTAAAAGGCGATTTTTGATAAATTGCTTGTGAGGTTATAAGCAGGAAAAGCTTATGAGTAATAATTTAGTTGCTGATGTCCATGATTTAAAGACCCGTTTGCAATGGGGTCAACCAGGTTTTACAATTGTTGATGTGCGCGATCGCCACACCTACAATCACGGTCGGATCAGTGGAGCAATACCCATTCCATTAGACGATTTGGCATCTAAAGCCAAATCTGCCCTACATAAAGAACGCCATATCTATATTTATGGCGACACTGATGAGCATACAACCCAGGCTGCACAAATTCTGAGAGGGGCAGGGTTTGTTGAAGTAGCTGAAATCAAAGGTGGCCTTGCAGCTTGGATTTCAGCCGGCGGTGCTACAGAAGGTGTTGGCGCTTAAACTTAACCCAGGCATACTAATCTAAGTCTATTTATTTCATCATTGCTGGTTTTTTGTACTGCACATTAGACTTCTAGCAAAAATCAGAATTAGCGAAAAATTAACCACAAATAAACACCGATGAATTATCTGTGAACATCTGTGGTTTAATTTCTAAAACATTGTTTTTGTAAAATATCTATTGTGCATTACAGCTTTCTCTACAGCATCATAATAAAAACCAGTGATCGCAACATTAATTAACATTAAATCACCTTACTTTTTGCTTATCTTTAGGTGGTCGTTAATTACTATCTCTTGTTGCCAAAACTTTAGGTGGTTCAGGTTTGAGCAAATCGTTCAACAAAGATGCAGGACGTTCACTGTAAGGCCAAGCGAAAGCATGACGGAAAGCGGCATCCTGACAAGCTTGTAGTTGTTTAAAACTGATAATGTCGTAAGTTAAGAGATTTTCATACTCAAACGGTAGACGCACATTGTGCAACCCAGCATTATCAGTACAGATAGCAATATCGACCCCAGCATCAAAACAACGGTCAAAAACTAATTTGAGTTGACGTATATCCTGCAAAGTACCAGTTTTTAAGTAAGTTGTCGGGCAAACCTCTAAACACTGTCCGCGTCTAGCTACATCATTAAGTAACTCTGGATACAGTAGGGGGATTTGAATACCGTGACCGATTCGCATGAGATAGGGTAACAGTTCGGGATAACAACCGGCCGTGGTTTCATATAGATGTCCCGTGGTTTTAACGCCTAGCGATCGCGCATAATCATATAAGCTAATCCATTCTTCTAAGCGATCGGCATAATAGCTATCACCCCCTGCGACATCGACTGCACAGACATACTGCTGATTTTGTGCAGCTAAATCAACAATCGCCTTGTTCACCTCATAAGGTAAACGAGTGTGCATACAGAGAATTTGGCTAGTAACAATCGGATGTTCTGGCTGGTGGCTAGCAAGTCCTACTACTTTCACAATTTCTGCCATCTTGTCAATTCTCTGTGATTGATTCAGATGTTCAGGTGTCCGCAAATAGGGAGTGTAGCGCAGTTCCAGATAAGCCAAATTTTCAAAGATGTAAGCACCTCGCACCAAGCGATAGATAAAGTAAGGCAAAGTCTCAACTGTTTGCACACTTTCTACCAAGGTGTGTAATTCTAGATACTCATCCAGGGTGTTGCGTGGACGGGTGTAAAAATCTTCAAATTGTGAATAGTCAGCAAAACGGGAAATCAACTCCGAAGAATGTCGCTCGAAATATCGCCATAGAACTCGCGGTACGACGGAACCGCCTAGATGTCTATGTAATTCAGCATATAAAGCCATAGTGGTATTTTTAGGTAAAAATTTCAATAATTGTAACAAAAACATCGAAAGAAAAAATCCTACTCGCAAAAATTTAGAGCAAAGTGGGGATTTGCCACCATCTGAATTTTCAACCCAAGTCTTACCAATTGAGTTTTTGCTCATTCCCATACAGAATATGAGAACAAAATCATAAAAAATCAAGCTTTTTTAAGGAAAGGCGCGAAGCGCATACGCGAACAAGGTTTCAGGTTTTCAATGCGTAAGTCCTGTTTTTGCCGTGCTGTACCAGATGCCGCAAGAAGGTCGGTATTTATCCTTATTTTTTGAAAATCCAGCATTTAATAGAGTTTTGAGGATAAATCAACTTGACATTATCAAGATTAAATTGATAGCATTTAAAACCCTTAGTTTTTGTGTTATAGTTAAATAAATATTTAAATTGTTGAGCAAGTAAAATATAACAATATGTTTTATTTTAGCTAAACAAAATCTTGGGCGAGGTTGATATTAAGTGAAAATTCAAGCGTTGGATGTCAAGGCTGGCGATCGCATTATTGCTTACTGCAACAACAAAATGCAAACCTGCAAGGTAAAACGCATATTAGATCCTGGTCAAGCTAATATCACATTATCAGTATTCACTTCTGAAAATTATCGCGGTTGCTCAGTTTCATCTATAGTCCGCTTCCAATCGAACGCTTTAGTTGATTTGGTAAGTTAAAAATCAAGAAAACATTCAATCTCAAAACTGTCTCTAGGTATTATCCAGCCTGAAGCTGGATTTAATTTATCTTAAATGTGCGATGCCTATGCACATACAAACTTGTTAATTGTGGCTGGATAATTTTTCATCAAAAAGTCAGTGATGCTAAACCAGTCAAGACAATAGCAATAAACTAACTAAATAAACAGTAGCGGACATTTGGTCGCTTTTAGACAATGGGCTTAAGCCCATTGTTTATTTTGCTAGTTATTTTTCACATCATAAGCCATGTTAAAGAAATTAGATTTCAGCATTCTCATCTAGAATGGTTCCTTCTACATTGGCTCCATACAAATTCGCTCCGCTCAAATTTGTTTGGTTCAAATCTGCTTGGGTAAGATTTGCCTGGGATAAGTCGGCTACAGTTAAGTCTGCACCACTCAAATCCGCTCCATCTAGATTCGCCGCTATCAAGCTTGCTTCCTGCAAATCCGCCTCACTCAAGTTAGTTTCAATCAACTTAGCAACCGTCAAATCAGCTTGACTCAAATTAGCTCCTTCCATTGCTGCTCCATCCAAGATAGCTCCATCCAAGATAGCTCCGCTTAAGTTGCTACCACTGAGGTTAGCATTAGTCAAATCAGCTCCATTTAAGTCTGCTTCAATCAAACTAGACTGGGCTAAATTAGCATGACTCAGATTAGCTCCATCTAAAATAGCTCTATCTAAAATTACATCACTGAGATTGGCTTCCCTTAAGTTTGCCTCGCTTAAGTTGACACCAGTAAAGTCTCTGACACCTGCGGCATAGTTTTTCAGGAATTGATCTGCTTTCATATCTGTCGCTGTGCTAAGGAACGCTTAATTGAGGCTATAAAAATGACTTAGACAAAGCAGTATGTCTCCAGTACGCGCAACGGAGAAGGGGTGTGGAAGATAAAACTAGAGTAAATATGAAATCAGCTTTATATATATTAGTTATCCTCTATTACTGGCGCTACTACCTAGAGTTATGAGTTATTTTCATACTTGGGAGGGATGTTGAGAAATGAAAAAATTTAAGCATTAGTGCAAAGCGATCGCTATACTCAATTGTGGTCTTTCTGGCTAGCAAGCTGATTTGAACTGAGACATTCTTTAGTGAGACTAGTAGCCTATCAATTTAAGCTTGACAGACTACTAAAAACCTAAGTTTACTCGGAGTACCAGTTATAGCAGTGGGTAGTTCACACTTCACCACCAACCACTACATCTTGAATTCGGAGACTAGGGCCACCACAACCCACTGATAAACCGTTTTGTCCTCCCTTGCCACAACCGCCGGATTCATCCCAATAAAAATCATCACCAATTGCCTCAATATCCGCTAAAGTTTGGAATACATTTCCCGAAAGCGTTACATCCCGCACAGGTTCAGCAATTTTGCCGTTCCTAATCATCCAAGCTTCCCCGGCGCTAAAGGTAAACATCTCACCATTCGTCATTCCACCTAACCAATTACGGGCATAAACTCCTTCTTTGATATCAGTGAATAAGTCTTTGACTGGTGTTTTACCCCTTTCAATCCAGGTATTTGTCATCCGCACAATAGGAGTGAAGTGATAATTCAGACATCTGGCATTACCAGTAGGCGCTTCCTGCAACTTGCCAGCAGTTTCACGAGAATGTAAACGTCCAACTAAAACTCCATCTTTAATTAATTGCGTAGTTGTAGCAGGCGTGCCTTCATCATCGTAAAAATAGCTACCGCGATGTCCCTCTGGAGCTGCACCATCAAAAATTTGGAGTTCTTCTGGGCCAAACCTCCGTCCAATGGTCATAACTTCTAACAAATCAGGATTTTCGTAAGCCATATCAGCCTCAGAAAGATGTCCGAAAGCTTCATGAACAAACAAACCCGTGAGAATTGGGTCGATGACTACGGTATAAGTATTGCCTTTGACAGGTGGTAAAGATAAAGCTGCGATCGCTCTTTGAGCCGCACCTTTTACTTGTTCATCCAAATCAGTTAAATCTTCGTAAGCTTTGCGAGAACCAGTAGTTTCCCGTCCAGTTTGTACGGTTTCGCCATTTCTGGCAGTGGCGGCAAAGCGCATTTCCATATCCACCCAAGATTGCTCGATCAAAGTTCCTTCTGAGGTAGCAATGATCACTCTTTGAGCGCTGTCACCATAACGCACTGAGGTAGTGGTAATCCGATCATCAATACTTTTGAGCAATTCAGTATAGCGATCGCACAATTGTTTTTTCTTGGAAAGTGGAATTTTTCGGGGATCAGTGCCTTTTAGGGGTAGAACGCATACTGCTTGCACCGGATCAATGGGCGCAAGTAAAGTTTCTTCATCACCAACCATTCGCGCCGCAGCGATCGCTTCTTCTATCCGATCCTGAATTGTTCCCAGTTGGTTGAAGCAGCTTAACCCCCACCCACCCTTGTAACAAGCGCGAATATGTCCACCAATGGAGATACCTTCACTGAGGGTTTCTACCTTGTCGCCACGCAACAAGATATCAGTCCCTTCTGCTTCTTCAAGGCGAATCATCAGATAATCTACACGCTCACTGTAGCGGGCGATTAGATCAGAAAGTAAATTCTGTGCGTCAGCAAGTGTACTCGGCATTTCCAGGTAGTTACAATGACGAACTGCATTTATTTTGCAATTATTTGGGCAATTTTTGCTACTCAATGTTAAAGTTGCCTATAAAATCATTACCTAGAGGATGTTTGAGAGGGTGAACTGCGATCGCTGACTCTTAGTACTTCCTTTTTTAGGATGGGTAAGAACTCAAGGATGTGCTAAGGTAGTTAGGTGAGAATAAAATTCGGTTACAGCGTTTGTTTTTAGTATTGACAGGCTTTTCCCTTTTGGTCTTAACAAGCTTGTCTCCGAAATCTAAATCTCTACACACCTATGATTTTGGAGATAACGCATGTCAATTTATGTAGGTAATCTATCCTACGAGGTCACACAAGAAGACCTTACATCTGTTTTTGCTGAACATGGTTCTGTAAAACGCGTTCAGTTGCCTACTGACCGTGAAACAGGCCGTCCACGTGGCTTTGCTTTCGTAGAGATGGGCACAGAAGCTGAAGAAACAGCTGCCATTGAAGCTCTTGATGGTGCTGAGTGGATGGGACGCGACCTTAAAGTCAACAAGGCTAAACCCAAGGAAGACAGAAGTGGTTCCTTTGGTGGTGGTGGTGGCGATCGTCGCGGCGGCGGCGGTGGCGGATACAACCGAGGACGCTACTAAGGTTTAAAATCAAAAATTAAGTTTTAACGTCTTAAGGGCAGAATCATTATCTGCCCTTTTTGCGCTCCGATCTACTGGATGCTTTGAAATTGCCCAGTACCAATTAAGTAGGAGATGAAAATGACCCAAGTATTTGTGGGCGAAAATGAAGGAATTGAATCGGCCTTGCGTCGATTTAAGAGAGAAGTTTCCAAAGCAGGTATTTTCCCAGACATGAGAAAAAATCGTCACTTTGAAACCCCTTTGGAAAAACACAAGCGCAAAGAAGTTGCAAGACACAAACAACGTAAGAGAAATTTCCGTCGCAATTGAAAACAAGCGATACCTACGATAAGCGACAATAACGCACTCTCTGATTATATTTTTAGTTGTTGAAGGGGCGATCGCTGTACTCCTGGATGTGAATCGAAAGAGTAAGTTTTGGTAAAGCCATTACTGATTATGGGATGGGCAATGTAAATAAAGGTGTGTCCCCCAATTGACAAAAACTTGTTATCGTTACTTCCGGGCTAGCGATCGCTACGCTAACCTTAATATACCTGGCTAAAAAATTTATTTTTGATATTCCCTGAGTAGTCAACCAGACTTTTTAAGTATCTGTCTTGAAAAGGGGAATTTTAAATTTTGGACTTTCCTACGGAATGCTACGCGAACGGCATCATCGCGGCTCTACTGAGCCATCGCCGAACGTCTTACTCAAAAGTTTTTAAAATTGAAAGCTTCAAAATTCAAAATTTAAAAAGGTCTGAGAAGAAGCGAATTTAAACGCGAGAACAATTTTATTATCCCAAACCTTATTGAGTAATTTGTAGCTCTAGAGAAGTTTGGGCAGGAATACTGTTGCCCCTGCCTCTAAACTTCCTTGGTGATTTTCCTAGAAAACGCTGGCACTGATACTGAGAGCAAAACCGATTTACGGATTCACTTATAGGTGAACTATTACCTCAAAACCATCCATATTGAGCATAGCTGAGTGTTCAGTTGCTACCTATAGCGTGTGTTTTTAAGGAAATAACTAATAACCCTGAAACACTTATTTCACTCCCCAATTAGATGTGATTATCATAATTTTGCTTTTTGTTAAGTATGATTTACTAAGTTTGCAAGCCTTTTTCCTCCTGAGTAGCAAGAGAGCGAATTAACTCCCGAATCACATCAGTTGCTGGTCTCCCTGTTATTGAACAGTATTGTTCAAGCTTCTGTGCCTCGGTTGATGTGAGATTGATGGTAAGTCGTTTAGCAGCCCATTTTTTATTCATGTAGGGGACAGATAAGCTATGTTTTTAAACTACTTCTCTAATATCAATCATTTAAGATGCTACTACAATGGTATAAGTAATGACATCTAGTTCAAGTGATCGTGAAGTAGGATAGATGTTTTTCTAAGCAATAGTAAAAAAGTATGGTTTATTCTCAAGTATGAAGTTTAACTATTTTTAGAGCAAGAATTATAAGCACAATGTAAAAGAAATATTTAAATAAGTAAAAATAAAATAAGTATTTCCACTACTGTCAGATTTTCAATAATTAAGATGATTTGGTTCTGTAAATAATCAAGTCTAGTCCATGACTTCATTAAAAAATGCTGTGTTTTAATTTAAAGTAATTAGTGCTAGTCCAATACTGCTTGGGGTTTTGCATTTTTAAATCGAAATTGGGTTCAGAGAAAAGGTTAAAGGTTTTTTCTTTCCCCCTTTTATCCAAAATCCAACAAGTATTGGGTGTCAGTCAAAGACCAGACTGGCATAATGTAGGCGAATGTGAAACTTCATCAAGTACTAACTAGGCTGTAATCTATAAAACTCATTTTTAGCTAGTCTTACCTAAAAATAAATATCGTACTTTTAAAATTCCTGAATTGTGAGTTTTTCATAAGATAGAAGATTTGTTTTCTGCTGCTTCAATAAACGCCTCAAACTGACCATCAGGTGTCCATTGAATAGCCCCATCGCGTCCCGTAAAAAATAGTTTAGTTTGGCTTTGATTTAGTTCCGATAAAACCTTTGGATCAAAGTTAACAGAAGAAGCGATCGCCACTTGTGGTTGCAGAGCAATAACCAAATCCTTTAATGACTGAGGGGAACACCACAGGACTTGTGGACGAGGCAAGCTCCCATTTTTGACTAATTGCTGTACCTCTTTAGACTTGACATTACCGACTAATAACCAATTCTGATCTAAAATTTGCAATTGTAAGATGGGTAATTGAGCGTTGATTAACTGCGCCACTATTGAACCCGTTTTGACAGCTTGACCAACTGCCATTGGTTGATAAAATCCCTGATGCTTTTGTAATTCTTGTTGAATTGCCTGAGTGGCAATAGAATTTTCTGGATTGGGGGAATATTCATAAAAATTTTGGATTGGTAAACGTTGCAATAATTCCAACCAAGCATTACTTTCATTGCCTTGAAAATCAGTTGCGATCGCCCAATTGATTTGATTGATACCTTGCTGTTGTAAAAACGGTAGGATTGTGAAACGTCCAGTCCCTTCATCACCACTATTAATTAGAGTTACAGTTCCTCTATCTTGAACAACTACAATTGGTTCCGTACCAGATTCTAATACCGTTATCCTAAACAATGTATTTGTAGAATGCCAAAGGGGGATGAATACTAAACCAATGGCAATCACATTAGCAACCCACCACCGTCGCTGCCACCAAGGAACTAGCCAAACCAGTATAATCAGTAAATAAATAGTCAAAAGCTGCCAAGTGGATATACTACCTACAGCAACAGAATTTCCCGGCAACTTGCTAAAAAACTCCACTAATTTAATTAGCCAGTCTGTCGGGTAATGTAACACCGATGCGATGAAGCTTCCTGCCTGAGTCCAAATTAAACCTACTAAAGCACTAATGATTCCACCTATACTAATGATCGAAATTAATGGAGTACTAACCACATTCAGCAACAAACTATAAGATGGTACAACCCCAAATACAGAAAGTTGTACAGGTAAAGTCCAAAGAGTCGCAGCAAGGGGAACGGCAATTAAAGAAGCGATCGCAGGTGGTAGCCATGCTAGGCGGTCGACTAATGCCGGTACTGTTACGATTAAGCCCAGCGTTGCTAAAAAACTCAATTGAAAACCTAAATCCCAAATCCATAAAGGATTAAACACTAATAACAGAGTTGCTGCTAATAGCAATGATCCGAACTGTTTTACCTTCCTTTTTAATAACAAACCCACTAATGCCGCAAAACCCATAATTACGGCTCTGAGAACCGCAGGTTGAAAACCTGTTAAACTTAGAAAAATTATTAAAGCTAAAAAGCCAAGGGTAAATTGCGTTGCTTTTTTTGCCCGTCTGGTTAACTGTAAGATTACACTTAAAATCAAAGAAGTTTGGAATCCAGAAGCTGCTAAAGCATGAGCTAATCCGGCTTGTACAAACAAGTCGCGGATATCGTAAGGTAAATCAACAGCTTTGCTACCTAAAACCATTGCACTGACAAGAGGCCCTTCAGGGATACCCAACCAACGAACTTGCGATCGCACAATTCGCTCCCGAATTTGCCACCATCCCCATTTACGTTCCTGATCCAAAACATTTATTTGTCGCCCAATCAAACCAGCAAATGTTCCTTCCTGCTTAAGAAACTTCTGAAAATCGAAACTACCAGGATTGGAAGCCGCCTTTGGTTTGTACAAAATCCCAGTCACAGCAATTTGTTGACTAGGGTATAACCCAGTAGCCTGAAGTATGGGCACTGTCACATACAATTTGCCCGTTACTCCTTTTGGGACACCTGCTGAACCTTTTTCATTTTTGACCTCATCTATCTGAGTTGCTTCCAGCCAAAATTGTCCTCGCTGACTGCGAGTTAAGCGAGGATTACTCGCCACTTCCCCACGAACAATCACAAGTTGTTCTTGATTATTGCTATTTCCAGACGGAACAAACTGACTAATATCTTTTGCACCAGGTTGTGGCACTCGCCATTGAAAATATAGAGTTGCCAATAATCCTACTAAACCAGCAGCTAGCCATATTCGAGGATGGGGATTAGTTTGCCAGGTATTAGGCACTGCCTTATTTTTGCTTCCAGCCTTTTCTACTTTTTGGGCAAGTTGTTGTGAACTGGTGCATCTTCTAAAAAGAATTGCTCCCACTATCCCCAGAACCAAAATCCACACACCGCCCCAAGGAACTGCTGTAAACAGCAATCCCAAAATGTAGCCAAGACAAATAATTACACCACTGGTTTGAATCATAAGATTTTTTGTAAAAGCACCTGACACCCAGAATTCGCAGATGACTTAAAAATAGCTAGAGTAGCAATAGAGAAAAATTGGCGTTGCTGAATTTGGCAATGAAATTCAAAAATCAAATATTCCAAACTCTTATTATCTGCGGCTGGAGTACCTCTGCGTAAGCTTTTCATTTCTTTAATAGACATCTTTGAAAGATTTTGATGCCTGTGGTGAAGTATAGTCCATCAAGTTTATACAAACAAAGCCCGCCTGTGCGGGCCTTATCTTGTAGCCTTAATCTTCCAGATTCAAGATTTAACGGTATTTCTGAACTTTAGCAATAGCTACATGATTAAAGATATGCCTAGCTTATTGGAATGCAAAATCAAAGGTTTGCTAACCTGCGGAGGCAGATTTCGTTTGTGTAGCCGCGACTTCTACTTGCCCAACAGGTATGGCTGGTTTTAAATCTTTGAGCAACGGAAAACCCAATTTCTCCCTTTGCTCTACATATAAATGAGCAACCTTCCTAGCCAAATGCCGAATCCTGGCAATATAGCGAGTTCTCTCCGTCACCGAAATTACACCTCTAGCATCCAGCAGATTAAACGTGTGCGAACACTTCATTACATAATCCAAACTGGGTAACACCAAACCCTTCTCCGTTAACTGAGTAGCTTCCTGCTCATACAAACTAAACAGTGTCAGCAGCAATTCAGGATTAGACGCTTCAAAATTGTATGTACTCTGCTCAATCTCATTTTGCAGAAAAACATCGCCATAAGTAATATTGTCCGTCCAATGAATTTTAGTAATTGCCTCCACTTGCTGGAGATACATTGTCAGCCGCTCTAAACCATAAGTAATCTCAATCGACACAGGACGGCAATCAATTCCCCCACACTGTTGGAAGTAGGTAAATTGAGTAATTTCCATCCCATCTAACCATACTTCCCATCCAGTACCCCAAGCTCCCACCGTTGCATCTTCCCAATTATCCTCTACAAACCGAATATCGTGGTCTTCAGGACGAATACCTAAAACCCTTAATGAATCAAGATAAATCTCCTGGATATTATCTGGCGAGGGCTTAATCAGAACTTGGTACTGATAATAGTGTTGGAAACGGTTAGGGTTTTCACCGTACCGTCCATCCGTTGGGCGACGACATGGTTCAACATAGGCAACAGCCCACGGTTCCGGCCCCAACGCTCTTAAAAATGTCTGCGGATTCTTAGTACCAGCCCCCTTCTCAATATCGTAAGGTTGGGCGATAAGACAACCGCGCTCACCCCAGAAGTGATGCAATAAACTTATTACGGATTGAAAATTCACGGTTCCCCCATCCTTAGTTGGCACAGTGCATAAACCATTGTTGCCTAGAAGGCGTGGATGTGGGGAGTTTCAGGGGACAAAGAAACAGTCCAAAAGAATTTTGGAGAAAATAGTTGACACGAGGGGGTGTGTTCGCTATATTGAATAAGTGCCTGAAGCGGAGAGCTTAAAGCGACTCGCAAAAAGGTATACCGAACCTTGAAAATATTATAGTTTGAAAGCAATTATACAGCAAGTGTGTTGCGTCAAGAAAATAAAAATAACTAAGCTGAAGTTAAAAAAGAGCAGCTAAATTGAGCTAATAAAGCAAACACTTCAAAACGGAGAGTTTGATCCTGGCTCAGGATGAACGCTGGCGGTATGCTTAACACATGCAAGTCGAACGGTGTCTTCGGACACAGTGGCGGACGGGTGAGT
>NZ_JACJSH010000018.1:0-149219 GCF_014698055.1 Nostoc sp. FACHB-133
ATACCCTTAAACGGCTGCCCATATACCTGTTACCGTGGTAGATACATTATGTGTATTTACTTATCTTTACACAATTTGGTTTTTTCACCCTGTCCTACTTACTCACTTCCATGACTACTGAGCAAGCATTGAAAGTAATGATGATAATAGTCAATTTTTATTAGTGCTGATTTTATTTAGCACGTATTTTTAGTGCTAAAACTTATTTAACACTAAATTTAAGAGAGAAATATGGTACAGGCAGCATTTCCCATCGCACCCGAAGAAAAGCAATCTACCATTTGGCATACTTTGGAAATTTCTGAAACGATCGCTCGCTTGGATAGTGATGCTGAGAATGGTTTGAGTAGTGTAGTAGCCAAACACTTATTGTCTGAAGTGGGAGCAAACGAACTCACAGGCAAGAAAAGCAAACCTTGGTGGTTAAAATTTTTACTGCAATTTAACCAACCACTGCTGATTATTTTGTTGTGTGCGGGTTTAGTAAAGGCGCTAACTGGCAGCTTGGTGAATGCTGGTGTTATTTGGGGAGTGACTACCACCAACGCCATCATTGGATTTATTCAAGAATCGAAAGCCGAAAGTGCGATCGCTGCCCTCGCCAAAGCAATTACCACCGAAGCAACTGTCATCCGTGATGGTCAAAAATTACGCATTGCTTCTGGTGAGCTAGTGCCTGGCGATATTGTTTTGCTAACTTCTGGTGATAAAGTCCCAGCAGATTTACGGTTAATTCAGGTTAAAAATTTACAAATAGATGAATCTGCCCTGACTGGTGAATCTCTAGCAGTAGAAAAGAATACTCAAACTTTAAAGCCAGATATTGCTCTCGCCGAGCGCAAAAATATGGCTTATGCGGGTGGCTTCGTTACCTTTGGGCAAGGTACTGGTGTTGTAGTTGCCACAGGGAATACCACAGAAACAGGGCGAATTTCTCAGTTAATGGAGCAACACACAGATATTTCTACTCCCTTAACTAGAAAATTCAATAAATTCAGCCAGAATTGGCTGTATATGGTGTTAGGATTAGCAGCCCTCTGCTTTGTGGTGGGATTAAGCTTTCGAGGTTTTCAAGAAGCTTTAGAAGCAGCAGTCGCTTTAACAGTCAGTGCGATTCCTGAAGGATTACCAGCAGTCGTGACAGTCACCTTAGCCATAGGTGTTTCTCGGATGGCACGACGCAACGCCATTATCCGCAAATTACCAGCCGTAGAAACCTTGGGAAGTGCAACTGTTGTTTGTTCTGATAAAACTGGGACTTTGACAGAAAACCAGATGACAGTACAGGCAATTTATGCCGGGGGATATCAATATACTCTCACTGGTATCGGTTACACACCGGAAGGCGAAATCCTGATAGATGACAAACCCGTGAACCTCAACAGCCATAAAGGTTTGCAAGAATGTTTAATCGCAGGCTTGTTGTGTAACGATTCCCATTTAGAAAAGAAGAATGGCAGGTGGGTAGTAATGGGAGATCCCACAGAAGGCGCATTAATTGTATCAGCAAATAAAGCAGGTTTTAGTCAGCCTACCTTAGTTAAGCAAATGCTAAAGGTAGATGCGATTCCCTTTGAATCAGACTTTCAATACATGGCGACTTTGCACGCCACACCCCAAGGTAAGACTATTTATGTCAAGGGTTCAGTCGAGGCAATTCTCCAGCGCTGCACCCTGATGTTGAACACTGATGGACAACCCCGCCCGTTGGATTGTGTAGAAACATTACGGCAAAGCAGCGTCGAGCGGGAAGTAAATATTATGGCACGGCAAGGCTTGCGGGTATTAGCTTTAGCGAAGAAAGTAGTACCCGATAGGCAAAATACACTCGATCATCCAGATATTGATACCGGGTTAATTTTCATCGGTTTGCAAGGAATGATCGATCCACCGCGTGAGAGTGCCATTAAGGCAGTCCAAGCCTGTCAGGAAGCGGGAATTCAGGTCAAAATGATCACTGGCGATCATGCTATCACAGCGCAGGCGATCGCTTATCGCATGGGTATCAACAAAAATGGCTCAGTTTTGGCTTTCACAGGTGCAGAACTAGCAAAAATGGATAAAACAGAACTTGCCGAAGTTGCCCAAGAAGGCGTAGTCTTTGCCCGTGTCGCCCCGGAACAAAAGCTACGTTTAGTCGAAGCTTTGCAATCAAAAGGTGAAATCGTTGCCATGACAGGAGATGGTGTCAACGATGCACCAGCCTTAAAACAAGCAGATATTGGTATTGCGATGGGTGGTACTGGTACAGAAGTTGCCAAAGAAGCCGCAGATATGCTGCTTACCGATGATAATTTTGCCTCCATTGAAGCTGCTATAGAAGAAGGACGGGCAGTTTATAAAAATCTGCTCAAAGCAATTTGCTTTATTTTGCCTGTCAATGGTGGTGAATCAATGACAATTTTAATTAGCACATTGCTAGCCAGAGATTTACCAATTTTATCTTTACAAGTTCTGTGGCTCAATATGCTCAATTCTATTAATATGACAGTGCCTTTAGCCTTTGAGCCAAAGGCGCAAAACATCATGCAACAAGCGCCCCGTCATCCTAATGAACCATTAATTTCAGGGAGTCGGTTACAACGAATTTTAGCAATTTCCCTATTTAATTGGATTGTCATATTTGGAGTATTTGAATATATCCGCCAAACTACGGGTAATATCGATTTAGCAAGAACAATGGCGATTAACGCTCTCATTGCTGGACGAATATTCTATTTATTGAGTATTAGTCAATTAATCCCGAATTTGATTGCTAAGATGGACGGCACAATTAAAGAGAACGTTGATATTCCTGCTATTGGATTTGGGATTTTAGGGGCAATTATTTTGCAAATTATTTTTGCTCATGTGCCATTAATTAATGAAGTTTTTGAAACAGCACCATTAAACTTGCAGCAGTGGCTATTTTGTTTAGCAGTTGGTTCACCAATGATTTTGTGGGCTACAGTAGTAAATCGTTTTGATCCGCCAAATTAAATACAGCCAAAAACGAACCGCAGAGAACACAGAGTCATGAGAGGTTTTTTGCTCAGTTAATTGTTCCTTCTTATACCAATTCAATTAATGATTGCAACATATCCTTGGGTAAAGACGCGATGAATCGCGTCTCTACAAATGGTCTATTTGTCGCATTATTTTTTGCAATTGGTATTATTTTTCTCTCTGTGTACTCTGCGCCTCTGTGGTAGCCTGCGGCAAGCCGCTGACGCTCCTTCTCTGCGAGACGCTACGCGAACGTCGCTACCGCTTCGCTAATGCGTCTACGTTAAAAAAATTGACACTAATCGATCTGCTTTGATTCTCGACTCAGAGGTAAAATACCACTCATTTGTTCTAGATTTAACACTGTGGCTAAATCTGTTTCACTCATCAATCCGCGTTCTAAGACAATCTGCCGTAAAGATTTACCAGTTTCTAAAGATTCTTTAGCGACAGCTGCGGCGTTTAAATAACCGATGTGGGTATTTAGTGCAGTTACTAAAGCTAAACTACCTTCGGCATAAGCTAAGCAACGTTCCTGGTTTGCTGTGATTCCTTCAATGCAACGTTCTGTAAGGACAGTGATGGTATTGCCGAGAATTTCGATGCTGTGAATTAGGTTATAGGCAATCAGTGGCATCATCACATTTAATTCTAATTGTCCGGCTTGTGCGGCTAATGCGATCGCACTGTCGTAACCCATCACCTGAAAACACACCATTGATGTCATCTCTGCCATCACGGGGTTATATTTCCCTGGCATAATTGAGGAACCGGGTTGCACTGGAGGGAGTTGAATTTCTTTCAAGCCTGTTTTTGGCCCCGAATCCATCAGCCGCAAGTCGTGAGAGATTTTGACTAAATCCTGCGCTAAGTTGCGTAAAGCACCAGAAACATTTACAAATGGGGCCATACTTTGCATGGCTGCCATAAGATGGGGTGCAGGTTCTAAAGGAGTGTCAATCAATTCTGAGAGAACCTCTACCACACGGGCGCGATAAAGAGGATGAGTATTTAACCCTGTTCCGGCTGCACTACCTCCCAAACCCAGCACCATCAAATCACCAGAGGCGGTATAAATCCGGTTTTGGTGTTCTGCAAGAATTTGTGCCCAAGCCCGAAAATTTTCACCCAAACGCACGGGTACAGCGTCTTGTAAATGGGTTCTGCCAGATTTGACGATATCTTGAAATTCTACAGCTTTGTTTTCTAAGGATGCGATCGCACCATCTATTGCTGGGTGTAATGTCTTGGATAATGCCAATAATCCACCAATCCGAATGGCAGTAGGAATCACATCATTGGTAGACTGCCCATAGTTAACGTGGTCATTAGGACTAACACGTTTATAATTGCCCTTTTCTTCACCCAGAATTTCTAAGGCGCGATTTGCCAAAACTTCGTTGATATTCATGTGGTGAGATGTTCCAGCACCCGCCTGATAAACATCCACGACAAATTGATCTCGGAACTTCCCAGCTAGGATTTCATCAGTTGCTTGCACAATCGCCTGACTAATATCTTGGGGAATACAATTCAGTTCTCCATTGACAATTGCTGTAGCTTTTTTAATTATTAATCCAGCATCTACGTAGGTAGCTAAAGGCTTGAGTCCGCTAATGGGGAAGTTTTCGATTGCTCGTAGCGTTTGAATGCCGTAATAAAAGCTACTAGCAATTTGGCGATCGCCCATCGAATCGCGTTCGATGCGGAATTGAGAGTCTGTGTGTTCAGTCATAGTATTGTTTTAAGAGAGCTACAGAAAACAGATTTTCCCATGCAGGCACACTCAGATACACTAATCTGCATAGATTTTGCATATTTGCCTCGCTGCTTGTTGCTTTACAGTCGTTAATTTTGAAGTTTGATTTATGAATTACGAATTACGAATTACGAATTACGAATTATTATGACCATACCCAACTGGATTACCTTCTCTCGCCTATTGGGGATACCATTTCTGCTTTATGGTTTATATAATCCCACACCTCAAGCTCAGTGGATATGTTTGGCGATTTTTCTCGTTGCTGCATTGACTGATTGGTTAGACGGCTATTTGGCGCGGAAACTCAACCAAATTAGCGAGTTGGGTAAGTTTCTCGATCCCTTAGTTGATAAACTTTTGGTACTTGCGCCGTTGCTGGTTTTTATTGAACTAGGAAAAGTGCCGGCTTGGGGAGTGTTTTTGATTTTAGCGCGAGAATTAGCGATCGCTGGTTGGCGGGTAAATCAAACGACGATTACCGGGGCGAATATTTGGGGTAAACTCAAAACTGTTAGTCAAATAGTTGCGATCGCACTTTTGATTGCGCCTCTGGGTGAAGTGTGGCGAACTCCCTCTTTGCTTGCCTTTTGGATTTCTGTTGCCCTGACTTTAATATCTGGGGGTATTTATCTTTTGCCGCAAAAAGCTAGGACTCATGAAACGACAATATAGTATTGTAATTCAGTGGTCTAATGAAGATAAAAAATACATCGTCAGCCTACCTGAGTTTGGCCCCTATGCACACACTCATGGAGATACCTACGCAGATGCTCTCAATAATGGTGAGGAAGTACTACAACTTTTGATTGAAGATTACCAAGCACAAAGAAAACCACTGCCAGAGCCTTTGACTGCAAATGTTTCCTTTCAGTTTGTGTAATCCTCACCGTAATTATAGGAACACTCGGTAATTTCAAAAATAATTCAATAAAATTTGATCGGAGTTCTAAGGTATAGTCTTTATTCTTAACCCGTTGTACAGATGTGATTCATCGCGTCTCTCCTCACCCCTAACTTTTTTCATGCCATCCCCAATCTTACCGCCCCCCCTAAAACCTGGAGACTTACTACGAGTAATTGCCCCTAGTGGTGCTTTGCGAGAATTTGAGGCATTTGAACGGGGTATAGAAATTTGGCGATCGCGTGGTTATCGCATAGAAATCAGTCCTCAGATAGATGACAAATGGGGTTATCTGGCAGGCACAGACGAAACCCGTCGTCAGCAATTAGCAGCAGCGTGGCAAGATCCTGATTGTCGCGGTATTCTCTGTTCTAGAGGGGGTTTTGGCAGCACCCGCATTTTAGAAGATTGGAGTTGGCAACAAAATTCAGCACTTCCCAAGTGGCTTATAGGCTTTTCTGATATCACAGCTTTATTATGGAGCCTTTATATAGCAGGAATTTCCGGCGTTCATGCTCCTGTGCTGACAACTTTGGCAGATGAGCCAGATTGGTCAGTTGAGCGATTATTTCATTCGGTAGAAGGTCGTCCTCTTGCGCCTCTCAAGGGTTGCGGGTGGGGTGGCGGCATGGTAACTGGCACTTTGCTACCAGGTAATCTCACGGTTGCTACTAACCTTTTAGCTACACCAATCCTGCCATATCTGGATGGTGTAATACTGGCGTTAGAAGATGTCACAGAAGCACCCTATCGCATCGATAGAATGCTCACACAGTGGCGTTTGAGTGGTGCTTTGTCTCAAGTCTGCGGTATTGCTTTAGGTGGTTTTACTCGCTGTGAAGCGCCGCCAACTGTGTCTAGCTTTAGTGTAGAAGAAGTATTGCGCGATCGCTTGGGTGATTTAGGTATTCCGATTGTCTCTGACTTACCTTTTGGTCACGATAGTCCCAATGCAGCTTTACCAGTGGGTGTAGAGGTAACTTTAGATGGGGATGCAGGGATATTAGCAATGCCTACGGCGGCAAGCTACGCGCCATAGGTGAACGCTAATATTATTATACCTTTAGGTTATCATCCAGATTAATCTACTTCTGTATTACAACTAAATAATCCCGATCCAAATAAAAGTTTTTTCCATTTGGACTGGACTCTTTAATTACCGTCATTTGCGCCTTTTCTATTAACCACTTAATTGCTTCTGGTGAAGTGGGTTGATACAATACCTCATCATTATCGTATGCAGCAAACCTTGCCCAACCATTTGGTGTAGTTATATTAGTGGTATGAATAAAAGCTTTTCCACCTGACTTGAGAGTTGCATAAATACCGTTTAAGTATTTCCAAATTGTTTGTAAATCTAAATGTACAAATACATCGAATGAATATACAAAATCAAATTTTTCGCTAAACTCAGGTTCAAATTGAGAATTTTTTATTAAACGAAACTCTATTTGAGGATATTCTATAAGCGCTGCTTCAGCATTATCTAGCATTTCTTGTGCTATGTCGAAACAGTATAATTTTTTGACGTTTTTAACCACTTTTGCCGCAATCCTACCACCACCAACACCTATTTCTGCAACTGTACTGTCTTGAGAAATAAACGGTGTAATATACTCACTCACAATATTGACTGCATCTTCTACTGTCGCCCATTCATCACCTAAATAATTGACGTAATTATCTCTTTCATCATCTGTAATTTTTTGATTACCTAGAATAACTTGAGATTTATCCCATGTTTTGGCATAGTTGTTCCAGAATTCTTTATTAATTTCAACGTTGGATGGCTGCATTGGTAAATCCTGTTAGTTGTAACGGTAATATCTAAAGTCATAGGGCTAACCTCACGCATGAGTGAGGTTTGTTCTTGATTTTAGCAAGCACAGACGTAAAGAAAGAGCTAAAAAAATTACGTATTCTAGCTTATAGAAACCCCTGAAAGCGATCGCTCGCTAAAACATTAATCTCAAAGTACACGCAGTAAGCTGGGAATGCTTTCAATCGCTGACAAATTCTGGATTTCTGCCAAAGCTTGCCTAAAATTGCCTTCCCGCACATCATGGGTAACAACCACAATCTCTGCGAGTTCCCCTTGAAAGCCAGTTTGGACAATTGACTCTAAGCTAACGCCATAGTTACCAAAGCAAGTCCCCAATTTCCCGATAACTCCCGGTTGGTCATTGGTAAGGAAACGGGCATAAAACCGAGTTATCAGTTCTGCCATCGGCGCAATTTGGCAGTATTCTTGATGTCCACAAGCTATTAATGGATTTGCAACTGCTGTATTGGTTTTGAGGACAGCAACTAAATTTAAGATATCTGATGTCACAGCACTGGCGGTTGCACCTGCACCAGCACCGGGGCCGAAAAACATTACTTGCCCGATGGGTTCTCCTTCGACGAGAATGGCGTTGTAAACGCCGTTGATGCTAGCCAAAGGGTGAGCTTGGGGCACTAAAGTCGGGTGAACTCTGACGGAAAGTGGTGATGAGGGAGTATGACGTTTAGCGATCGCTAACAATTTAATCACAAATCCCAATTTTTCGGCGTAGGCAATATCTGTTTTGCTAACTTGCCGAATGCCTTCGGTATAAACATCTTGTAGGTTGATGCGTCCACCAAAGCTTAATGATGCGAGGATGGCAATTTTATCGGCTGCGTCTAAGCCTTCAACATCGGCTGTAGGGTCAGCCTCAGCATAACCCAAACGTTGGGCATCAGCTAAGACATCGCTGAAGTTGCTGCCTTCTGTTTGCATCCGCGTCAGGATGTAGTTAGTTGTACCGTTCACAATGCCTGTGACAGTGTGAATGCGGTTAACACTCAAAGACTGCTTTAGGGGTTGAATCACCGGAATCCCGCCACCCACAGCAGCTTCTAGCATGACGTATACGCCAGCTTGATTGGCAGTTGTGAAAATTTCCGCCCCAAAGCGGGCGATCGCTGCTTTGTTGGCGGTGACTACGTGCTTACCATTACTCAAAGCTTTGAGAATTAGCGATCGTGCCGGCTCCAGTCCGCCCATCACCTCGATAACTATATCTACCGCCGGATCGTTGACAATGGATTCTAAATCTGTAGTTAAGACTTCTGTAGATAATTCTACTGCCCGAGGTTTATCGAGCGATCGTACTCCCACCCGATAAATTTCTATCTCTTGTAACAACGGGTGCCGTCCAGCCTTATCTTGCAACAACTGCACTGTCCCCGTTCCCACAGTGCCTAATCCGAGTATTCCTAGTTTCACACCCACAATTTTTGCACCCAATTTATTCTTTAAGTGCTGAGTGCTGAGTGCTGAGTGCTGAGTAGTTATCAGTACTTAGTACTTTACCACGCAGAACAGAGAACTCTTTCCTCAGCTATTTACAATATTCATAACAAAACAATTGTAGGTAGAGCGTTTGCCCTACCTACTGATTATCCTGCTTCCTTTGTCATTTGTCCTTTGTCCTTCGTCCTTTGTCTAAAACTAATGACTAATGACCAATGACTAATGACTAAATTAGTAAGTTTCTACGTGCCAGCGACCGGCTTTCTTGAGTTGCTTCTGGTAATCACTCCAGGTTACGCCTTCCTTAGCAGCAGCAGCAGTTAAGGCTGCATCAATACCTTCTTCCATACCCCGCAAACCGCAGATGTAGGTATGAGTTTTTTCATTTTTAATCAACTGCCACAATTCGTCAGCATGTTCTGCTACGCGGTCTTGAATATACATTCTACCGCCTTGGGGATTTTTCTGTTCGCGGCTAATGGCAGCAGTTAGGCGGAAGTTATCAGGATATTTTTGTTGAATTTCTTCCAGTTCTTCCTTATATAACAGGTTTGGAGTTGTTGGTACGCCAAATATCAGCCAAGAGAATCCTTTAAATTGGTATTCTGGGTTAGCGGCTCTTTCCGCATCTTTAAACTGCCGCCACAGATAAGCCCGCATAGGAGCAATACCTGTTCCAGTCGCCATCATAATGACATTAGCTTCAGGATCTTGGGGTAACAACATTTCCTTACCCACAGGCCCTGTAATCTTTACCTCTGCCCCTGGTTCCAAGAAACACAGGTGTGTAGAGCAAACACCGTAGACTGTTTCGCCAGTTTCTGGGTGCTTATACTCCAACTGGCGGACGCACAGTGATACTGTCTTATCATCTACATCATCGCCATGACGAGTTGAGGCGATGGAGTACAGTCTCAGTTTCTCTGGTTTACCGTTTTTGTCTAATCCTGGTGGAATAATCCCAATACTTTGACCTTCTATATACTTCAAATCCCCACCAGATAGGTCAAATTTCAGGTGTTGAACAATACCAATACCACCTTCTTTGACTAGCGGTTCATTAGATATTACCTTGCCAATAAACGGAGCATTGGGACGGTAAGTGTTAACAGGAACGTCACCGTGGTCTTTTTTGGCTTTCGCTTGAGTCATGGTGTTGCCTTTCTTGTCCTTGTTCTGTTCTTCAGCACTATGAGCATTTACAGGTGTGGCTTTACCATTCCCTTCACTGTTAGCAGTTTCCCCAGATTTAGCTAATTCGCTGACAACGCTTGTAGCATTCCCAAATGAGGCTTTACCATTAACTGGCTCTAGAGCAGTTATAGGCTGGATGCTAACAATTGTGCCGCCTAGACGAGTGATACGTCGCATTTCTTGATTCATGCGGTTGTAAGGCACTCTGATGAACACACTGCCACTTTTCCGAATTGGGTAGTTAGTTTGATCAGTTTCTTCGCTCTGACGCAAACCCACTACTTCATAAACGAAGACGCGGCTACCTAATTCTGTGTTGGCAGCACCCTCAACAGCACCTTGATTGTACATTCTTTCTACCACTCCGATAATTTACTTAACCGTTTTTCAAAAAAAACTATTCCTATCCCATGCCAGCTTTAGTTTACCGGATTTTCGTTTCACAAAACTGGCTCTCAAGGAAAAACGGCATCATTAAATTAATGCCTTGCTAAGTACACTCACCAAAGACATGCAGGCATAGCAAAAAACACACCTGTTCACCTTCTAAGGTAAATGATAAGTCTTGTGGAGAATGTTAATAATGAGTCAATTTAATCTTTTTTTTGTTAACTACCACCCGCATCAGCAAGATAGTTTTTTACTTAACTACCCAACGAGTAACTCACAATAGCAGATATTGACAGGAGAACTAGTTTGATTGCTGGAAGCTACCACTCAGTTGACCTCCAAAATTTGCCGTTGTGTTTGGTTACTTCGAGAACTTAAATCGGGGAATACCAATACCGGAAAGTTTTCTTTCCATTGGTTTTAACTCACCAAATCTACTGCTTTCTCGAAATGTTGTTAGCTATATTTTATGACCTGTCTAGAAATAATTACATGGCTATTACAACTTAAGCTACAAACATAGCAATAGAGAGAACCGTGATTTAATCAACTATAATCAGTTTCACATTGATGTGAAAAATCTGTCAACCTCTATTCAGTACTTTGCCATAACTCAAACGCTTGTATTTGACCATATACATAAATTTACAGCCAATAATTTGACTAATGCAAGTTCTTGGCTCATTCGTTGGGTAGATTTTTGCTTTGAATATCTTAAGTATTGTCGAGTAGGAATTACAATTTAAGAATATTAGGAAATTCGCGGCAATAATAAATTATACCTTAGAGTCTTAATTATATAGAGTCACAAGTAGCAGTCTAATAAAGTTGCAATACTGATGGGCGGTACTGATCCCCATTTTTAAATTAACAACTAAATCACCTAAAAATGATTCATGAACCACGCTAATTCTTCTTGACAGTAATCTTGTATGGGATACCCCCTTCTGTTAAAATCAAATATACCACTAGGATTAAATACTTACCGGCACCAACATTCAGGCTAGTCCGACGAGTAGCAACTTAATTACTTTGTTGCCTACCCGCTTGGTGTCTTATAGATGTGCTAGGTAGCAAGAACGCAGGATAAACCAAAGAGGTAAACTCCTGGCTTCAGAATCTGCTGTGTGAAAAAATATTGACACAATTTTAGTATTTTAGAGGGGATTTATGACAAGTAAGCCGGAACGCGTGGTACTGATTGGAGTAGCCGGAGACTCTGGGTGTGGGAAATCTACGTTTTTGCGTCGTTTGATAGATTTGTTTGGTGAAGATTTGATGACAGTCATCTGCTTAGATGATTATCACTCCTTGGATCGCAAACAGCGTAAAGAAACTGGGATAACGGCACTAGACCCCAGAGCAAACAATTTTGACCTAATGTATGAGCAAATTAAAGCGCTCAAAAGTGGTCAAGCGATTGATAAGCCGATTTACAACCACGAAACTGGCTTAATCGACCCGCCAGAGCGGGTAGAGCCGAATCACATTATAGTTGTTGAAGGACTGCATCCTTTATATGATGAGCGGGTGCGATCGCTAATCGACTTCAGTGTTTATTTTGATATTAGCGATGAAGTAAAAATCGCCTGGAAAATCCAGCGAGATATGGCTGAACGCGGTCATCGCTACGAAGATGTCTTAGCGCAAATCAATTCCCGCAAACCTGACTTTGAAAAGTTTATCGAACCACAAAGAGAATTTGCTGATGTAGTTCTCCAAGTATTACCCACCAACTTGATCAAAAACGACACAGAGCGCCGAGTCCTACGAGTACGTATGCTCCAACGAGAAGGTAAGGAAGGCTTTGATCCAACCTACCTATTTGATGAAGGCTCAACAATTAATTGGACTCCCTGTGGACGCAAGCTGACCTGTTCTTATCCTGGTATGCAACTATACTACGGTTCAGATGTTTACTACGGTCGCTATGTCTCAGTACTAGAGGTAGATGGTCAATTTGACAACTTGGAAGAAGTAATTTATATCGAAACCCATCTCAGCAATACATCCACCAAATATCAGGGTGAATTGACTCATTTGTTACTCCAGCACCGTGAGTATCCAGGTTCTAATAATGGTACTGGTTTCTTCCAAGTACTTACAGGTTTAAAAATGCGTGCTGCCTATGAGCGTTTGACAGCTACGGAAGCAAAGCTAGCGGTTCAGGTTTAAAAACAGCAGTACTTGTGTCAAAGTTTGTGGGGGCGCTTCTGGGTGCCCCCTTTTTTTGTGTTATTAAATACATTTTGTCTACGAAATAATTACCATAAATTTATTTTTTTTACAGATACTTACCTTATAGTGAGTGGTTTTTATCAATATCAACAAGATACTAACTACTGAAGTATAAATATTGTTATGATTTCATAAATTAATGTGAGTTCGACGGCTCCTAGGAAACTAAATTGTTTCTCTCAAGGCATAACGAATGCCGTTCATTGGAAGCACACGTTAAATTTAGGTAGTTGAACTGAATACCACATTTAGTCAGCAAAAAAACTCAAGTCAGGAGGAATTTGCTTTGTCTCGTCGATATCTATTTACCTCCGAGTCAGTCACCGAAGGTCATCCAGATAAAATCTGCGATCAGATTTCTGATACCATTCTGGATGCCCTACTGACACAAGACCCTAGCAGCCGTGTCGCTGCTGAAGTAGTAGTTAACACTGGTTTGGTGCTAATCACTGGTGAAATAACCACCAAAGCAAATGTGAATTTCGTCAATCTCGCCCGCAAAAAAATTGCCGAAATTGGCTATACCAATGCTGATAATGGCTTTTCTGCTAACAGCACCAGCGTTCTGCTGGCTTTAGACGAACAATCACCTGATATTGCCCAAGGTGTTAACACCGCTCAAGAAACGCGCCAGCAAGATAGTGATGAGCTATTCGACAAAATTGGTGCAGGCGATCAAGGTATAATGTTCGGTTTTGCCAGTAACGAAACACCAGAACTGATGCCCTTACCCATCAGTCTCGCCCACCGCATTGCTCGCCGATTGGCAGCAGTTCGTAAAACAGGCGAATTGTCATACCTGCGTCCTGACGGTAAAACCCAAGTAACTGTGGTCTACGAAGATGGGCGGCCGGTAGGTATTGATACTATTCTAATTTCCACTCAGCATACAGCCACTATTGGGGAAATTACGGATGAGGCAGCTGTACAAGCCAAAATTAAACAAGACCTCTGGTCGGCAGTAGTCGAACCTGTTTTTGGCGATATTGACATTAAGCCTAACGATCAGACGCGTTTTTTAGTTAACCCCACTGGCAAATTTGTCGTTGGTGGCCCTCAAGGAGACTCTGGTCTAACAGGACGGAAAATAATTGTTGACACCTATGGTGGTTATTCACGACATGGTGGCGGCGCTTTTTCTGGCAAAGACCCCACGAAGGTAGACCGTTCTGCGGCTTATGCAGCTCGCTATGTGGCGAAAAACATTGTCGCTGCTGGGTTAGCAGAAAAAGTTGAAATCCAGCTATCTTATGCTATTGGTGTAGCGCGACCAACAAGCATTTTGGTAGATACCTTTGGCACTGGCAAAGTGGATGAAGAAACCTTACTGGAATTAATCAACAAACACTTTGAACTGCGTCCAGCAGGGATTATCCATACCTTCAACTTACGCAACTTACCAAGTGAACGAGGCGGACGTTTTTATCAGGACGTCGCGGCTTACGGTCATTTTGGGCGGGCTGATTTAGACTTGCCTTGGGAACAGACCGATAAAGCCGAATTGTTGAAGCAAGCAGCAAACGAATCACTTTCGGCAGTAGTTGCTCAAGCACTAACTTAGACTTATACGCGACTGCAAAAACTTAGTTTATATATCTGAGGGTATAGGCAACTTCAAAAATTGGCTATACCCTTATTTCTCTTTCAATTGTCGCACTAAAGGCGGGAGTATCCCCAATACTTGTTGGTAAAGGGGAAAAGGGTAAGGGGAAAGGGGAAAGAAAAAACCTTTAACCTTTACCATTTAACCTTTACCCAAAACCCAATTACGAGTTAAAAATGCTTAATCGAGCAGTATTGGGAGTATCCCAACCGTTTTATTGTGTTGGGTTCAGACAAAAATGAGAGAATGAACAAACGAACCACATTCGCGCAGCGTCTCGTTAGAGAAGAACGCAAAGGTAAGAGGTTTGTAAAGGGCTTTTGCGCCACTCAAGTGGTTTTTGGAAAAATTGGATGCTCTCCGAAAGCTGAAATTAATCATGTTAAGGTTTTAAGCCAGCACCTTGGATGCTAACTGGTTTTTGGTCATCTCCTTAGTGTCTAGATGCCCGACTCCCCTCAGCGACCGATTTCGACATCTTCAAGGATGCCGAGTGCGTCAGGGACAAGGACAGCTGCGGAGTAGTAGTTTGTAACGAGGTATGAGATAATTGCCTTTTCGCTGATGCCCATGAATCGGACAGACAAACTGGGTTGGTATTCATCCGGGATACCAGTTTGATGTAAGCCAATTACACCCTGATCTTTCTCACCAGTGCGGAGTATGAGGATAGAGCTGGTCTGGTTCTTGGTAATCGGAATCTTGTTACAGGGAAAAATCGGTACATTGCGCCACGTGATTATTTTGCTCCCATCCATATCGATGGTGTCTGGATAGATACCTCGACGGTTGCACTGGCGACCAAAGGCTGCAATCGTGCGGGGATGAGCCAGGAAGAACCTCGACTTCCGCCGACGGGTGACTAATTCATCCAGGTCATCGGGAGTGGGGGGGCCAGTGCGGGTGTAAACGCGCTGTTTGAGGTCGGCGTTGTGTAACAATCCAAATTCGCGGTTGTTGATCAACTCGTATTCTTGACGTTCCCGCAATGCCTCAATCGTCAGCCGCAATTGTTCTTCCGTCTGGTTGTATGGTTGATTGTACAGATCCGCAACGCGAGTATTCACTCGCAACATAGTCTGAGCAATGCTTAACTGATATTCGCGGGGTGAGAGTTCGTAGTCAACAAATGTTCCTGGTAACGTCGTCTCTGTACTATGACTGGTTGACAACGCGATCGCAGCTTCTCCATACTTGTTTTGTGGAAGTTCTGCGCGAGTCCTAAACTGCTCAAGTTGAGCCTGTAAGGCCTGCGACTGGTTGAGCAGTTCCCGAAATGCCTGTTGTGGTAGCACTAATACAGTGCATCGGTTCACAGCTTGGACTGTGAACTTCCAATTGCTTTCTGACTCCACCAACACGCGATCGCCAAAATAATCACCGTCAGCTAGCATATCCAATAGAGGCTGCTCGTCATATTTGCCAACACCAATCTTGTTCGCTTTGCCATGTGCGATCAAAAAAAGCTGATTGGCTGGCTGACCTGACTGGACTATGATATCACCAGGTGCGAACTCCTGCTGAACAAACCGACTTGCCAACCCCCTTAACACCTCAATGTCGTCAAACCCTTGCAGCAAGGGCAATTCACCAAGTTCCTGGGGAATCACCTGCACCTCGGCTCCGGTGTTGGAGAAACTCAACCGCCCATCACCGACAGTATAGGTCAATCGACGGTTCAGCCGATAAGTGCCACCCTTCGTCTGCACCCACGGCAACATCTTCAACAACCACCGCGAGGTAATTTCTTGCGTCTGCGGTGCAGATTTGGTGGTCGTGGACAAATTCCGCGCAGCATCTTTACTCAAACTCAGTTGAGGTTGTCTATTCTCAACATTTAAATTTGATTCAATAAAATCCGTCATCACCCCATCCTCTAGTTACTAATAAAAGTGCCATTCAGTGCCAATACGGTTCGGTTAAGGTTTTTTGATGAAAATTCTAGATCCAAAGACGCGATAAATCGCCGTCTCTACAAGGATCAATCTTTTGTAGAGACGGCGATTTATCGCGTCTCTTGCCTTAAGCAAACCGTATTGCATTCAGTGCTGAGTGCTGAGTTCCATTAGCGGTAGCGGGGCGTTGAGCCAGTGCTGAGTTAAAAGACCGCCCACTTTCTTGCAGGGTATCAACAGTCAGCTATAATTTTTACTCACTCAGCACTCAACACTCAGCGTTCCTGATATTTAGCGCCCGATTTCCACATCTTCGAGGATGCCAAGTGCGTCAGGAGTGAGGACAGCTGCGGAGTAGTAGGCGGTGACGAGGTAGGAGATGATCGCCTTTTCACTGATGCCCATGAATCGAACAGACAAGCTGGGTTGGTATTCATCGGGAATACCAGTTTGATGTAAGCCGATTACCCCTTGTTTTTCTACACCAGTGCGGAGCAAAAGGATAGAACTGGTACGGTTATTGGTGATGGGGATCTTATTGGAAGGAAAAATGGGTACGCCGCGCCAAGATGTGACCTGAACGCCGTTCACATCTACGCTTTGTGGATAGAGACCGAGGCGGTTGGCCTCACGACCGAAGGCAGCGATCGTGCGGGGGTGAGCCAGGAAGAATCCCGGCTCCTTCCATACCGTCGCTAACAGCTCGTCGAGGTCGTCGGGAGTGGGTGCGCCGCTACTGCTGTAGATACGCTGTTTGAGGTCGGCGTTGTGCAGCAACCCGAATTCGCGGTTGTTGAGCAACTCGTGTTCTTGACGTTCCCGCAATGCCTCGATAGTCAACCGCAGTTGTTCTTCTGTCTGGTTGTACGGTTCATTGTACAGATCGGCTACCCGCGTACTGACTCGCAACACCGTTTGAGCAATGCTCAACTCATATTCCCTGGGTGTGAGTTCGTAATCGGCGAAGGTTCCCGGCAACTCAGCCTCTTGGGGATGATTGGCCGCCAGTTCAATGGCAGCTTCACCTTGGGGAGTCTGTGGTTGGTTCAGGCGGGTGCGGAACTGTTCAACATGGGTTCCTAACGCCTCAGACTGAGCGATCGCCCTCTCAAACGCCGCTTGGGGTAGCGACAAAACGATGGTTCTAGTAATCGCCTTCAGGGTGTACTGCCAAGTATCCTCGGACTGCACCACAGTTTCATCGCCGAAATGGTCGCCGTCAGCTAGCACATCGAACACGATCTGCTCGCCATACTTGCCAACACCAATCTTGTTTACCTTGCCACGAGCAATCAGAATCACGCGATCGGCAGGCTGACCAAGTTCGACAATTACATCATCTGGGGCATACTCCTGCTGAACAAACTGGTTTGCTAACCCAGTCAATACGTCAAGGTTGTTAAACCCTCGCAGCAAGGGCAACTCAGTCAGTTCTAGGGGAATCACCTGCACCGTTGCTCCAGTGTTGGTGAAAGTCACCCGCCCATCACCCACGGAATAACTCAACCGACGGTTGACTCGATAAGCACCACCTTTTGTCTGCACCCACGGCAACAGTTTCAATAACCACCGCGATGTAATTTCCTGAGTTTGCGGTGCAGATTTGGCCGTTGTCGCCAAATTACGCGCTGCGGCTGTACTTAAAGTTAACTGGGGCTGCTGATCTTCTACCAAATTGGGGTCGTTAGAATATGTCACAACTTAATCCTCCACTTTTTAGTTACTAAAAAAACCGATCTCACGCGATCGCATACTGACTTTGAAAACTCTATTCACGGACAAAAAACCTAACTTCATTGACCGAGTAATGACCTTAGATTCCCCTCACCAATCAACGATCCAATACGCCTAGCAGAAGTCCCCAGCCCTCTGGGTCCACTAAGTAGCCGCCCTGCTAACGAATTACGCAATTCAAATTCCTTATAGCGGTCTACCGTTATATGCCACTTGAGGACACCGCACATCCACTGCTCTAGTTTCTTGACGTATCCGAGCAGTTTCTCGCGGGTACTTGCATCCAGGTTGAAATCATCGAAAAGAACTGGCAGTTCGGTGGCAACGATGAGTTGAAACTGGAGCGCCCTAGAGGTCATCAGGTTGTTGACAACTTCAACGGCCTGCGGCAAATCGCAGTTGAGGAAATTCTGAACGACCAGCACACAGTTATGGATTTCGCCCTCGAATTCGATTTCTTTCTGATAGGAAAAGATATCGTTGGTTAAACAGGCGTAGTCGGCGGCGGAATTATCTAGCGATCGCATCGTTCGAGTGCGATAAATCTCCTGCGGGATCTCGTTGCCCTGAGCTAGTCGTGACAGACTCATGGTCAGATCCGAGCCAAAGGTCTTACGGCGCATCTCAACATAATCTATCGGGTCGGGAATCCGATTTTGGATCTGGTTGGCGAGTTCCCACACCCAGCTGTCAGTCATATCCTGGATTGCGCGGCGGAACTGAGTCCGCGCGTTGGCAGACATGGGACCAGCTGTGCGAGACCAAATATCTGCCAAGCCCGCTTCTACCGGATTGGTCGGAACCTCGCTGGGGGTGGAGTCATCCAGAGGCATGAACGCCGACAGTCGGGCGTTGAATACTTTCGCACCAGCCATGTTGCGGTTATTCCCGTAGAGCGCCGGGAAGTAATCGTCGGCATAGGTTCCCCAGACAAGCCAGCACGCTGTCAGATTCAGCTCATGACCAGACCCATTCGGATGGATCAACGCACCACAGAGGGCTACGTCGGCAACATCAAACTTGTGGTCATCCCAGATGACGGCATCAGGAATACCAGGTAGTGATTCCAGCATCCCCATCTCGCGCGCCCATTCCTTGGAATGCTTCCGCGCAGCATTCAGATGGGGATTCAAGCTTGTAGTGAAGGGCATGTAAAACTTCGGCAGTGTCACTGCTCCCACAGCCTGGTATGGAACGTGAGTGAACCTCTTGAACCTTCCTAAACCCAAGGCCGCATATAACGATTCAATCCGCGCCGCCGATGTGCCTAGCCCTGTGGGGCCTCCCAGAAGTGTGGATGTCGAAGAATTGTCTCCTCCCTTGTTCATGTAACGGCTCGATCGCATGTGCCACTCGTGACCGCCCGATTGCCAGTCCTGGAGTCCTTTGATGTAAAGGAGAACGTTCACACGAGCCACTGGGTCTAGTCCGTACTCCTCAAAGAGGGGGGGTAACTCGGTGACGGCAGTGTTATCAAACTGGTATAACCGCGAGGTCAGCAGTTCGTTTGTGAGATTAGCTGCCTCCTGGGTACTCACATTCAAGAAGCGCTCCAAGACCAACACGCAGTTGGCATTTTCGCCTTCATCCTCCACTTCTCTCTGGTAGGAGAACAGGTCATTGCGTAGATGTACCCCATCGGCAAATGTGTCTTTGAGTACACGCATTGGCCGAGTCGAGGCAATGTCAGCCGGAATCTCTATAAACACGGCGTGTTCGACAAGATCCGCCGACCACGGAGCGCCACCAACTTTGCGCCGCATCTCAATATATTCGATGGGGTTGGCGACACGATCCTGGTTGATATTGGCAAGTTCCCACAGAGACTCTTCAAGGAGGTTCTTGGTACTCTCGAAGAACCGAAGTCGCCAGTCCACAGATTTAGTAAAGGCGGTGCGAGACCACAGGTCAGCCAAGCCGCGCTCTACTGGGTTGGTCGGAATCGAAGGGGTATCAGTGGGATGCACTGGCATAAACGCTGGCAATCGGTCAAGGTATTCCTTTGCCCCAGCCATGTCTTGGGTGCGCTTATAGATTTCCAGGAAGTGATCGTCGAAAAAGAACACCCAAACATACCAATCGGTCACTAGGTCAAGCTCCGCTCCCGGCGCATCTGGATGGGTATAGGAGCAAAGCAAGGCGTAGTCGTGAGCATCAAATGTGCGCTCGTCCCAGATAACCGAGCTTTCCGCTTCCTCTTCTGAGCCAAGTATCCCCATCTGGTAAGCCCAAGCTTTGGAATGCGATCGCGCCGCTTCCAAGTTTGGGTTCAGCCGCGCGGGCCAAGGCATGTAAAATTCTGGCAGTTCAAAGGGTTGCATGATCTGCGCGTAACCTCCTCTGGAGTCTTCTTGCTGTCTTCATTTCGTGGCTGAGATTGGCAATTGATGAGCATCTTCACCAATCGCACTATGTCCCCACGTATAGTTTTCTGGTGGTGGCTTGTATCAATGTAATAATTTGAAGAAGAATTCAGAATTCAGGAGCAAAGCCAAAGATACTCCGCTTTTGGTCAGAATCAATCAGTAAGCAATTCAAACCCACAACTGATAGCGTAGTTTCTCGTAGAGAATTCAGAATGAATTCTGACTCCTGAATTCTGTTTCGATAAAATACTCTTCAGTCCAGATAAAAAGCTATGTGATTTTTAGCTCAAGTTCCCTATACCTAAAGATAGGAGACTTGAAAAATCTGTTTGAGTGATTACTCATTTCAGATGATGGCAAATAAATGTTTAGTAATTTATGGTGTTCTCATAATCTTTCATGGTTATAGAAAAAAAGCAATACGTAGACTCAAGCATTTAAACAGATAGTTAAATTAAAAAATGAACAATTAGAAGACAGTTAAGACAGTTAAGCAGATAGTTAAATTAAAAAATGAACAACTAGAAGACAGTTAAGACAGTTAAGCGGATAATTAAACTATTTAAGACAGTTATTAAACAATAATTACTGATTGTAAATCTTTGCAACTAAAGCAATACGGCTCGGTTCATCCACAAACCAAGTAGAGGCTCTAAACCCGAACCTATATAAGTCAGCCCAATGATGATATATATGAAAAAATTGTGGTTTCGCTAGATGCTTTGGAAGTGATATCTTTCTATTAAATTTTGTTTTTGTTTTAGTATACAGAAACCAAAAAACTTTAAAAATTACAACTGCGATCGCTGCTAGAATCAAAAAACCAACATTGTAACCAGCACTTTTAACCACAACCCTAGCTAGCAGATTAGATTTATTACATAATTCAGCAAAATGGGAAAGGGTTAATAGAAAGCCCTTTCCCTCTCTTACAAAAGCTGTAATTGTGTGAAATAATAATGAGATTCCCCGCTTTTTTAATAAGTTGGGAATCTTAGTCTTTCCAGTTAGTCTGAAAAAATCCTATTTGAACCAATACTTGACTAATTTGCGATCGCAATTAACTCATCAAGTATATTTCTACTTCGTTACCTCTGCTCCCGCTTTGTTTGACTCATTAGATGAAGAAGTAGATTCTGTCTTCTCTGATTGCGTGTCACTCGTTTGTTGCAATTGGTTGAGATGAATATTGTTCACTTGAACAATAAAGTATTCTAATGCTTGACTTGCCTTTTGTTGCTGTTGGCTTTCGTCAGACACATCATAACAACGATAAGGTGGAGTTACACCCAATATAAATTTCTCTTGTTCAGCTTCTAACAATTCAACTGCTGTATTAGCAGCAAGAGAATTCTTCTGAAAAGGAAAAGAGGTAACGATACTAGCAACTATAGAAGCAATAGCTGGGCAGAGTACAGGCAGCCATTTGAGCCAAGCTTGTCCTGCTTCTAATTTGTCTACCAGAACTAAAATTGGTGTGACTCCTGATAATATCACTGTCGCGATTTGCAAACTATAGTAAAGGTTCCTTGATACACCCCTAATTTTTTTATAATCGTCAATCAAGTCTTGGCTGTATTGTAAAGCTTTTCCTCTTGTTAGAGTCAGTGTTTCTTTATCCCAAGAATTAGGGTTAGTTAATAGATAACTATACAGTTCAGCTTTTTTTGTGAGTTCTGACTGATAAGCTGCCTTCTTATAGTTCTGGAATACTTGTCTATTGATAAGCAACAAAAAAAATAAGAAAGTTAGAGCTACTGCTCCAGAAATGACAACTGTTTTATCTTCGGAAAGAAAAACAATAAAGAGTGCAGAAGAAACAAAAGCTGCAAGTAATAGATACTCAATTACCTTTAAGTTAAATAACTTTTTTTCATCTGATGTCGAGGATAAATTTTCAATCCTATCAGAAACTTTCTTTTGGTTTATTTGATTAAGATTAGGTAGTTCAGAAGTAGTCATTGCCTTTTACTCAATTCGTTATCGGGTGAAATGTAGCATTGAAGAAGAATTCAGAAGTCAGAATGAGCTAAACCTTAGCTATCCGCTAACAAGAGTCAGAATCAAGACGCTCTCTACGAGACGCTAAAAGCGAACGCGGACTCGCTTGCCGCCGGCTTTATCCACCAGTCGCATAGAATACCCAACTGAATTCTGGCTCCTGACTCCTGAATTCTGTTTCGATAAAATGAATAGCAATAAATAGAATTAATTGTGCTGAGGGTGTATAAGTCAGGACAACTTCGCAAATATATAGAGTTCTAACTTTTGCTTAGATATCCCTTATATAATTGCTCTTAAGTAACTTCTCCCTTAGCAAAACCTTCTAGCATCTACTATTAGCTCCTATTTTGTGATTGACTAGTTGGCTGAGATGCTTTACAAAAGCCAGAAATGTTTTTTCTGTTCACGTAAAATTATCTAGATACAGCAAGTCTAATTAATCCTAACCATACATACATTTGATTGATAATGCAAGGCTTTTTTGATAGTAATTTTACGTAGCTATTAAAATACTTTTGATACAATTACTGTGCTTGTGGCAAAAAATATATGATTTGGACTTTGCAATAGTCGAATTGTTTTTTGGGGAATTTTAAGCCTATCGGGGGTGTTAAGCTGTCGTGTCAAGATTGGTAGACAACTATTTCGACAGGAAATTATGCAAGATTCTCTGATTTATCAAGATATCCTTCAGAGAGGAAGATAGCAGGAAGCGCTAGCACTGATAAGATGCGAACAATTGCAGAAATTAACGAGAAAATCATCCGCCAACGTGCGGTAGTGTTGACAACTGAAGAGTTAAAAGCACGAGTTGTAGAAATTGGTGTTACTAAGGCGGCTAAAGAAGTTGATGTAATTACCACTGGTACGTTTGAGCCGATGGAATCAAGCGGTGCAATTATCAATCTCGGACACACTGACCCTCCGATCAAAATTCGTCGTTGCTGGTTAGATGGCGTACCAGCATACTCTGGTTTTGGGGCAGTAGATTTATATTTGGGTGCGAGTTGTGCTGTGGAGACAACAGACGGAGAAGAAGTCCGAGAACGTGGCGGTGGTCATGTAATCGAAGATTTGATCGCTGGTAAAGCTATACATGTAAAAGCGCAAGGACAAGTGACAGATTGTTACCCCAGAGCAAGTTTTGAAACTACAGTTACCCGTGAAACGATTAATCAGTTTTATTTATTCAATCCGCGCAATCTTTATCAAAATTTTATTGTTGGTGTAAATGGTGGCGATCGCCCCCTCTTCACCTATCTGGGCCCCTTACAACCGCGTCTAGGGAATGCCGTTTACTCTAATCCTGGCGCTATTTCGCCCTTACTCAACGATCCTGATTTGCAACTTGTTGGTATAGGGACTCGGATTTTTTTAGGCGGCGGTATTGGCTATGTTGCCTGGGAAGGCACTCAGCACTTCCCCTTACAAAAGCGTTTAGCTAATCGTACACCCATTGGACCTTCTGCCACTTTAGCTTTAATTGGTGATGCCAAACAAATGGATGCTCATTGGGTGCGGGGTTGTTACTTTAAAAGTTATGGTCCCTCATTGATGTTAGGGGTTGGTGTTCCACTCCCCGTATTAAATGAACAAGTAGTTGAACACTGCGCCGTACAGGATGAAGACTTAGTAGCCCCAATAGTAGATTTTTCCATTCCCCGGCGCGTTCGTCCCACTTTTGGTTTGGTGAGTTATGCCCAACTCAAATCTGGGAGGATCACTATTGAGGGCAAAGCTGTACGCTCTGCCCCCTTAGCGAGTTTGTTTTTTTCTAGGCAAGTTGCCCTAGAGTTGAAAAAATGGATTGAAGCAGGGACGTTTACCCTCACAGAACCAGTTTCTCCAATTCCGATGGAGCGATCTTTTCTACCCCAAGACCGTCGAACGGATTTTTGATCTTGGGGAGCAGGGAATGGGGGGAGCCGGGGAGGCAGAATAATTAATAACTTCTGATTACTGAGCCATGCCCCATGCCCCATGCCCAATTCCCCATTCCCTATTCTTGAGTCGGTTTCGGTCGCTTGATGGGTTTAGGAGCAGGCGTTTTTGGTATAGGTTTTGACACCACAGAGGTGTCGCCGCCTGCGCCTGTTTTCTTGATGGGACGCGGAGTTTCGCCACTGCGTCTGGGGGGGAATGGTTTTCTACCACCAGCACCAGCACCACCGCTACCGCCAGCACGAGGGCCACCTCTGAATGGTGGTTTGCGTTTTTTGGGCAAGTCAGCGATCGCTTCAGCTTTTTCTACGATCAAAACATCAGCTTCTCGCTTGGCTTGGAAATCCCAGAACTTTCCTACCGCTTTGGTGGTCAGGACACCCCTCAATTTCAACTTGAAATACTTGGGTTTGTCAGTTGGTTTGCGTGCAGCCTGCCTAATTTTGACTACTAAACTCTTAGCGTCAAAAGATTGGTAGACTACCTCACCACGAACAGAAAAACCACCATCAGCTACTTCTGATGAAGGGATCGTGGGAATTGTGCTTAATTCAGAATTTTCGGATAAGCCATCATCAACTGTCTGTGACTCTTGCAACTCTAAATCTGACTCGTCCTCATCTGTTGAGCTTTTAGCCAGATTTTCTGGCTCCCAAACTCCGACGATTTGGATGTGCAAGGTGTCATTTTCTTGTCTTGTACGTGGATATACTACCCACAAGTGTTCTTTTTCTAAGTCTAGATGATTCTTGACTAAGCTCATAATCCGGCCTAGGAGGACGGCATTGAGTTCTACACCATCTGTGGTTAGTAGCGTACCTTGAGTAAATTGTTCGCTGCTAGCATGATAGCGACCCCGGACTAATCCGATCGCTCGGTACTGCATCGGTTCGCTGGGAGGCGGAATCGGTTGCTGTCGATTGACTAAGTTCCCATTTGAGTCAGTCTCGCTGGGATTGACAGGCGAATTTTCAAATTTAGAGGGCTTGGGTACTATGTGAACATTAGAGGCAGCCTCTATTTTATTTGGGCCCTGGTTAGAGGCAGAAGAATTGGAGGATTCAGGCAACGGCATCAGGTCGGAATTCATAAAAACTCCTTGCGGCGGAGACACATCCCATTGTGGGATTTTATAAAGGTAGCTGGAAAGAGCATTTGTGCGACTGATGAAAGTATATTTGCTTTTCACAAAGTCACACTAGGGTACTCTATAACAATACTAAAGGCGCTAAATTGAGTGTATAAACACTAAATGTGTAATTTAGCGCCTTTACACTAGTTTCGGAAGCATATCATAGCTACAATTCTGACGGCTCCTCCTAAAGTCATCACTTACTTTAGCAGTGTAAATAGTTAATTGTTATAAAATTCACAGGCAATTGACGGTATTCCGCAAAGTTTTGGAAATTTTTAACTTTACGATTTGTGTAAATGATAATGTCATTAAAATTTAGGAGAAAGACAAAACTGTGTCTCAACCGCGCAATCGTTGGATAGTTCAAATCATCTTGGCGCTGGCAATTCTTGCTTTTGTGGGTGTTTCGGTGATTCCCATAATTGGAGCATTTAATAATACGCCACCCTCAAACCAGAATACTGCTAGCACCAGAGGCACTTTGACCTCTGCTGACCAAAAATCAAAATTGGAAGATGAAGTACGGGGTTATGAACTGGTTTTGCAAAGGGAACCAGAAAATCAGACTGCGCTTAAGGGCTTATTGCAAGCGCGTCTACAACTACTGAGTCAAAAAGAAAAAAGTGAGGTTAAACCAGCTGATATCCAAGTCGTAATTGAACCCCTGGAAAAGCTAGCCAAGCTGAATCCCGAACAGTCAGAATATTCAGTGCTACTAGCTCAAGCTAAACAGCAAATAGGCGATCGCGAAGGAGCCGCTCAAGCTTATCGCACAATTTTGTCTACAAAACCTGGCGATTTGAAGGCTTTGCAAGGAATGGTGGCTTTGTTAATCAGTCAGCAACGCCCAGAAGCAGCTATTGGTTTGCTGCAAGAAACCCTCTCGAAAGCAGCCCAAGCAAATACAATTCAGCCTGGAAGTGTAGATACAGTAGCCGTGCAGGTGTTGTTAGGTTCTGTTCATGCTTCCCAGAAACGCTACGCTCAAGCTAGCTCTGTATATGACCAGGCAATTAAGAAAGATCCTAAAGATTTTCGCCCCGTTGTGGCAAAAGCTATGCTCTTGAAACAACAGGGCAAAGACGCAGATGCAAAACCTTTATTTGATAGTGCCGCAGCTTTAGCACCTGCTCAGTACAAAGACGAAATTAAAAAGGCAGGAATGACTTCCCCCATTCCTAATTCGGCAGTATCTCCCGCCGCGCCTTCATTGAAAAGTACTCCGAAGTAATGGGCATTGGGCATTGGGCATGGGGCATTGGGCATTGGGCATTGGGCATTGGGAATTGGGTTGTTCTCCTTATCTCCCTGCTCCCCCTGCTCCCCTCACGATCCTTCAATAGCAGCTACGACACCAAAGACTAAAAACAGGCATCCGCCAACAAAGGTGAGTTGACGCTCAGAAATGCGTCCGGCAATCATTTTGCCACCAATAACTGCGATCGCAGCACAAATGGCATGTCCTAAAATTGCACCTACTGTGACTCCAATGGGATTATTACCTGCGGCTAGGGCAATGGTGGCAATTTGAGTGCGATCGCCCCACTCTGCCATAAATGTCAATATAAAGGCTTCTATGACAATTGCTAAGGAAGTCTTTTTCTTTGGTAACTCCAAATCTGCTTTTTTCACCGCAGCTTCGGCTTCTTGTACAACTTCCGTATCACAAACAGCCGAGGACATCTTACTAGCGTCATATAACAGCTTGATACCAAAGGCAAGAAACAAAACTATTTCGGCGTAATGAATATAAGCTTTTGGCAATAAAGATACCGCTTGTCCAAATAGCACCGAAAGGATGGTCATCGCTGCTAAAGCAGATGTAACACCTATAAATACCAGCCGCCGTGGGTGGTGCATTGCCAAAATCACGGCAATAAAAAATGTTTTATCGCCTAATTCTGAAACTGTGATTAATAATAAACCTGCGGTAAAAGCTGTTAACACTCTCTCAAGCTCCTGAAGAATCCTTTACCGATGTGAAGCTTGATGAGAACCAAAAGACCTCACCAAGTTTACACTTTTCGGTGTGAACTTAGTGAAGGTCTCGCTTTCAAATATTTATTATTCGCCACCTGAACCAGGCTCATCGCCAGTATGTTGATTCAGATGTACTGGCTTTTATTTTTTTGCCAGCAGCTACTCCCCTTCAATGCGAATCTGATTTTACATCTGTTATAGGTAAAAGTCAAGAGTGGAGAATGGAGAGATATAACTTTAAAAAAAGAAAGCGTCACATACAGCCCGATTCAGAGATTACTTTGGTAAAAACTCCTCATCTGTGAGTGCTGGACAGATAAGATGAATCATGCACAAGGTTAAGGCCAAATCCTATCCCATTATGCAAGTCCGACCAACTTAGCACTTAGTTGCCACATGCGATCGCCTTTGTCGTCATCGCGGGCTTGAGGAGAAACCTTTTGAACAAAGGATTTACCATCTTCCTTCTGGCGATTTCCCCAACTCCAATACACACCGGATTGATTGTACTCAGGATCGGCAACCACCGCCGCAACTCGTTCTCCCGCCAATTCCTGAGACACATATCCCTTAGTGATGTACTTCTGGAATAATGGAAAGATTTTCTGAAATAGGGGATAGTGGTTTCTAAATAGTGGCGTTTCTGCAACACATCCCGGATAGAGAGAGTTGAAGACGATACCAGTTGATTCGTGATAGCGCTGATGCAGTTCCCGCATAGTCAGCACGTTACAAACCTTGCTGTCCTTATAAGCTTTGACTGGTTCAAATTTCTTACCATCAATCATTGAGATCGGCTCTTTAAACCCTTCTGCAAAGCCCTGCAAATCGCCCAAGTCTGGACGCGGGGGAATCTTTCCACCCAGTTCATCTGGATTATGGGTAACAGTTCCCAAAATTACGAGCCTTGGCTCTGAAGATGACTTCTTCAGATCCTCTAGCATTAGGTTACACAAAAGGAAATGTCCCAGGTGATTTGTGGTGACAGTTAGCTCGTAACCTTCTGGACTGCGTAAAGGCTCCTTTATTAAGGGCATATAAATTGCGGCGTTGCACACCAAAGCGTCTAGGGAGTGGCCGCTTGCTCGAAAGTTATTCACAAATTGTCGAACGCTATCCAAAGAGCCAAGATCGATATGCATGATAGTGTAGCTGCCCTGATGCGGGATTCCCACAGATTGGGCTGCCAGTTGAGCTTTGGCTACATCCCTACAGGCCATTACTACATACCATCCCCTTTCAGCAAGAGCCTTGGCAGCGTACAAACCGACCCCTGAAGAGGCACCTGTGATTACAACCGTTGACTTCCTATCCTGTACCATTCTATTCAGACTCTGTTAATCACCTTTTTCTCTCTTCAGGATTTTACATCACTGAGTTGTACCAACATTTATTTTTGTAAGATATGAATTTAATATTTGGTAATAAATAAGCATTTAAATCAAGGTTTCTAGCTAACTTGTTTACGAAATATTAAGCTCATATTCATCTTTATAATCAATGCTCACAGATAACTTTTAGGTAGGCGATCGATGCTCTTGTTTGCGAAGATTGTTCTTAATTTTCCAATTCTGCATCATTAAAACACCATTCTTTGTGCTTTTCAGCTAATGAGAGAGGTAAAGGATACTCACATTCAGCAGAAGTCCACCAATGACAGGATCTGAGATAGTGTGTAATTACATGATGAAGTTGGAATTTATCTGGTGATGGCGTTGCTAGGATATTGTGAGTGCGTGGCTGCGGAGCTTTCCAATCTTTTCTTGGAGATGGATTGTGAGCATTATTTTTGATAATGCATTTGCCTGTTTTTGCATCACGTTTATTTATTGATTTACCATCTTTGTTAGTTTCTTTTTCGTATGTCCTCGATATCCAAGCTTGATAACGACTCATCTCTTTAGCTAGTTTATTAGTATCAGATTTTTCAACAATGCTTAGGATAGTTTGAGTAAACTCACTTGCATTTAAATTGCAATTTTGTGGAATAAAAATTCCTTTTGTAAAAGAAGCTGCACCTTTTGTAAATGTTTCCTGTTTTGTCGCAAGCCCATATCCTTGCGGAACTTCATTGTTCATATTGTCACGGATACGAACAATGTGGATTTTATTTGTTGGTGGTTTATCCGGCTGAAACTTACTATCTTGTAACCAAGACCAATAGCTACGAGCATTTTGACCATGAACAAATAGATATATATCGTCAGCAGCAGAGTATGTCTGGCTCAAGGTAGTCAGCATATTACTGATGACTTGATCGCAATTAACCTTAGATGTTCTCGACTGTGATAACTGGCAAATTGTATCAGGCATAGTTCGGAAATTTAGATCCCTTTGAGGCAATAAAACGCTAACTTCATTTTTATAAATTGCTACTAAAACTGGCTCATTAAAACTTTGAATGGCTGTTTTTTCGTTCCGTCGAATTACATACAAACCAGCATAGACGGTGTTATCGTCAGGAGTTGATAAAGGGTAATTTAGGTCGAATGGCAAAATTGCATCCAGAATGGCAGCAAGAGCACGATTATAAAGACTATTTTGTAAATTTTCGTCTGTTTTGGCTTCCCCAGTTTCATTATCATCTCCCTTCTCTGTAGATAAGATGCACTGAGGAATCAAATTATACTTAGGTAATAGAGATTTTAGATAAGGTTTTGGATCTTGATTACCACGATATCTAGGATGGTCTGGAGATAAAATTTCTACGATCATCGGCATTGGATGTTCGGGTTGATTCTGCTGCCCAAATTCTCGAATATGACGGTCAATGATAACTGTTCGACCGTTTCTTTCCATCTCTACTAAAGGATCAGCTAAACCTTCGGATGTATAAAACTCTAGATTAAGACTGTTGCCAAAGTAATGCTTGCCAACTAATGCAAGAGCGTCTCGGACTTCTTCTGTGCGGTAACGTACTTGAAGAGTTAAGTTATTTGCTCGCTCGGTTAGGAAGAATTTTAATTCCTTGTCAATTTTAGGAAGTTCATTTTTAGAAGGTTTAGGTCTAGAAATAGTTGGCGTGTCCTTAAATCGTTGCCTAATAGATTTTTTCAAATCCCCGTCAACGGAAATCCTTTTCCAGGGAGCAGAAATTACTACGCTAGGTGGCAAAATATCTTTGATTTGTTCAAGTAATGTTCTCTCATCCCCAAAGGTAAATCCTGTTCCCCATCCTGCCTTCTGGTAGACTCGCGCCGGAATCAGAATATCTGTCTGGTCTGTTCCAAGAAAATTTAATGGGTTTGCCAAGACATCCGTTATGTTTGGAATTTGCACTGATAAACGTTCTAAAATTTGGCTGACCTGTCGGTTTTTCCATTGAGGAACATACTCAGTTCCTTCCCGACGGTAATTTGCTTCCAGAACTGTAAAGGCATTTGGCTGTAGTAGGTTGTAGTCTCCTAGCCAAGATCGTAATCTACGAACATAGCATCTTGTAGTACGCTTCTCCAACCGGATATCTGAGTCCTTTCCTTGTTTAACTATCCAACGCTTCATCTGAAAGTGAAGGTTGATTTTTTTAGGATCTATATCACTTTGAGTTGATATAATAAGCGCCACAGATGCTCGATGACCATGTGCATTTGGAAATGGCGGCCAAGATACAAGTTCAACAGTATTTCCGCTTCTTCCTGGACCAAATAAAAACTTAAATGAATTTTCTCCTAGTTGATACTCGTGCTTACTTAGTTCCCAAGCGATCGCCCAAGAAGGTGCCCAAAATTCGAGATGATTAGGTGCTACTTCAGCCCAATGAAACTGATCTACACTGCAATATGGTTTTAACGCTTCATGTTCTGATTCTGGATAGCATACTTCAACCCATCTCTTGAATATAAGAGCTAGAATTTCTGGATCAACTTCTTCATAAGCCAAGAAAGTCGCGGGGTTTGGTTCACCATTAACTGTCAAACTGTTGATGACCCGAATCTGTGGCAGCAATAATCGTAGCGTATTAAATAATGAAGTTGTTGGAGCGTTTTCTTCAGGTTCTCCATAATGGGTATTAAATTTTTTTAAATTGGGAAACGGCATCACAAAACCAGTGATATCCCTGACCAGTGCCTCTTTAAACTCAAGGTAGATGGGCTGATAGTAATTAATACTCAAAGTTTCACTCCGTGAATGAAATGGGTTAGTCGAGTTAGTGGGTAATAAACTGGCCCATAGAGGGTTTTGATCAGCCTTCCAGAAGCACCGCCTTTATTGATGGCGCTGCCCAAGAGCTTGCGGGCAGCAAACAAAATAGAGTTTTGCTCCGAATCCCCAGACGAATTTCCCTTTGCGGTTTCTGGCATAAACGCGGCATCGACAAACCAGACAACTGTTTTGCGACCACCGCGAGTGCTACGTCCAATTAATTGAGTTAAATTAACCGTTAGCGTCCAGATAAGCGGCGTTTTGAGCGCAATTTTAGCGATTCTATCAGGTAATCGAGAGAAAATTTGCGGGATTGTCAGAAAAGTGTCTCGTGCATGTCGAGCATGTCTCTGAATAACCTCGACGGATAGTTTGTCGATGATATCTATTGTTTCCTTATTAACCCCACTGATAACTGTTTGATTATCATCTGGGCTAGGGTGCTGTCTAACAGCAATCACCATACCACCAAAGTATGGTTCTCCAGTCAGAGGATGCATCATGTTAATAGCACGAGATATAGCACCCATTGGCGCAATTAAAAACTCTTTACCACGACCTGGAAACTCAGTGAGTTTAGATCGGGAAACCTGATCGTCTGAAACCCAGCGACCATCTTGAACAACATAAGATGCCCTATCAAGATAGGGATTTTTTAGAGAATTGTAAAACGCCTTAGCTTCTGCATAGCTATTTGTCACAATTAGCAGATTTTTGCGATCGCTACCTACGTTTGCTGCTAAATAATCTTGAAATTGCTCAAGTAGTGGCTTGCCTTGTTTGCTTTTACGGCAAAGTCCTGCAATCATGCGGCTAATGTTCTCCTGCCGATCATCTCCTTGACTACCGGAGATAAAGACAGGATTTCCTGCATCGTCGACAACGGGGCAATAAAAGAATTCACTGTCATGCGCTACCGCTTTAGACTTCTCAGGAGGCGGTTCGATTAACAAAGTTGGCTTTAATTGCACATGAAAAGGATATGATTGTTCGGTATCTCCTGAGTAACTAGTTGCTGATGTAACTAACAAATTTGCTGGAGTCAGCCCATCTATGCTGAAGATAGAATTCCATTGGCTTAGAAGTGACCTACCCAAGGCAATCCCACGAAATATCCTAAGTTGTCTGTTGAGGAATTGAGCGCTAGTGACGGAACCAACAGGAGAATTAGGTAACAAGCTTTCAAAGTCACTGGGAGGGGTTATTGGTAAGGTAGATTCCAGGTCAACGCTAGCGTAACCTCTAGCCGATACGTGCTTACTTAATGCACCTAATACATGGGCTGCATAAATGGCTAGTTGCAGCAATTTAGCAAGGTTGTCTATGAAGCGCTCGACATCAGATTCTAGTTGTTCAAATTTAATATCCCATCGCGTTGTTTGAATAAACTTTTTGCAGTTAGGATGGGGTACTGTAGTGAGCAAGTCTCCTGCTAACAATGCTCCAGAAACTAATGCTAAACGTTCTGCAATTACTGTGTCACTAGAGTTAAGACCAATGGTGTCAGGACTAACAGGATTGTTTTGTATTCGCTTGAAAATTTCACGGTAGCGATCGTAGTTACGCTGATATTTAGATAAAGTTTGTTTTCGGACTTTGTTAGCACTAGTTTGAACATGTGCTAATCCTGAAAGTTGTTCAGCCAACTTATCAAAAAATGTCCAAGCTGTAAACAATCTTCCTTCCTGGGTATATGCTTTTAAAAGTTTTTCAATTTCTTGACGGGAACTTTTACCTTTAATTGTGTTTGTAATATTTCTCATCAAATACATTAAAGCCCCAATTCCTCGGTTGGCTAAATGTCGTTGATCTTCTGACTGTTCTAAATAAGGATCGCGGTATCTCCCTGGCACAACCACTTCGCCTTCCATCAGACCATGTACATGTTGATAAGATTCAGTTCTTGTCCATGTATCTTGCAACAAATCGAAAGATGCAAGTGTCTCTGTAGGATAAAAAATTTCATCTAGCTTGGGTTGAGCAAGATCAACTTCATCAATAATGAACAAATCTGTTGTTAGTGCCAAATATTCAAGAATGGTAATATTTTCAGTCAAATTGTGTGGGGCAACTTTTTTCTGAATAAACCCTTGTAAAGTTCCAACTATGAGTTGGGCATTTTCTAATGTAGTAGCTTTAATATGTCTGGGACAGATAGGAGCTAGGGGACAACTGTAAACCTTATTCTGATCATTAACATCTTGTAGCTTGCTGAAGCATGGTGGTCTGCTGCGCTGACCATTTGATGTTTGTGGAATCTGAGGTTGTGCCAAGCTATACAATGGGCAGGATTGTGACAGCCATTTAAAACCAGGATGGGTGAAAGGCTGCTGTTTGTTACTGAACATTACAGCCTGATTTAATCGGCTGAGGTGCTTGTGTCGTTCCGATTCTCCAATAATCGGAACTGCCGCGATCCCAACTTTTTGAGCAAATTCAAGCCAGTTCTGTACTTCCCCTACACTATTTGTAGCAATCGCAACTCTTTTATTGCTATCTACCAAGAGTGCAACTAGGCAATCAATGAGGGTGGATTTGCCGCTTCCAGTCGGGCCTAAAATATGACCTTCTCCATCAATATAAATCTCTCTGGCTTCTTGATCCTGTTGAATATCCCAATAGGTTGACTGATTAAGTATTTGCCCTGCGTCGTATCCTAAAATTGGTTTCAATTCAGTTCCTTTCTTAATCAAATCAGCTAGGGGGATTTTGATAGACTGACGATCCTTGGAAAGATTAATGCTGGGAATTTGAGTGGCGTACTTTACACCAATATTGGCAATTTCGTTTGAAATTCTGATTGTGCGCGTCTGCTGTGGGTTAATGTTGAACTCATAGTCACCAGCCGGGGCTGGTCTGTATTTCCTTTGCTGAAACTTCAATGGCTCTTGAGTCAGCAGGCTTTCGTATAGGTCATACCGAGCCAATGCCATCTTTTTTGTTGGCGTAATTTTGTTGCTTAGGTAGTCGATTTCAAAACCTAGCCAACCAGAAGCCGAACTTTTGGCAACCTCATCATAACTACGAAGAGCAATTTCCCAGCTAATTGAACTACGGAATTCTGCCGCTAAATGGCGTAGATGCTTCAAAATATCCCACTGTGCATCTGTAATACCTGGCTCTCGGTAGCCTTGCATCAGTAAATGTGCTTTCCGAATAGGTTGGTCAGGGAAATGAGTCCACAGAGCATGAAACATTAATTCTGTACGGGCGAAATCGGAAAATTTCATCTCAATCGGTGGTGATTCACCTCCCATTGCTTTTTTTAGGGCCTCATTCAAAGTACTGCTATCTCTCACTTCAAAACTCCCTTGACACGCTTAATTAATTCTGACTCTGAAAAAACAGGCAAATTTCCCTTATACCGACTTTTAAAAGCTGCTTGATATGCTAAATTTTTCCATCGGTAATCTGGGATTACAAAGAATGATTGAGACTGGCCAATATTTGGAATCGTATCTTGATTTAATTCTCTAGCTAACATGGTGGCGCTTCCCCAATCTTTAGCGTCAATTGCCCAAATATCTCCAGTCGGTAGTACTACTTTCAGATCAGCCTTGTCTAGTTCTGGCCATAGTTCTACTTGCAATCCCATTTTTTCGAGAGTTCGAGCTAAACGCAATTCTATGAGGGAAGGTCTAATTAGGCATATGACGGTATCTTCTATCGGTGCTCTATCTACTCGCCCTTCTAATGGTTCACAACAGCCTTGGATATCTCGTGCGGCACAATCCAAATATCCACCGCAAGTCTTGCATAATGGCATTGACTCAGACTGCGGTGGTGCATCCCGATATGCTTGCATCAATAGGTCTAAAACTGGATCGATATCAGGATTATTAGAGCGAAATAAGGCAATTATTAAATCTGAAGGAAATGGGTTCTCAGCAATAAATCGACGGAAAAGTGTGTAGGTACTGTGGGGTAAGCTAAGTCGCTCAATTTCTGCCATTAAGCGTGGAATGTAGCTTTGATTCTGCTCTCGTTCCAAATTCAGTGCATACCTGCTAGCCCAAGCTTCGCATTCCTCTGAGGGGCGCGTCATATTTCCAATTAATGGGTCTTCAGGATAATCGACGAATTCGGAAAAGTCTGGCTCAACTGCCTCTACTGACTCTCTGGCCCCTTCAACCATACACAATATAGCTGGATGTCGCATTTCCTCATCCCGCAGTATCCATTTCAAACTCAATCCTTGAAATGCTTCATATAATGGCTGTGGAAACGGTTGTGAGTCCTCGACTAGATAAGCTGGCTCACCTCGGTTAATGCGATCGCAAATCTGCACAAGTCCTTTACATAACTTGATGAACAGAATTTCATCCTCACTGAATTGCATATCCAGACTTTTATATAGCGATATTGACCGTTATTTTAATACGTTTGAACTAGTTTTCAGACTTTAAGAATATTTATAATCACGTTATTATTTATCGAGGTGGACAAAATTTTTGTAGTCCCCTCGATTTTCCATATAAATTTACCTTTAGCTAATACCTCCGTTCTTTTGGCTCAAACATAGTAATCGCCACCGGTCGATATTGAATGTCAATTCCGGCTGGTGAATAGTAAGCCATTGTGTGTTTCAGAAAGTTGGCATCATCTCGCTCGGAATAATCTTCGCGGAAATGAGCGCCCCGACTTTCTTGCCGATTCAGAGCTGATGCCAAAATAGTCTGTCCCACTATCATCAAACTTCGCAATTCCAAAGCTTCCACAAGTTCTGTATTCCAGCAACTACCTTTATCATCTAAATAAATTTGTGGATATTGCTGTTGAATTTCTGCTAATTTGTGTAACCCTTCACTCATTAATTCCTCAGTGCGGAAAACGCCACAGTACTCAGTCATACAATCCTGAAAGGCTTGACGGACTTGGTTAATGCGATACTCTCCTGGTTGTTCTAGCAAAGCTTGAATTTCTTGCTGGGCTTGGGTTAAATAGCGTTGCTCATCTACGGACGGCAACTTCCGTTTTTGGACAAATTTTGCGATCGCAGCCCCAGTTCTCTTGCCATAAACGACACATTCCAACAGGGAGTTACTACCAAGGCGATTGGCACCATGTACGGAAACACAAGATGTTTCGCCAGCCGCAAAGAAAGCATCAACTAAGCCATCACCACTAGTGCGGACTTGCCCATCGGTGTTAACTGGGATACCACCCATACAATAGTGAATTGTCGGACGGACTGGCATTGGTTGAGTTACCGCGTCAACACCCACCAAACGATGCGCTTCTTCCCAACAGAAGGGGACGCGACTCATAATTTTTTCTTTACCCAAATGGCGGAGATCCAGATAGACAAAGGGGCCACCAGCGCTACCGTCGAGATGAACACCACGACCGGCGCGAATTTCATAAGCGATCGCGCGTGAGGTAATATCACGAGGAGCCAATTCCATGCGGCTGGGTGCATAATTCGCCATAAAGCGATCGCCTTCACTATTAATCAGATATGCCCCTTCACCCCGTACCGCTTCCGAAATCAGTACCCCTACGGGATATAAACCAGTGGGATGAAACTGGACAAATTCCATGTCTTCGAGAGGCAAACCTGCGATCGCAGTCATTGCTAAACCATCACCTGAAGAAGCGTAATCATTAGAGGTGGTATTATAAACGCGACCATAGCCGCCTGTGGCAAACATCACCGCCTTAGCTCGCACCACTTCTATATGTCCATCCAGAAGATGGAACATTACCACACCTTTCGCCTCATTTTCTTCCAAAATGAGACGCATCACATACCATTCTTCATAAACTTGCACCCCATAACGCCGCAGGTTGTTAACCAATTCGTGCAAAATTGCGTGACCGGTCTTATCGGCTGCGTAGCAAGTGCGGTTGTGGGAATGTCCGCCAAAAGCTCGTTGGGCAATGCGACCATCGGGTAAGCGAGAGAACAAAACGCCTAGATGTTCCAAATCAATTACCACATCTGGCGCTTCTTGGGTGAGAATTGCCACAGCATCTTGGTCTGCCAAATAATCAGAACCCTTGACAGTATCAAAAGCATGTGCTTCCCAACTATCTTGGGAATCAACATTTTTTAGCGATGCAGCCATACCACCTTGAGCCGCCACCGAATGGGAGCGAATTGGGTGTGTTTTCGCAACCACAGCAATATTTAAACTAGGATCGGTGCGAGCAATTTCCAGCGCCGCACGACATCCTGCCAATCCACCCCCGACAATAATTACATCGTGTTCCAGCATAATTAGTCCCTTGATTGCAAAGCACTGCTGTTCTATTGTAGAGATGTGATTAATCAGGTAGTGCGTTGCGATCGCCGTGGCATCTCTACAAAAAAATTCCCTGCCTATAGACAGGGATGTTATTACAAATTTTTAAATTAAAAGTGAAGAGTTAGGAATGAAGAGTTAGGTCTTCATTCCTAACTCTTTAGCTAGCTGCTTGCACAGGTTGTTGCTGAGACACATTACCTGGTATGGGTTCCATTTTAGTTCCCGGCCCTACAGGAGTGACTTCAATATGATTTAACAAGGTCGTGACAAACGCAAACAACAAGAAAGGTAGCGATAGCAGAACGACCAAACCCGCAGTTGCTAAAGCGTACACAGGACGCTTCGCACCCATCAGCGCCAAGGCAGATGCCAAACTTAGGGTAATTGTAATTAACCAAACAATTATTTGACCGTAGATATCACCAAAAGTCAGCGTACAGACAAACCGATACTTTTGAATATTATTTCCGCTCATCACATTTGCCTCAAGTCTCTCCTATATAGGTTCTACGTTAGAACCATGTTTGCTTTGTAGACAATTTCTAAATATTTTTGCAAAATTCGTAATATTGCTTCACAATTAACTTTTTTTGTTACAAACCGCAATTCATAGTCCTGCATGGCGTAAATAAAACAAGCATACTCGACGGTAAGCCCTTTTCCTATATCTCCATGTTCCCTATACTACGGTGTACACATAAGTCCTAAAAACCTAGTTTTGTAGGGTGTGTTATCCCGTAGATTAACGCACTATTCTAGATTTTTGGTGCGTTATGACCATAGATAGATCCAGCAAAGTAAGGATGTGAAATCCGATTTTTTGGTGTTAAATTTTGAGTATTGCCGGAATTTGTTGACTTAAATCAACAAAAACCTTTATTTTTCGTGGCAATGTTGTTTTAGGAGTGAACGTGAATACTATTTTTCTTCGTAAAGGTGTTTTTTGGTTGCCAGGTATAGCTGCTCTTGTAGTTCTGAGTAGCGGCTTATCTGCAAGTGCCCAGACAGTAGACAAGGTAAGCAGCCAAGCATTAACTGACTCTTCCGCAACCGTAGCGTCTCCCAATGAGTTTAGTACAGAACTAGACTCTGTAAGCCAAAATCTCTCTACAGAAACAACTGAAACATTTACAGCCACAAATTTAGCTGAGGTACAGCAGCTCCAAAATCCTCTAATACAGGAAAATGGCAGTGCAACGTCTACACCAGTTCCAGGCACAGTGGCAACCTCGTCTGTGACTCTCACCTCTGAGTTTGTCCAACCAACTTCTCAAACGACTGCTCAACCATCTGCTACCAAAGTGGCACAATCGGATATTGATTTAGGTAGAACAACCCGTGGTGGCAGTAGCTATATTGGCGTGGCTGCTAACATTGGTTTGAGTGGTGATGGTAGCTCGTCTTTGGGCGATGGTAACTTTGCAGTAGTTAGTAAAGTCGGACTGACAAATTCTATATCAGTACGTCCTTCAGCCGTATTTGGCGACAACACTACAATTTTGCTTCCGCTCACCTACGATTTTACCTTCAAATCAGCAGATGCTTTTAGCGAACCGTTAGCGATCGCACCTTACGTTGGAGTTGGTGCAGCTTACAAAACTGGTAATGATTCGCAATTTGCCTTTTTGATATCTGGTGGCATTGATGTGCCTTTAACTCCTCAATTCACAGCAACAGCCTCTGTCAATGCGGGATTTTTCGATCAAACTGATGTTGGCTTATTGTTAGGAGTTGGTTATAACTTCACTGGATTATAAGAGTTAGGAGTTATGAGTTAGGAGTTAAGAGTTAGTAATATTTCCTTAATAGCTCTTAACTCCTAATTCCTAACTTTCTATTTAGGGGTAACTTTATCAATTACCTTGATTTTTCCATCGTCTCCTACTGTCCAAACGTCATATACACCAACGACATCGCCGTTAGCATCAACATCGACGTTGCCGCTAGCTCCTTGATAGTTAATCTTTTTACCATCTTTCAGTAACTTTAGTCCCTCGCAGACATCGGTAACTTCTGTGCCAGGACCATCAGCGACTTCACGAATTTTACCAGCTATTCCAACGCCTGTATTTTCTTTAGCCGCTTGTGCTGCCAATGTCAATAAAGCAGCCGCATCCCAAGCTTGAGGGGCGTATTCCCCTGGTTCATTACCCTTTTTATCCTTCCACAGTTTATTGAAAGCTGCTAATGCTTTACCGTCGGAACCGGGTACTGTACCGATCGCTCCAGTTAAAATATATTTACCATCACTGCCTTTGCCAACTTGTTCTGGGAAAGTAGGTGATTTCACTCCATCTGTGAGCAGAATCTGCACTCCCTTAGCTACACCTTGCTGATAAGCGGCTTTCAAGAACAGACTGCCAGTTTCGGCGTAAAGTACAGCTAGAACTGCATCTGGCTTACCAGCAAAGGCAGCCGCCGCTTCTGTATCAAATGTCTGCGCTTTCGGGTCGTAGCGGACAGGTTTATCTTTATTAACGATGGTTCCACCCAATTTTTCAAAAGTTTGCACAAATGCTTTTTCAAAGCCCACGCCATAGTCGTTATTAATCACAACTGTAGAAACTCGCTTGAAACCTTTTTTTCTGGCAAGTTGGGCTAATGCTAGTGCTTGGTAGGTATCAGGGGGAGCGGTACGCGCCCAAAAGCCTTTAAAGTCGCCTTTTTGGGCTTTTTCAGTAAATACGGGACTGGTACTACCAGGGGAAACCAGCATAACTTTATTCGGCGTAGCAATGGAGACTGCGGCACTAGAAACGCTACTGGCAAAGGAACCAACTACACCTGCGACTTTATCTAAAGTTGCTAGTTTGGTCATACCGGCTGCACCAGCTTTCGGATCGGTTTGGTCGTCTACTTGCACCAAGTTAACTGGTTCGCCATTCACCCCACCGCAAGCGTTGACCGTATCGACAAGTAAAGGGACAGAACCTAGCATCTGCTGTCCGACAGAAGCCAAGTCGCCTGTTGTCGGTAGTAGGGAACCGATTTTTAGCCCTTTAGCACTGCTTGTTGTAGTTGAGTTTGCTGCTGGGGTCGCACTACTTCCGGTGGTAGCTGTACCATTGGGGGTACTACTATCACCACAAGCCCCAACTAGGAATCCTGTTGCTATGGCAGCTAGACTCAAGGTTAAGGCGGCACTAATTTTTCTCATAAATCACTTTCACTCCTCAAATATTTAGGAGCCTAAAATTAAGATTCAAACTAAGTTTGTAAGTTAGTTGGATCTTATCAAGACTCCAAAGGATAAATCATATCATCCATCTTTGGGAGTAGAAATGTTTACGTCTATAATTTAGTTTACACAGAACACTTTCTGTGTATTAAAACTTGGAAAACGGAGAGGGAGGGATTCGAACCCTCGGTACGGAGTTGCCTGCCGTACAACAGATTAGCAATCTGCCGCTTTCGACCACTCAGCCACCTCTCCTGACTCACGAATATCAATGGTACCAGACTTGTTTTTAAGAGTCAATAGTCATTTGTCATTTGTCATTAGCCGTTGGTTATTTATAAAACACTAAGGACTAAGGACTAGGGACAAATGACTAATTTCTCAAAGAACTTGCGATCGCATCCAAGCTAAGGGCAAGGTGCGTAACTTTTGCCACTGGGGAACGAAAGCCCGCCGACTGAACACATCGTAATCGTTACGTTCAATCACCTCCAAAATCTGGCCGTACAGCATTGATGCTGCCCATACAGGCCAACGGGCATCGGATGCTAGATAAGTTATTCCCTGGTTTGACGTGGTATAGAATTGGCGGGCCCGTTCAATTTGAAAGCGCATCAGCGCCCGCCAGCGATCATCTACCACACCTTTGAAGAAGTCTTGCTCGGTGTAGTTGAATTTTTCCAAGTCCTCAAGGGGAATGTAGATTCGCCCCCGTTTGGCATCTTCTCCCACATCCCGCAGGATGTTGGTGAGTTGATTGGCAATTCCCAGAGCGATCGCTTCTTCTGTGGGAAGATATGGTTGTTTGTTCTGATGCCACGGAGCGGTGTATAGGGTGCTATCTACACCCATCACTTCTGTTGACATTAAGCCAACAGTGCCAGCAACGCGGTAACAGTAGAGGTATAAATCCTCAAAGGTTTCATAACGACTGCGATATAAGTCCATACGCTGACCGGCAATCATATCCCGAAAGGGCTGAATGTCCATCGGAAAGCGCTGGAGGGTATCAACTAAAGCGACATCGTAATTTTCTAATGGTCGTCCCGCAAAAATCGATTCCAGCTGCTGTTCCCATAGGTCTAGGGTTTCTGGCGTGGTAATAGCAGAGGCGGGCCCATCCACTAATTCATCTGTACGGCGACACCAAGCGTAAATTGACCAAATAGATTGACGTTTTACCGGACTCATGAGCAAAGTACCCAGGTAAAAAGTCTTGGCATACTTTGCTGTGAGATGTCGGCAAAGTTTGTATGACTCGTCTACAGAGACCAGCGTTTTCATGCGCGGGGGGGAATCAGGCAGTTGCAGCATTCGTTGCGGGCGGTCGGGTGAGCGTTTGCAGGTTTGAGGAATTTGCTACCGGGAGAGCCTCAGAAATTGCCTGCGCTGTCAGCTTACCAGAAAGTACGGCACCTTCCATACTGCCTAAGTAGCGTTGCATGGTATAACTTCCGGCGAGATAGAAGTTGGCAATGGGCGTAACTTGTGCGGGACGGTACTGTTGACGACCAGGGGTCGCTTTGTAAACTGAACGCGGCGTTTTCACCACATGAGATTTTAGCAACGTTGCTGGATTGTCTTCCCCAAAGTGGTCGGGGAAAAGTTTTTCCAATTCAGCAAGCGTTGCAGCCACAATCTCCTCATCGGATTTGGCAATCCAATCTTTTGCCGGAGCTAGAACTAATTCCAGCATTGAGCGATTGGGGTTGGCGTATTCACGGCAGGTATTGCTCATATCAGCATAAACGCTTAGGAGGGGCGATCGCGAAAAAAGTAGGTGATCAATTTCTGTAAGTTTCCGGTCAAACCACAGATGGAGGTTAATCACTGGTACTCCTTCTAAACCTTCTAGCTTTTGAAAAAACTCCATCAGCTTCCAAGGTTTAGGCAACATGACCTTTAAAGGATCAACTGAGATGGCAGATACATACGAATCAGCTGTAATAACTTCATCTTCAGCCCCATTTAACCCTCGAATCAAGTATCCCTTCACCGTGCCATCGGCGTTGAGCAAAATTTCTTTCAAGGGGGCATTTAGCCGCACTTCTCCACCGCGTTCTGTGATGTAATCTACAATCGGGCTGCATAGACGTTCTGTGGGAGAACCATCTAAAAATGCAATCTTGGAGCCATATCGTTCTTGCAAAAAACGATTTAGTGCAGTTAAGAGAATCGTTGCTGAAACTTCATCAGGATTGATAAAGGTGAGTGCTTTACATGCGGCGATAAAAACGTCACTAGTTACCCGCTCATCAACACCTTGCCTTTTCAACCACTCTAAGAAGCTATATTTGTCCATCTCTTCGACATACTTCTGACCCCGAACCACTGCGGGAAGTAGGCCAACGGCAAATCGAATCTTCTGCTCCCAAGTCAACATGTCTTTGTTGCGAAGAATCGATGCTATGACGTTGAAAGGAGATGGAATATCTGGAACATCAAAACGTGAGAGTGTTCCAGGCTTGTCTGGTTGATTAAAAATCAGTGTATGCTCTTTCCACTGGAGTCTATCCTCAATGCCCAACTCCTTGAGCAATTGGAGCATATTAGGATATGCCCCAAAGAAGGCGTGTAACCCGGTTTCGTACCAGTCGCCGTCAGAGTCTTTCCACGCCGCAACCAGACCACCCAGTACGTCCCGGCTTTCCAAGACAATGGGAGTATGACCTGCGTCCGTGAGATATTTCGCGCAGGAAAGTCCTGCTAGACCAGCACCCGCGATCGCTACTCGCATTTAACCCTAATGCCCTTCAATATTTCTTAACGGTTTTATCGTTCTCATTATACGTTGCAATCTGTTACATTTGGCGGTTATTGTGCGATCGCTTCCCCAAAAAACTTTGATCAAAGGGAATTTTACCTACCCACAACTGCCCAACAAAATTACTAATACCATTGTTGGTAATAGGTTTTAGCAAGTATTTTATCTAAATTTAGGTGCAGAAAATTTAGCAAGACAAAAGTAATTCCTTTGACAGGAAATAGGTAATCTCAAAAGTAGTTGATTTCTTTGGGAATCCGTGCATCTAAAATCTGAGAAAATATTTAGGGTACTGGTTATAGATTGCTATTAAACACCTCAGTTAGGTAAAAGATTATGAGTGGTTCACAGGAGCTAAAACAGTTTGGAAATCACCTAATTTTAGGTATTTCCGGCACTACACTAAGCGATGACGATAAACGCGTACTCAGTGAATTAAAGCCGATTGGGGTGATATTTTTTGCTAAAAACTTTTTAGATGGCGCTCCATATCAAGTTTGGCTAGAAAGCTTCAAGGATTTAAACAGCCAGATACGAGAATATGCTGAACGTGATTCAATGTTTATGACTCTGGATCATGAAGGAGGTCGTGTCATTCGCACACCAATGCCAATTACGCGATTTCCTCATGCATTGTTGTTGCGATCGCACGCCCGCGAAGTAGCAAAAGCCACAGCTACAGAACTAAAATCATTGGGAATAAATTTATCCTGGGCTCCTGTAGCAGATGTTTTTTCCCATCCCCACAACCCTGTCATCGGGCCTCGTGCCTTCGGTAACACTCCCGAAATCGCCGCAAAAGATTCCTGTGATTACTACCTTGGACTTCAAGAATCAGGAATTTTGGGATGCGCCAAACACTTCCCCGGACATGGAGACACTAGCAAAGACTCTCACATTGAGCTACCAATACTGGATTTAACTTTAGAAGACCTGCGACTTCGAGAACTCGTACCTTTCAAAGCCCTAATCGAAGTACAGATTCCTTTAATCATGACTGCCCATATTTTATTTCCTAGGATAGATGCAGATTTACCAGCAACACTATCCCAGCCTATCCTCACAACCATACTTAGGGAAGAACTTGGCTTTCAGGGAGTGGTTGTATCTGACGACTTGGATATGAAAGCGATCTCAGATATGTTTATGAAAGCTGGTACTGTGGCGCGGTCATTTCATGCAGGCTGTGACCTGTTCATCGTCTCGCGCAATATCAACTCTTCATCTATTGAAAGAACCTATCAGATTGCTGAAGATTTCGTCGATTCTCTTAGCAAGGGTAGTTTAGACAAATTAGTAGTGGAAGCAGCCAGAGAAAGAATTGAGAAACTACTGGCAGTAACACCGCAATATCCCATAGAAACTTTGGATCAAGATATACTATTGCAACATGCTCAACTAGCGATCGCTAGTTCCTATTCATAACCCAACGCGCATTCAAGTTGCATATTAGCAATTGCCAAAAGCTAACTAAGATTGCATTTCTTAATTTTGAATTTTGAGTCGCACCTTTGGTGCGCTAGAAGCGCAACTTAAATTTTAATTGTTCAGTGGGTGGTATAGGGGTCGAACCTATTTCTGCGGGTTAAAAGCCCGCTGCACAGCCGGTATGCCAACCACCCTAGTTAATTTAAGAAATGAGTCGGTGCGATCGTATTACATCGCAAATCTTGTAACACCAACACTAGATATAAATCCACCAGGGAGGTACTGCCCCTCCTATTTCTGTGTTATCAGCACAGTGCCTCGCTTTTCGGCTTCAGGTGGAAAAAGAGGAAGATGGAGGAATCGTAGCTTGCTTCCCGTAGGGTACCCCTACAGTTGCCTGTACTCCAAGGTTCAAGCTTGGTTGCCGACCATTCAGCAGCATCTTCCATTCAAGGGTGTCTGACGGGACTTGAACCCGCTATAACTGGTTCCACAAACCAGCGCCTCGACCACTTTGGCTTCAGATACCATTAGTGGAATCAATGGGACTTGAACCCATAACCTCCTGCTTGCAAGGCAGGCGCTCTAGCCATTTGAGCTATGACCCCATATTTGGTGGATACTGGTCGGAATTGAACCGACATTTTTCTAACAGCCAGTTAGATGCTTTACCAATTAAGCTACAGACCCATAGGCGGGAGTGGTAGGACTCGAACCCACAACTTTCGAGGTAGAAGCTCGAAGCTCTATTCCATTGAGCTACACTCCCAAGATTTGGTAGTTCTGGCAGGATTTGAACCTGCAACCTCTTGCTTGTAAAGCACTTGCTCTACCGTTGAAGCTACAGGACTACGCAAGCGAGTGGAGGGAGTTGAACCCACGCACTGAGTATGGCGTACTCAGATGCTACCGATTACATCACACCCGCATCAAGCTGGTAACAGGAATTGAACCTGCAACCTACTGATTACAAGTCAGTTGCTCTGCCAATTGAGCTACACCAGCACTGTTTTGGTAACGGGGGCAGGAGTTGAACCTGCCGATGTTCAGGTTATGAGCCTGACGAGCCACCGTTGCTCTATCCCCGCATATTCACCAATACCCATGACTGGATTTGAACCTGCAAAATCTGGACTCTGATTCCAGCACGTATGCCAGTTCCGTCACAGGGGCATATCGGGATGGCAGGATTTGAACCTGCGACTCCATGCTCCCAAAGCATGGCTTCTGTCCACTGAATTACATCCCGTTGGTACTCCTGGTGGGAGTCGAACCCACAACCAAACAGATTTTAAGTCTGCCACCTCTTCCAATTGGGCTACAGGAGCAGAGTTTGGCAGCCCCGCCAGGACTCGAACCTGGAATCTTCGCCTTCAAAGGGCGCTATGTTGCCAATTACACCACAGGGCTTTATTGCCAGGGCAGGGCTTGAACCTGCAACCTCATCGTTCAGAGCGATGCGACTTACCAATTCGTCCACCCGGCATTAAACAATTCGTAGTTCGTAATTCGTAATTCGTAATTATGTTTTGTGACGAGGATTTAAATCCCGGCTAATATAAAAGCCCTTTATAAAAACGTGGGTATCAACCCCTATTTAATTACGAATTACGAATTAGTAATTACGAATTATAAATGGCTGCCTCAGTAGGACTCGAACCTACAACCGCGCGGTTAACAGCCGCTTGCTCTACCATTGAGCTATGAGGCAACGAAGCCCCCCAGGTCGGAATCGAACCGACGACCTCCTGTTTTTCAAACAGGCGCTAACTACCAACTGAGCTACCGGAGGATAGAAGAAGAGATTATGTAACGAGCGAGAGCGGAGGGAATCGAACCCTCAAATCTTCAGTTTCGTAGACTGAGATGTTATCCAGTTACACCACACTCTCAAAACGGAGAGAACAGGATTTGAACCTGCGACGGATATTAGCTACCCGTTTCCTCTTAGCAGGAGGACGCTTTTAGCCACTCAGCCACCTCTCCATAGTGGGTCGAGCAGGATTTGAACCTGCGTGCAAAAAAGAACAGTTTTACAGACTGTCGCCTTTAACCAGACTCGGCCATCGACCCATAATGATTCCCCTGACGGGATTTGAACCCGCAATCTCTGCTTTGAAAGAACAGCGACTTAACCGTTCGTCCACAGGGGCATGATTAACCAAACAATTTGCAGTTTAATTGCGAATTGATTTGACACAGGGACTCAATACTTGTCGGGTTTTGGGGAAAAGGGGAAGGGGAAAGGGGAAAGAAAAAACTTTTAACCTTTACCCTTTAACCTTTTCCCAAAACCCAATTCCAAGTTAAAAATCCTTAACCGAGCAGTATTGCACAGGGACTAGGATTTGAACCTAGAACATCGGATTTGGAGTCACGAGGTGTTACCGTTACACCATCCCTGCATTTGGTGGCAGCGGCGGGATTTGCACCCGCATATACCAGGGTATGAACCTGGGGCTTTGCTGATTAAGCTACGCTGCGACCCCACCAGAGGCTGAGGTGAGATTTGAACTCACGATATCGGTTTTGCAGACCAACGCCTTCGACCACTTGGCTACTCAGCCATTTGGGAGTCCCGGCGAGATTCGCACTCGCAATCTTCAGTTTGAGAAACTGACGGCTTAAACTATTCGCCTACAGGACTACAACCAGGGTGACGGGATTTGTAGATTGCTTCCCGCAGGGTACCCGCAACATTTCCGCAGACAACGGAACGCTCTAGCCAATTGAGCTACACCCCGATTTTTTGAAATCTGTGCCTAAACTTTGAGGTTTTTAGGCACAAATTTTGTTGGTGAACTTGCCCATTTCTTATTTAGTTTTCAAGGTTCAGAAAATTTATTTTTAACTGTTAGAAACTGTTAGGAAAACAACCAAAACTCTAGGTAGCAAGCCTGTTGTGTATTACGGATTTATTCAGTGGTTTTGATGAGTGCAAAATTAGAACTTTTTTCGTTTATTGCCTCTACTGTCGATGGTTTGCAAGTAAAAGCAGCTTTGTTGACTAAGGATTCTGGTTTGTTTCAACGCTTTCCTTTAGTTGTATGTAGAAGGTAACTTTGACTCTTGGGAAGCTTGTCTTTTGCTTTACTACAAATATGCTACAAAATACTACAAGAGGTGTCAAGGGATTTTAGAAAGTTTTTTTGAAATTGTCTAGAAAAGCTTCTGCACTTAGATTTGAACTTGTTAAACCCTCTGAAAAGTCAAACTACAGCTTATGATTGGGTGAGTTTTGAAAAGCCTGACGTGACAGACAACTACCTCAAGCGACAAAAAATAATTAGTTTTATCGCGATCGCCTCTAGTATTACAGCTTGTAGTATTGCTCCAGGCACTTCCCCACAATTGGGGTTAAACCAGCCAGTGAGCAAAAGCCATACTGCACAAGTTCAAGATCGAGCAAAGGGCCTAATTAATGTCCAAATACCGCCATCAGCTAAAGTAGAAAACCCTACATTTACAGTCCCAGCTAAATTTCAAGGAAAAACAGTTTATAAGGTTCAACTCAGCAGCAACGAAAAGGTTATTGCTCTGAGCATTGATGATGGGCCTTGGCCAAAGACAACCCTAGAGATGCTAGATATCCTCAAGCAAAATGATGTTAAAGCAACATTCTTTTGGGTAGGACAAGCCTTACAAGCCAACCCTGACCTAGCAAAACAAGAGGTAGCCGAGGGACACGCCATTGGCAACCATACTTGGCATCATTGGTATCGGCGAATGGATGAAGCCACAGCTAAGAGTGAAATTGATCGCACATCTGACCTGATATACAAAACTACAGGAGTGAAAACTGCTTTGTTTCGTCCTCCTGGAGGCTTTTTAAACAACGGACTAGCTGCTTATGCGAAAAGCCAAAAAAATGCTGTCATTATGTGGTCGTTAACTTCAGCTGATACCGATCCTCACGCCAAACCGCAAGCATTTGTAAATAACGTCTTGAAAGGCGCGAAACCAGGTTCTATTGTTTTGATGCACGACGGTGGTGGCGATCGCCGAAGAACTGTAGAAGCTTTGCCACAAATTATCAGTGGACTCAAACAGCAAGGCTACCGATTTGTGACAATTCCCGAATTGCTGCAAATGGCGCAATAAAGGGTGAGAATTTCTCACCCTACTATTTCGTTTATTCACTCATGACAGAAGCACAAGCTTGAGCTTCTTGCCAAAGTTTGTGCAAAAAGAACTCAGCGCGATCGCTCATAGTGGTGAAAAACACACCTACAGCATCCTTAGAACTATCTGATAGCCAAGAACCTTGCAGAGTGACTTCCATATATTGGGTATCAGAGGCACAGAGGGCAATGATTTCTCTGTCATCCCTTTTTACCTCAGCCTTAAGCACTTCTACTCCTGGCAAATCAACAGGCAGCAAAAAGGAAGCAGTACTGGGTTCAATGCACAAACTTTGCCCAACTCGCAGGGCCAAAACCACTCGCTGCGCTACCCATTCTTCTAGCGACAGAGTGAGACATTCCAAATCAAAACTGCTTTCAGTGTAAGTTAATTTCAGCATTCCTTATGCTCTCCTGCTATTCCAGGCTTGCTTGCATATCTATCCAAAACTGTTCGGCAAAAGAAATCGCGGGGTGAATTGGCGCTTTTGGTTTGGTACGTAATTGCATACCAGATTCAAACAGGGTGCGATCGCCTTTACGGGAGTTGCATCTCTCACAAGCTGTGACTACGTTATCCCAAGTGTGAGAACCGCCTCTTGAGCGCGGCATCACATGATCTAGTGTTAAATGCTTACCGCTACCGCAATATTGGCAACTGTGATGATCTCGCCGCAACACTTCCCGCCGATTCACTGGCGGAACTTTCCACATCCGCTCATTAGAAGTGATTGTTAAGCGAATATGTTTTGGCACATCAATTACCAAGTTGGGTGAGTGAACTCGCCATCCGCCTTCTGTGGTAAAACCTAACGGTTGAGCTTTGTTGGTTACTAACAGCACAATCGCCCGCTTGATATTGATCCGACACAGTGGCAAGTAATTTTGAGAAAACACCACCACAGATTGCTCTAACACTTGCATTGCGTTCGCGCCGCGCATTGTTCGCGTAGCGGACGCACCAGAAGATATCGTCACAGCTTCACTCCTTATAAAAAAACCCCCGCTTCCTGTTTGGGTGAAGCGGAGGTTATAATTGACCGGAAAACTTTCTGGTCTCATATTGGTACAGCATTCCTTTGCCTGTACCCCCCGCTTTCTTCATCTAGTTGTGGTTTCGCAATCAACCCACTTATGCTGAGATGTCTAAAATCATAATTACCCTCTGTGATTTGCCCATAATTTCGGCTACCATCGCCCATAAATAAATACTCCACTTCCATAGCAGCTGATTCCCAACTGGCTCGGCAATTGGTAGCGCACAAAATTGAAGTAGAGATGGGGAAAATGGATTTCACAGAAAATTTCACCTATTGAACATTCCTTTAAACATACTACACTTGTATTACTATCCTGTCTATAGTTTCAAGGAGAAATAGTGATGCATACGATCGCCCGCACCCCAACCACCGATATGGAAGTTACCAGCATCCGCCTAGAGCGAGAACTCAAAGATAAGCTCAAAGAAATAGCTGGAAATCAGGGATATCAAGCTCTGATTCGAGATATTCTTTGGAATTATGTCCAACAAAAATCAGGTGAATGGAAGCCTCGATTTTCCCGAGCGGACATTCGAGCTAGCATAGCAGCCACAGCCCAGCAAGAAGAACGTTGTGTACTAACAGGTCAACTAATTCAACCCCAAGAACCAATGCTGTTAGGACTGACGAGAAATGGTGATATGGTTCCTCTAAGTGTCGAGAGTTTGGCTGGATAGTCTTAATTCAGGCAATGCAGCCTAGTTATTTTATTTAGGGCTGATGTACAAGAGATCCTCCAACCCCCTTAAAAAGGGGGCTTTTAAGATACCCCCTGTTTAAGGGAAACCAATTGCTCAACTTAGGGATACCCAAGTTGAGCAATTGGCGTTTATTAAGCGGTAGTGGGGCTACGCAAACGAGGTTTTAGCTTTTCAGTACGTAAGTCTTATTACTGAATAATTGGGCTGCATTCAGAATTTAGCTTTATTTTCTCGAACAAGTAAGATTTATTGTTAAGATTTGTAGCTTAATAAAAGTAAATTCTGAGGGAATACGAATTTTATATTTTAGATTTTTTGGTTCATACCCCGCTCTGAGCTAAGAGAGTAGTCTCTTTCAATCCAAAATCCCAAATCCAAAATTGGTTTGACGCTCTGGCTTAGTTATATTTGATTGAAAGCAACACAGAGCAAAGGATAGCTGCTTAAAGGACTAAAATAAAAACAAAATTTTACAAAAATCTTAAAATCAATCCAGTGTTTTTACGGTCATGACTGGGGGATTTTCTTGAGATTCCAGAGAATTTACGGTTTATGTATACTTACAGACAGGATATTCTAAATCAAAGTTAGTTAATTATCTCAATATAAAGAAGATAAAACAGCTAAAAATAATCAGGCTGGGTCATTTTAGAATATCCTAAGTATCTCACTACCTATGTAGCAATTTGCTTTATATAGCAGCAACTTGGCCATCTGCCATAGAAAAGGGCTATAACAGGTGAGAGAAAGTATTCATATAAGATTTGTCAATTATCAAGGTGTCGCAACACAACTAACGGTGAAAAATATGCCAATGGGTTGGGTGCAAAAACAATGGATTTATTATCCGAGGGCGTGCCAAGAATGAAAAAGCCTTTATGGTCGCCGACAGAGTACGTAGATGACATAGATCGACTACAAACTTACAAAGTCAAGCTGATGCAGCATCAGGAAGAAACTGCCCACCAGTTGGTACAAAAGATTAACCAAATCATTGCCAATACCTCAGCTACGGCTTTGATGTTGCAAGATATTGCCCAATTACTCGGAACTGCTTTTGAAGTAGATTGTTGCTGCTTAGTTTCAGTAACGGGTGAAACATCTGACGAAGCAACTACTATGAATTGGTGTGCCGATCAATATTTGGGGTTGCCACATCCAGAAGAGATGTTTTCAATGGAACAATTGCTTATGCACTCGCCAGTGCTGCAATGTGCTGCTGAACCATTGACTATTGAAGATATTTCCATCATTCAGAAGAGTCTGGTAATTGGCTGTCAGTATTTACCCCTACCCATAAAAGCTGTTTTGGCAATTCCCACCAGGTTTGGTGCAAATAATAATGGGGTGATTAATCTGATTAAATTCCAACCTTATGATTGGAGTGAATCAGAAAAACAGCTGCTCAAAGAAGTAGAGTCTGCTTGTGCGATCGCTTTTTCGCAAGTGGCGCAAGCTAAACTAATTACTCATCAACAACAGTATCTGCAAAAAGGCGATCAGTATCAAAGCTTGATCAAGCAATTAACATTATTGAGTCGCAGTAACTTGGAGCTTAATCAAATGCTCCAGTTAGTTATCGCCTCTACTGCCGAATCTCTACAGGCAGATCGAGGTTTACTTATACTACTAAAATATACTGATCCATTATTTAGGACTCAAGCTAAAAAACAAATTCCGAAAGCGAAAGCTAGAGTGGTTGGTGAATGGGCTAAGACAACACAAATTTCCCGCATTACTAAACCAGAAACCTTAGAACAGCAGTCTTTTTTGCTTTCGGAATGTAGTTTGTGCCAGCGTCCCTTTATAGATTCTGGAAAAGCAGTAATCTTCGATAACTATACAGAGCAAAATGATACTTCGGTAGCTGCTCCATTATTTGCAATCGAGCAATTGCCTGCCGTCTTATTAGTGCCATTAGAAAGTCAAGGTAAAATCTTAGGATTTTTGGTGCTACAGCAAGCTACTACTCGCAGTTGGCAAGCAGCCGAATTAAATCTTGTGGAAATGGTTTGCGCTCAAGTAAGCAACGCCATAATTCAGTCACAGACATTGCGTCAAGTACAAACTTTGGTAGATGAGCGGACAGCGAAACTCCAGAGTAGTCTGGAACTCCAGGCAAAGTTGCATGAAAGAACCCGGCAATATGTTGAGCAACTGCGGAAACTCAATGAACTCAAAGATGAATTTTTGAGCAACATGAGCGATCGCTTGCGCTATCCTTTGACAAATATGCTGATGTCAATTCGGAACTTACGTTTGCCAGGAATTGCACCAGAGCGTCAAATTAGATACATGGATATCCTAGAGCAGGAATGCACAAAGGAAATTAACTTGATTAATGACTTGTTGACACTCCAGAAACTAGAGTCGCCTCACGAAGCCCCACAATTAGAATCTATAGATTTAAATACTAGAATTCAGGATATAACAGTAGCTTTTGAGAAGAAACTCGCAGAGAAAGGATTAAAGATTTCTGTAGATTTACCAGAGGAATCGCTAAAACTGCAAACGGAACTGGAGAGTTTTGACCGCATCCTGCAAGAGTTGTTAACTAATGCCTGTAAATACTCGCAGCATGATACCACCGTCCATTTAGAAGCTGTTCACCGAGTCGATCAACAAATCGATCAAGTTATCATAAAGGTGACGAATACAGGACATGCCATCTCCCAAGAAGAAGCAACCTACATCTTTGACAAGTTCCGTCGTGGAAAAGGGCGCTGGACTCCAGGGACTGGCTTGGGACTGGCTCTAGTCAAGTCTTTAGTGCAGCATTTGAATGGAGTGATCGCAGTTGAAAGTCTCCCAATCTCAGATTCTGAACAGAGCGAAATTTGCTTCACCCTGAGTCTGCCCCAATTTTCTGACGAAAGCAAACCATAATTCTTAATGTGACTAAAGAACAGAACCCAACAGAGAACCTTGATTTCCAGTCTCCTAGTGATGACATCAATCTTGAAGGAGATTTGAGTGCTGATCTAGTCGCTTTGGCAGCTAAGGTAGAAGTTCAAATTCAGAAAATAGCAGAGCGACAGCGACAAATCAGCGCCAAAGTCCAAATCCCCCAACCAGTGGAAAAAATTTGGAAGGTTCTGACAGATTATGAAGCCTTACCTGACTTTCTCCCCAACCTCGCTAAGAGTCGTCTAATCGAGCATCCCAACGGTGGAATTAGACTGGAGCAAGTAGGCTCCCAGCGCTTACTAAATTTCAACTTTTCGGCGCGGGTGGTTCTGGATTTGGAAGAATGCTTCCCCAAAGAAATTAATTTTCGGATGGTAGAGGGAGATTTTAAAGGTTTTTCTGGTAGCTGGTGTTTAGAGCCTTGTTCCCTTGGTGAGTATGTAGGAACAAATCTTTGCTACACAATTCAAGTTTGGCCTAAACTCACTATGCCAGTAAGAATCATTGAAAACCGCCTGAGTAAAGACCTACGGTTGAATCTTGTTGCTATTCACCAACGTGTAGAAGAGTTAGCCAGCAAACAACCGTATGTATAATTAAACGCTCGTTCTGAAATAATCCTGAACGAGCGTTTTAATTTATCAACTTGTAGAACAGACACGCTTCTATTTTTTCAAGTACCCCCAGGGGAATTCGAATCCCCGTTACCTCCGTGAAAGGGAGGTGTCCTAGGCCTCTAGACGATGGGGGCATCGGACTCAGACCTTTTATAAATTAACTAATTTTCTAGCTATTGTCAACAGCTTTTGCGAAAAAAAGTTTTTGGCAGCTAAACTGGGTGGTGGCTAAAGCTTGAAAAGGATACAAAGAGATGGAGAAGCAAAAAGAATTTCGTAGAAGCTCTTATGGGAAGCCGCAGGGTGCATCAACGTCTGGTGCTGGTAACTTCGAGAGAAGCTCAGATAGAAAAAACGGTAAATTCTGCCAAGGACAAAAGGGTATGATGTTGTACCCTGTAGAGTTAATATCTATGATTTTTTACCAAAGATTTTGAAATAAATCGCTCAAAATCTACAACATGGAAGCATCTTTTGAAATTACCCTACAGATGGCGATCGCTGTTTTTGCAGGCATTAGCGCTCAAGTGCTGGCTGCATACTTTCGCATACCCAGCATCGTCTTGTTATTGCTGTTAGGCATATTGTTCGGCTCTGATGGCATAGGGCTATTGCATCCCCATTTGCTAGGCACTGGAGTGGAAGTTATTGTCGCTCTAGCAACTGCAATAATTTTGTTTGAAGGCGGACTTAATTTGGATCTGCGAGAGTTAGGCAGGGTTTCAGTCAGCTTACAATTGCTCGTCACTCTCGGAACGCTAATCACACTACTTGGTGGCAGTATGGCTGCTCACTGGCTGGGTGAATTTCCTTGGAATATAGCTTTTCTCTATGCTTCCATCATTGTGGTGACAGGCCCAACCGTTGTTGGCCCTTTGCTTAAACAAATCAATGTAGATCGGCAAGTTGCAACGCTTTTGGAGGGTGAAGGGGTTTTAATTGACCCTGTAGGAGCGATTCTCGCCTTCGTTGTCCTCGATACTATTTTGAACGGCGATGCCGATCCAATTAATGCGATCGTCGGTTTATTAATACGCCTGGGCGTTGGTGCGGCAATTGGTGGTGCTGGCGGTTATCTGATGAGCTTGATTTTCAAACGCGCCAGTTTTCTGTCATTCGAGCTAAAAAACTTAGTAGTGTTGGCGATACTTTGGGGTCTGTTTGCCTTATCACAAATGATCCGCAGTGAATCGGGAGTTATGACGACAGTAGTTGCAGGAGCAGTCTTTGCTAACTCCTCAGTCCCGGAAGAACGTCTGTTACGCAGCTTTAAGGGTCAGCTAACAATTCTCAGCGTCTCGGTGCTATTTATCTTATTAGCTGCCGATCTATCCATTGCCAGTGTATTTGCTTTGGGCTGGGGTAGTTTATTCACTGTTTTGGTATTAATGTTTGTCGTTCGCCCGATTAATATCCTGTTGTGTACCTGGAACAGTGACTTAAATTGGCGACAGAAACTATTTTTAAGCTGGGTTGCTCCTAGAGGAATTGTTGCGGCTTCTGTAGCTTCTTTTTTTGCAATCTCCCTTACCCAGCGTGGCATTAACGGCGGTGATTCCATTAAAGCTTTAGTTTTCCTGACAATTATCATGACTGTTGTCTGCCAAGGGCTAACAGCTGGCTGGGTTGCCAAATGGTTGCAAATCACCTCCAAGGACGTAACCGGGGTAGTGATTGTGGGTTGTAACCCATTGAGTCTTTTGATTGCCCGATTCTTTCAAGAACGGGGAGAAAATGTGGTCATGATTGATACTGACCCCGAATGTCTTGTTCAAGCTGAGGCGCAAAATCTGCGAGTGATTGCTAGCAGTGGGTTGGATGCTGCTGTTTTAGAAGAGGCAGGACTTGCCTCGATGGGGACTTTTTTGGCGATGACAAGTAATGGCGAGGTGAATTTTGTTTTGGCTCAACGAGCAGCCGAGGAATTTAAGCCGCCACGCGTGTTAGCTGTTTTCCCCCGCGATCCGCAAGCGAGTATTTCGGTTAGTAATAAAGTTAATCAAGCTTTTATCCCAGACTTAGCGATTAAAACTTGGAATGAATATTTAAATGATGGGCGAGTCAAACTGGGGACAACTACGCTAAATGAGCTGGAATTTTCCACTCAGTGCGATCGCATCCAAGAAAAAATTCGGACTGGGGTGTTGATACCGTTATTGGTAGAACGAGAAGAACGATTACAGGTAATGCCAGTTAACCAAGATTGGGAAATTGGCGATCGCATTATTTACCTATTACATGACCCCAGACCTAGCCTTTTAAAACGTTTATCTGGTGCTACCCAATCCACTCCCCTCTCTCTAGAAAAGTTAGCGGAGGTTGAAGACCTATCCCTCGTCCAATTGTCCGCTAGTGAGGCTCCTGGGGGATGAGGCAGGGAGCAGGGAGCAGGGGAGAAGATGCTGTAATTTCCCGGCAATAGAGGGTTTCAAAGGAAATAAATCTATTTATGCTTAATGTTAAATATTTATTTCAAGATGCATGGCATAAGAAATAATGCGTCCAAGATCAAGCCCATAAATAAATTTAGGGGCTTCTCCCCCCTGCTCCCTGCCCCCTGCTCCCCTGCCTTAACTTTGGGAAGGAATAAATTCGCCTTCTGGTGGTTGTTGCAAATTACCAATTTCTGGTCTTGGCGCTTCTTGATACATTTGCCATTCCTGCCACAGTAAAGCAGATAAATGCACGATCGCAAGAATTAGCGTCGCCACCGAAATGAGATAACTATGTATTGTGTAAAGGTGTTCGACAGTAACTGTATTAATCGCTCCACCCCCAGTTAGGATTTCGCGCAGTTGTCCACCAATAAAAGGAATGGCTTCGATGGTTCCCAATTCAATGTTAAAACGCCAGTATCCTTCCTGAGTCCAATCTAGGATCATCGCTGTCCAGTCCAGCCCGATCGCACTTAAGGTTAACAAAATCCCGCTAATCCAAGCAGTCAGCCAACTCTTGCGGAATTGGCGACCTAAAAACATCACCACAATTTGAATCAGAGCGATCGCAATTACTGCGTTACCAGCAATGTTATGCGCTCTCCAAAACAACCACCCATATGGCACTTGTGTATTAATCATCTTTAAGGAGTTATAAGCACCGCCTGCTGTCGGTTCATAGTAAAAAGACAGCAAAACTCCCGTAGAAACATAAATTAAGCACAAAGTCAGAATCACGACTGACAATATCGTTGCTATTCGTCGCATAATCCTATCGAACTGGGTGCTTTGCATAGCTCACCCCTCCTGTTCTTAAGTAGGTATTTATTCTTTTCTAATTTTAACTACGAAATATTAATATATGTTGCACTTATCAAAGAAAAATAAATTTTTTTAATATTTCCGATAAGCTAACCAGCTCAATACCTTTCATGAATGCTGAGTGCTGAGTAAGGAGTGTGAAGGGATAAACCAATGCCCAATTCCCAATTCCCAATTCCCAATTCCCAATACCTAATGACTCAAATATTGCACCCAAGCTTTTAGGGGTTCTGGTGAGCCATACCAAATTCCAGGACTTCTCGGAGAATGTCTCACACCTTCAATTACCAGATTTTCTGCGCCTTCCAGGTGAGCAGCTTCAATTGGTGTGATGCCGTCTCCCCAAGTGTTGCCTTTACCACAGGTTAATTGGTAACTACTGTAAGCTAACCAGCTACCACGCCGCTTTTGGCCAAAGATAGTTTTACCAGCCACACAAACGTAACGAACGTTTTTATAAAAAGCTCCTGGGTAGTTATTGGTGACAAAATCTAGATTTGAGCGTGTCCAGCGTTCTTGGCTAATATGGGGTGTACCCAAGGTGATGAGAGTTGCAACCAAAGGATGCGCTTTCCAAAGCGAGGGTTTAGCGTTACTGCCTACCATATAAGGCTTTTCTCCCATGTAGATGCGGGATATCCAACCTCCGGCTGAGTGACCAATTAAGTTAACTTGGGTAGCATTATATTGCTGCAATGTATGCTTGATTGTCAGGTCGAGTTTTTGTAGAATCGGTATTACAGGTCTTCCGCCAATAGTTGTTAGCCAGTCGCGCCGTCGCAGTGGTACTGTAACCGTGGGAAAATCTAACTGTTGTAAGGATTGTTCTAGTTGGCGGTAAGCGATCGCGCTTTCTAGATATCCCGGTACAATAACTGTCGGTAACGGCATTTTAAATTTTTGAGGCAATGATTGAAGGTTTGAAACTTTTTTACAAAGAAGTAGTCAAAAATCAAAAGCTATAATTGCGATCGCACAGCTGAACTCCTTTTATAAAAACCCAAATAGCTTTGGTGGGGTTTAGGACTAGAATGTCAATAAAATTGTACAATTTACAACAGTTTTCGGGGCTGCTGATGTGGTAGTATTCTCACATAGGCACTAGTCTCGGACAAGCAAATGTGCCATCTGTTACAGAAGCCTAGTTGACTGGAAAAGCGTAAAAAAACAAGGCGACTTCAGCAGATGTTTTGATGTACTCAGACTTGTATCTTGACTTAAACTTTAATAAATATCCCAGATATTAATTTTAATTGTGTGCGTCATAAAAATAACAAATCAAAAGTAGTAATTTTTCAAATATCTCTTTAGCAAGCTCAAATTTGAAGATATGAACCAGCCTTATTAAACAATTACAAACCTGAATAAATGGCAATTTTGGCGTTTTCATTGCCATGAGAGGAAATTATTATTTCCTTAGAGGGATGCATATATTGCAATATTTTGCAATATAGTCGGGAAGAGAAAATCGTTAGTCAACTGCAACTGAGCCGAGTGAACGATAACAACTATGTCTTACGTCTCCTTGTTTAAAAATATACCAGAACTGTTAAGCCAGCCAATTGGGATAGCAGCTATAGCTTCTCTTGGTATTCACGGTGCGATCGCTATGATTGTGCCATTGATGCCTATGGATTCTACCAAACCCAAAGATACAGCATCATCAAAAAGCGTCGGGCTTTTGGAATTGAGCCAAGCGGATCAAAGTCGTTTGCCAGAAAGCACCCCCAAAATTGGTTTACAACAACTTCCTCCAATAGCGCCACTTTCTGCGTCCAACTTTAGCACCCAAGCTGGATTGCCCCCATTGGCAGCACCGCCATCCGGCAGCCAGCTAGTACTGCCTCCCCTACCCCCATCATCGAATAACTATCGAGTCTCCTCATTGCCTACAAGACAGTCTTTGCGGATGATTCCTAGTGATAATTTGCGATTTGATGCTTCTAAATTTGACAACTCTAAATTCAATAGCAGCCCCAAATTTACTCCATCAGTTCCTCGTGTAAATGTCAGTGATACCAAATACGAGGCATCTAAGCCGTTAGATGTAAATAGGTTGCCGATATTGCAGTCGCAGCAAATACCTAATGATATTCTGCAAAATGCTCAATCTCAGAATCTCTCTAACACTAACCCTATTACACCAGTACAAGGAAATATTGCTCCGCAAATAACGCAGCCGGTTAATAACGCGTCTAAGCCTATGGCTCAAAACCAGCTGATAAATTCTTTAAAACAAGCTCCAAGGGCTGGGGATAGCTTAACCCTAATTAGGGGAACCACATCACAAGCGCCTGATTTATCTCGAAAAGGGACTGAGTTGGCGATCGCACAGCTAGATTCCTACGCAAACCTGAGAAAAGAAGTTCAGCAACAATACCCCAACGCAGAACAAAAACCAGTCATTCGCCAAACATTACCCACAGATAAGCCAAATCTTCAAGGCTCTGTTTTGGGTGTATTAGTGGTAGATCCTGATGGTAAGGTTCTAGATATCAAGTTTCAAGACAAGCTAGTTTCCCCGGAATTGCAATTAAAAGCTAGGGAATACTTCAACAAGCAATCCCCCAAGGGAGATAAACGGATCAGTTCCTATCCCTTTAACCTAGATTTCCAAAACAGCACTAGCAACAGCACTGGGACTACTCCATTATCTACACCGGGAATCAATAACAATCAGCTTACCCCTTTACCAGCAGCTACTTCTAAACCATTTCCCGATCTGCGAATCAGAAATAACCAGATATCGCCTTCATCAACAGGTATTCTTAAACCATTAGCTGCACCGGGAGTAAATGGCAATCAGCCTGTGTTAACACCCGCAGCTACCCCCAAACCATTATCTGGATTGCAAATCAGAAATAACCTCACACCTTCATCGGCAGCTAATACTTCGAAACCCTTAGTGCTACCGAGAGTCAATAAGATTCAGGCTACACCCTCTACTGAATCCGATAAAAAACTAGTAGAACGGTTGCGTGAAGTCAAGGAAAACAGAGACAAGTATAATCCAGAAAAATAATCACTTGCTGGTGATTTGGGATTAAAAACTAGGTAAAAGGGCGGTTATAAACCGCATCTATACAAATAAAACCCACCTCCGTGGGTTTCAAATTTTCTTTAGTCTGCTTCTTGTAGCTAAGTTTGTGTAGCTGTGAGTTTTATTCACTTTGGCTCTAAGTTGACAGGTATGAGTATTGCTATGCCCCTAAGAGTAATCTAGATTCCATAAAATTGAGAGCTAGCTTACCAGCCTTGTTCTGCATTCTGAAAAACGTAAGCAGCTACCTCTAGGATCTCTTCAGCACTTAACTTTCCTTTAAAGGCAGGCATGGCATTTTTACCATTTTGGACTTGGTGGATAATCGCCTCGATTGAGTCGCTATCATAATTTTCTAGGTATTTTGACAATGCTTCTTTTTTCAAGGTTTTCTGGCTAATAAGGATATTACCGCCACCTATATGGCAAGAAGCGCAGTTAGCCTCGAAAATTTTAGCACCGTTGGATGTTTCGGCAGCTAGTGCTGGACTAATGAATGTCAATTTGAATAGAGCGATCGCTATCATTAAGATTAATAAAAGTATTCTCAAGAGAATTTCCTCGCAACAAGCCTCCAGCAAGAGTATAAACGTGATTAATCCCTGATTAAGTCAAATTTGATCAAAATTGGCGGTAACGAATTCATCCCTCAATCGCTACAGATTGTTTAGCGTTTTAGGGGACGATAAGATTCGTTACCGCCATTTATCCATTGTGTGCGTCACTCTAGGAGCGTGGCATGTTGCTATGAGGTAATTTCACACAAGAGAAATCATCTTGTGGCAATGAGGACGTTTCTAGCCTTGGACAGTTATTTTACCAACCATGCCAGCACCACGGTGAGGTTCACAATAGAAGGTGTAGTCACCAGCAGGTGCGTCTGCGGGGAAGGTAGTTTTTTCTGTTTTACCAGCACTCATCAGCAAATTCTTATGAGACAGAGATTTTGCTAAAGCGGCATCTTTAGCAGGGTTTTTGGCTGCATCAAACACAACGTTGTGGGGAGGAACTTTATTGTTTATCCATTCAATTGTGTCACCTGGTTTAATTGTCAACTTTTTGGGTTCAAATGCTAGCAGTCCTTTATCAGTACCTAATTTCACCTGGTAGGTTTCAGCCGAAGCGCTGGGAGTAAAAACAGCAAAGCTGCTAACAACTAAAAGGATTGTCAACACAGCTAAACTAAAGCGTCGCAAGCTTGCTGAAATCAATTTCATGGCTCTCTCCTAAACAAACAATTTTTTTTCCTTTCTCATTTTAAATAAAATCAACACCAAATATGACAGATTGTCATAGATACAATTTTTTTTTAATAAATAGGGAGAAATTTATTGCAAAAAGGGAATGGGGAATGGGGAATAGGGAATGGGGACAAGAGGTAAGAAATTGAAACAAGTCTTTCCCCTTGTCCCCAATTCTCCTTGTCCCCAAGTCCTCTTCCCGATACCCGATGCCCTATTCCCAATGACTCAGTTCCAGGATTTAGTAATAGATTTTTCCGCCTCCCCACTTAGTGCCAACGATTTTAGGTTGTATGAGAATATGACCAGCGATCGCTTCCAAGTCCTCATCTGTCAGATTTCGCATTGCTGTGAAAATATCTGCACTCTTGATACTGGGGTGGATTTCGGAAATCTCTTCTTCCCCGTCGTAAGTAGTGGGATTTTTCAGGTAATCCACCAAGCCTTCAATGTTATTACGGTTGGGTGTTGCCAGCGCCAGATCGTCTGGAGTAAGTCCAACGTTCTGATTTGTTTTGGTAACTCCCCCAGCATGACATTGGGCACAAGCGTAATTAAATAAGCGTTTGCCTTCTTTTACTTGTTTCAGGCTAAGTACGGTGGTCTCACCCTGAGCATTTAATGGCACTGTTCGGGTAGCTTTGTCTAGTTCCACTGCTGTCGCGCTACCGACAAGCAACTGAAACGAGAGTAAAACAGTGGCCACAACAACGCCAATTAGTCTTCTAAACATGTTTCCCCTTAAAAATTTTGACGCTCAACACAGCTAAGAAAGCGGTTCTCAATCTCCAAGCTGCTAATTGCTAATGACTCATTGTTTTTTGTCATTAGCTATCAATGATTAGCTAAAGCCCAAGATCCACCCGTTAGGTGTCCTCGTCATCACCCACCAAGTCGCTAGTACCTTTTGGGTGTGTTTCAAACGATATTTGGGAAATAATTGCCTTTGCATCTTCTAACGCCAAACGGGTCTTTTGGTGTTTGTAGGCGATTCCCAGTTGGTTGCACAGAGAAAACACTTTTTCTACAGGTATACTGTAGTCGGCTGCTATCTCTGCGATCGATAGGTCTGCAAAACCCATAATGCTTGTTAACTGATAGATAGAGATTGAGTCGCTGTAATACCAATATCACGTTAGGAGTGCAATTTGTTGCCCAAAATACTGTTTGGGGAATAGGGAATTGGGAATTGGGAATTGGGAATGGGGCATTGGGCATGGCTATTAACCTTTTCCCCCAGTGAAGGTAACGCTTTGAATAAAGTAACGATTAAAAAAGGCGTAAATACCTAAAGCTGGGAGGGTAAAAACCATAGAAGCTGCCATAATGTAGTTCCAATAGCTAATGTATTGGCCTTTGAAGGTATTCAGCCCCAAAGGGAGGGTAAACATTTCTGGGTCAAATAGGATAACTATCGGCAGTAAAAAATTATTCCAACTTCCCATGAATACAAAAACTGCCTGTGCTGCTAGTGCTGGTTTTGCTAGAGGTAAGACAATATGTCGGAAAATTCCAAAGGTATTTAAGCCATCGAGTTGAGCCGCTTCTTCTAGTTCTTTAGGAAAATTAACAAAAAATTGCCGCATCATAAAGATAAAAGTGGCATTCACCATGCTAGGCACAATCATGCCTTGGTAAGAATTCAACCAGCCGATCGCTTTCAAAATCAAAAATGTCGGAATTAGGGTGATTTGCGCTGGTACTGCCAGCACAGCCAAGATGAGAAAGAACCAAAAGCGCTTACCCACAAAACGCAGTCTTGCCAAGGCATAACCAGCCATTGAATTTAACAATAAGTTTAAAAGGGTAACGCTGACGGCAATTACCACACTGTTGAACAACCAGCGCCAAAATAGCGGTTCTTGGAGAAAGATTTGCTTGTAGTTGTCAAGAGTAAAATTCTTGGGGAGAAAGTTGGGTTCACCACCCACAATCTCTGTTAGCGGCTTAAATGATGCTGAAAGCGCCCAGAGAAAGGGTATTAGGGTAACGATCGCATAGAGGGTCAGCAAGACGTATAGCAAGACTTTTAAGCCAGAGATTTTAGTCAAATCCGTTCGCCTCCAAAAAGTCGCCGTTGAATCAAAGTGATGGCAACGATCGCAGCTGCTAACAAAAATGCGATCGCAGCTGCATATCCCATTTGTAAATTCCGAAATACAGCTTGGTAAATTAGCAGCACCACAGTTAAGGTAGCGTTATTTGGGCCGCCAGTACCCCCAGAAAAGATGTAAGACTGGTCAAAAAGTTGAAAAGTCCCAATCACCCCCACTGCTACCACAAAGAAGGTTACAGGCTTAAGCAAGGGAAGGGTAACGTGGATAAATTGCTGCCATCCATTTGCGCCATCGAGTTCCGCCGCCTCATAAAGTGTTTGGGGTATATCTTGCAAGGCGGCCAGATAAATCACCATGAAAAACGGCGCAGTTGACCAAATGTTCATGATCATAATGCCTTTGAGCGCAACAGCTGGATCGCCCAACCAGTTATAAGTAGGTAGCCCTACAAAAGCGAGAAAATCGTTTAGTAACCCATCAGTGTTATAAATCCACATAAAGATCAGCGTCAGCACTGCTGAAGAGGTGACTGTGGGCAAAAAGTAGAGGATGCGCCACCAGTTTTTACCGCGAATCCCAGAATTCAGAGTTACCGCCAGAATTAAAGCTAAGACTGTTTGAGTGGGCACAACAATAGCTACGTATTGTGATGTGTTTCTTAAAGCAATCCAAACCCTTTCATCTTCAGCTAATCGTGTGAAGTTCCGAAAACCGATGAACTCGTACTCAATACCGCCGAGAAGTTGGACTTTTTGCAAGGAAAGAAAAACGGCGTAGAGAATGGGTAAGACTACAAAAGTCCCCAAAACTAGAATGGTGGGCATCATGAACATATACCCAGCCAAGTCTTCTGTGATATTCCGCCTGGGGTTACTCCGCCGCCTGTTGATTGCAAACACTACAGAACCTCCGTTTAATCTCGCACTAACCCGGCTGTAGCGATGGGTTGTGCATGATTATTGATCCTACTCCTGTAAAAAAATATTTAACCTCATTAAATTAAGTTTCTATTTTTGGAAAGCCTAGACGCAAAACGGCGATTTACGAGATATCGGTTGTATTAGTTAGCTGCTTATGTAATTTAGGGAACTATATATCTAGCTTCCTTGGAGATGCTAATTAACCCGACTCAAGCAAGAGGACACAAAATGTCATATACAGCCTACTTACGTTCGATTAAAAGTGAACTCCAGAGAACTGATAAAACTCAAAAAAGCCTACGGGTAAAAACTATCATAGAACAGTTTGGCTACCAGCGTAGAAGTCAATCATTCATAGATAATTTTAATACTGCTCTTGATGAATTGGGACTTTGTGCAAATCCTTGCTTGGATTTGTATATTCCGCTAGACACAAAAATTGCTATTTCTATTAAAGGTGTAGAAGCAATCAATAAAGTAGCTGAATCTAAATCAATTTCAGTCAAACTACAAGAGGCAATCTCAGTCAAACATGATTTTTTCTACTACTTATTTGATTTTGGGTCTGAACAAGAATATGAACGATTTCAAGCATGTTTAGATTCTCACCAGCCAGTAGGTATTTTTTTGATTCCCCAAGTAGAAGATTTCTTCTCTGATATTGTTGTCAAAATCTTTAATTATGAATTAATTAGAAAATATCAATACGGAGGATATAGTAGTACTCCAAAATCTGCTACTAGAAAAATTCCTACAAGTCTTGCCTCAGATCAAGATTGTGATGATGAACAAGAAAATTCTATTTCTGATGCTAGCATTTTTCAGTTTTATCGCTCAACTATGACCAGTATTATACTTGGTAATACTGGTTTAGAGTTGCTTGATTCGGAAAAGTTCGATCAGCAGTTTGAACAGATATCTCTATCTGCCAATAAATATAATTCTGAACAGTTTTTTATATTATTTCATTGTCCATCAGTATTAGAAATCCAAGCTCATCAGCAAGAAGATGCTTTAGGATACTTGGTAGATAGAGTTGCCAGTAAAATTCCTTTTACTTTTACTCTCAGATGTAAATACCCAAATGAAGCCTCTCTTGAGCATAAAGAAGAAGTATATGCTCATTTTCGTCTCCTGCTGGAACTTCCATATTATCAAATAGAGGAAGATGATGCATCTTTGCGAGATTATTTTGTAGATTTGCAAAAAGCTCAAATCCAGGCTGAATCACAGTTATTATTGAAGATAAAACCAGAACATTTTTACAGTCTGAAGTGGCAACAGGAAAGTAAAGAATATATTTATCTCAAGTATTTTGCTATTAAAACCTTAGAAAGTCTAGGATATGAATTGTCTAATATTGGCTGTGAAGTTGAGTTGACTTCTAGGGATGAGGAAACACCAGATGAAGATACATCAGATGACGAAGAGTACCAAAGTGAAATCATAGAAGTCTATGTAAAAAATCAGGTGGTAGTTGAGATAGAAACTCTCAAATACCAAGAATTTCAGGATAATAATCTCTTCTTAGATCCCCTTAAAAGAGTTTTGAGAAAATCAAAAGTATGGCCAAATAAGCTAGAAAGTCTTTGGTTGGTAATTCCCGGTTTTGAGATTGCCCGCAACTATTACCAACTAAAAAAGGCTAAGGAAATATTAGAATATAAGTTATCTGGATATTATGGCGATCGCTTCCAGGTTGTAATCATGGCTCCTGATTATGAAAAACACCAATTAGTCCCAGTATCATTTGATTCTATTGAATATCCATCTTTTGAGTATGGGGTTAAAAAACCTAGTTTATTACAGGCATATCCAGTTACTAACCGCGTTAAAGAATTTAAGCTTGATTTTAGCCAAGTAAAAGGTTTAAACGAAGAAAAAGAAAAACTAAATAAACTTCTCAAGTTGCAATCTAAGGGACACAAGGGTTCAATTGGTGGAATTCTTTTCTATGGATTACCTGGATGCGGTAAAACTCTACTGGCAAATGCTTTTGCTAATGAGTCTGGCAGATATTTTTTCAAATTCTCTCCTGCTGATATTGTCAGTGTTTGGATAGGTCAAAGTCAAAAAAATATTCGAGATATCTTTGCTCAAGCTAAGAAAAAAGCTCCTTCAGTTTTATTTATTGATGAGTTAGACAGTATTGGGTTTAATCGTAACGAAGACAACGCCCACACAGACCAAAAAGCAACTATTAATCAATTACTCATCGAACTGAATAATCTTCAAAATAGTGACGTGATTGTAATAGCTGCTACTAATTATTTGAGTGGTATAGATAGTGCGTTGAAACGTTCTGGTAGATTGGATTGGAAGATTCCTATCTTTCCACCGTCTCAAACAGAAAGAATAGAGTTATTCATACACTACCTGTCAAAAATTGATATGAATCAGTTAGTTAACTTTGAAATTCTGGCAGAGAAAAGTATGAAGTTTACGTCATCAGATATCGAGTTAGTTTGTCGGGAAGTTAAAAATGCTATTCTTTTAGAAGAAATAAGTTCAGCTTTAACAACTTCAGATGTGATTACTTACATCAATAATTTACAAGATGGTGGTTTAAGTCTTAACCAAGAACAAGTCAAGGAGTTTATGGAAGAGTGTAAAAGAATGAGTGTGAAAAATCCTAAACTAGAAACTCTGAAATTAGAATGGGCTTTGTATTAGCAATAGCTCAATAAAAATGGCGTAGGCGTAGCCCGTCGTAGACATCGCTATTTTTTTAGTGCTGAAATAAATATACTCAATTATGCGATCGCTTCCCACTCTCCATTTAAACTCAGTTTCGTAATAGGCGATCGCATCTCATACGTGTCTACTTTTGCCTTGGCAAATGGAATAGAGCCTCCGGCACGCTACGCGTAGCTTACTTCTCCGTAGGAGTACGCGGCTACACAGGCTTTTGTCCGCCTGCGCGGACTAAGGTCAAATTAAGGTTTTGAAACCCAGGATCGGTAGCTTTTGTTTGTGTAGACGCGGTTTCTAACCGCCCATTACGCTTAGGGGATGGTATTTTTATTCATCAGTCTCAGGTATTACTTCTTTTGCTGTTGCTTCATTCTCAGAAATTTCAATGGCTTGTAGAACCTGTTTAACTATTTTTGGGTGCAATATTTTTCCTGAATGAAAAGGAATCACTACTCTCACTTCTTCTCGAAAATAAATTCTGTGACTTCCTTTGCTTCTAATTTGAATAAAGCCTACATCTAATAAAAGTTTTTCAGCTTCTGTTGCAGTCAAACGTGGCAGCTTAGGCAACTTTTACCTCCAAGGTTATTGTGAATGTTTCCTTGTTCTGAAGCGCCTGTTTTTCTGAATTTGACAAGGTTTCTATATAAAGCTCAACTGCTTCTTTAATATTTGCCTGTACTTCTTCTAGGGAATCACCTTGAGATTGACAACCAGGAAGTTCAGGACAATAAGCATAATATCCATATTCATCTTTTTCGATAACAATGCTAACTTTATACGACATATCAAAGTTACCTTTACTCGTTCAATAACTATTATCACCTCTCATCCCCTTCTTGTTAGGAAACATCAGGACGAGAAAATCAGCGTTTACCGATGAATTCGTTACAAAAACAGTAACCACAACTGCAACCCTTAAACCTCAACCGTAAAATCAACATAAAGTTTCAGCAATATTACTGGCGACAATTAAATAATTTACTAATAATCGGAATTGATGCCGACGGGATAGGGCTGTAAATAATCACTGATTGAGGTTGTGAGGCTAAAGAATGAAGAGAAGTGCAAAGTCTCAACGAGTTTGCTGGTGTTTTCTACCAAAATTGACCCGCTACAGTTTAACTTTATTGCTAAGTGCGATAATGCTTGCTGATGCTGTGGGGGCAACACCGAGAAACCAAGGGTTGCAGATAGCACAGCAGCCAGAAACCACTCAACAAAATGCCACTCGCGCTGCTGCGGAACGGGTTTATCAAGAGGGGATGCAGCTTTATCAACAAGGGACAGCAGAATCACTGCGAGAGGCGATCGGGAAATGGCAAGAAGCGCTGAAGCTTTGGCAACAAGTTGATGATAAACGCTCGGAAGCCATCACTCTCAACAATATTGGCGATGTCTACGACTCATTAGGAGAAAAGCAAGAAGCGCTAAAATACTACAACCAAGCTTTACCCATAAGCCGTGCAGTGGGGGACACGGGAGGAGAAGCCGCCATCCTCAACAATATTGGCAAAGTCTACAACTCATTAGGAGAAAATCAAGAAGCGCTAAAATACCACAATCAAGCTTTACCCATAAGTCGTGCAGTCGGGGACAGAGGGAGAGAAGCCAGAATCCTCAACGATATTGGTGTTGTCTACGACTCATTAGGAGAAAAGCAAGAAGCGCTAAAATACTACAACCAAGCTTTGCCCATAAGCCGTGCAGTCGGGGACAGAGGAGGAGAAGCCACCACCCTCAACAATATTGGTGGTGTCTACTCTGATTTAGGAGAAAAGCAAGAAGCGCTAAAATACTACAACCAAGCTTTACCCCTAAGCGGTGCAGCTGGGGACAGGAGAGGAGAAGCCAGTACCCTCAGCAATATTGGTAGTGTCTACAACTCATTAGGAGAAAAGCAAGAAGCGCTCAAATACTATAGCCAAGCTTTACCCATAAGTCGTGCAGTCGGGGACAGGGTAAATGAAGCCAGTACCCTCAGCAGGATTGGTAGTGTCTACAACTCATTAGGAGAAAAGCAAGAAGCGCTAAAATACTATAGCCAAGCTTTACCCATAAGTCGTGCAGTCGGGGACAGGGTAAATGAAGCTGACACCCTCCTTGGTATTGGTAGTGTCTACAACTCATTAGGAGAAAAGCAAGAAGCGCTCAAATACTACAACCAAGCTTTACCCATAAGTCGTTCAGTGGGAGACAGAGGAAGGGAAGCTATCACCCTCAACAATATTGGTAGTGTCTACTCTGATTTAGGAGAAAAGCAAGAAGCGCTAAAATACTACAACCAAGCTTTACTCATAAGTCGTGCAGTGGGGAACAGGGGAGGGGAAGCCGCCACCCTCAACAATATTGGCCTAGTCTACGATTCATTAGGAGAAAAGCAAGAAGCGCTCAAATATTACAACCAAGCTTTACCCATATACCGTGCAGTGGGGGACAGGGGAGGGGAAGCCAACACTCTTTTTAATATGGCTTTCCTAGAACGCAGTCAGGGTAATTTACAACAAGCCCAAACACAGATTCAAGCAGCTATTGAAATCATTGAAGATTTACGCACCAAAATAGCTGACAAAGAACTACGCGCTTCTTACTTTGCCTCAGTCCAAGACTACTACAAGTTCTACACCGACCTGCTGATGGAACTGCACAAAAAAGACCCATCAAAAGGATACGATGCTTTGGCACTGGAAGTTAGCGATCGCTCCCGCGCACGTGGTCTAATTGAACTACTAACCGAAGCAAATATAGATATCAAAAAAGGCATTGACCCAACACTTTTAGCAGAAGAACGCCGTCTACAATGGCAAATCAATGCTAAGGAAAAATTATTATCAGAACTATCATCTAAAAAAGAAACCCCAGAACAACTTTTAACCAACACCAAACAACAAATCGAAGACATACTCCAACAACAGCGAGAACTTCAGATACAAATCCGCGCCAAAAACCCAGAGTATGCCGATTTAATATATCCCCAACCTCTGACTCTCAAAGAAATTCAGCAACAACTAGATAAAGACACACTGCTATTGCAATATTCTTTAGGTGAAGAACGTAGCTATCTTTGGGCTGTCACACCCGACTCACTCTCTAGCTATGAACTCCCAGGACGTGAAAAGATAGACAAAGCAGCCAAGAATTTATACAACAATTACTTAAAAAATCCGGGGATGCAGGGAGTTTCCCCAGAAGAAACGGCTAAAGCTGCTAATGAACTGAGTCAACTTATCCTCGTACCTGTTGCTGATAAGTTGGGGAAAAAACGCCTAGTAATTGTTGGTGATGATGCTTTACAATACATTCCCTTTGCGGCATTAACTACATCAACCAAATCGGCGGATGGGTCAGATTATCAACCATTGGTAGTCAACCATGAAATTATCAGTCTACCTTCCGCTTCCACCATTGCCATTCTCAGGAAACAAATCAAAGGGCGCACAAAAGCACCGAAAACCCTCGCCATCCTTGCAGACCCAGTGTTTAGCGCTAACGATGAGCGAGTAACTGGTAAATCTTCCAAGGTTGCTAATAATAACATTGACCAGGAACTAGAAAACTCTGCCCTGAAGCGGTCTATGAGAAATATCAACCGCAGCGAAATTCAAAGACTCGAAGGCACAGAAGAAGAAGCGCGAGAGATTCTCAAACTTGTCTCACCCTCAGAGAACATCCAAGCCTTTGGTTTTGATGCTAACTACAACTGGGCTACCAATAAGCAACTGAGTCAATACAAGATGCTGCATTTTGCTACCCACGGTTTTCTAGACAGCACTGACCCAGAGTTATCAGGAATTGTCCTTTCTCTGATAGATAAACAAGGTAAGTCCCAAAGAGGCTTTTTGCGCCTTACCGATATCTTTAACCTCAACTTGCCGGCGGAGTTGGTGGTGCTGAGTGCCTGCGAAACTGGGCTGGGTAAAGAAGTTAAAGGAGAAGGGCTAGTGGGGTTGACAAGAGGATTAATGTATGCAGGTGCAGCGCGGGTGGTCGTGTCTTTATGGAGTGTTGATGATGAAGCAACATCTTTATTGATGAGCCAATTTTACAGCCAAATGTTGCAACAAGGGAAAACTCCGGCTGCTGCCCTCAGAGCCGCACAACTCAAAATGTGGGAACAAGAAAAGTGGCGTAACCCCTATTCTTGGTCGGCTTTTACCCTGCTGGGTGAGTGGCGGTGAAATAATTCGTAATTCGTAATTCGTAATTCGTAATTCGTAATTAAGCATCGTATACTCCGCGTACCTTTGCGCTTCCCTTTGCGCCCCTTTGCGTTTAAATTTCCATCTCAAAATTTATCAGGAGTGATTTCTCATGAAAAATATATTTACATCCAGACAATTTATTTTTCTGGCAACAATTGGGGTAGGAACTTTGGGGATTTGGGCTTCAGTTTCAGCCGAACCACAAACCCCACCCAAGTTTACCAAAGTTGAAAATCCCGGAGAATTTAAACTAGAAGGAAAAGGGGAGCCTTCGGTGCTAAATCAGAAAGAAAAACTCCCCGGAGAACGAGCAATTATTGGTTCAAAGGATGACCGTATTCCCATGACTAGCAGAGACTACCCTTGGTCAGCCATTGGTAAAATCGAGGGGATAGGTGCTGATGGTGGCAGTTACAGTTGCACGGGAACCTTGATTGCTGAAGATGTGGTTTTGACAAATGCTCACTGTGTCGTTAACCCGGAAACCAGAAAAGTTAGTCAAGCGATCGCCTTTGAGCCAAACTTAGTTAATGGTGTCGTCAAAAGTAAAAATGATGTAGCTTACGCCACTAATGTTCATTACGGCACAGACTTTAAAAATGGCAATTTAGCTGATTATGCAAATGATTGGGCGATTTTGAAACTTAACAAGCCTATCGGTAAAAAATATGGTTATTTAGGCTGGAAATCTCTACCATCTTCTCGTTTGGTTGGCGATACGAAAAAGTTCGCTTTGGTAGGTTATTCTGGTGATTTTCCCAACCCTAAGAAAAAAGGTTATGAAAATCTAACTGCCGGTGAAAGTATGACTGCTGGCGTTCACCTGAAATGCAGCATCCTCCGCCGTCAGGATAATTTGTTGTACCACAACTGTGATACTAATCACGGTGCTTCTGGAGGTGCAATTATCAGTAATATAAACGGCAAATATTATATTTTCGCCCTCCACTCCGGCTCAAACGAAGTGAATGGATTGCTGTTGAACCGTGCGGTGGAAATGTCTCACTTGGATGAGTGGTTGCAAGGGAATTAAGGAAATAAGCTGTTCCACATTTAACTTGCATAATTAGAGCGGGGAAGACTTCGCCGTGAGCGCTCAGTCGAATGCTACCCACCTTGCAACAGTTATATAAACTGTAAATATGCTAACCAGATGTGGTTTAGCTTACCAAGCCTAATAAATAGTCAATTTTTTTAATTTATTTTTAGAAATGATCTTAGAACTGCTGTATGTCCGATTAAAATATGACTATAGTCATGACTATGGTTATTATGAAATCAATTTCCAAAAGTAAACTCAAATCTCAACTTCTTGAGTTCTTACGACTTGTAGAGTCAGAGGGAGAAGAAATTGTAGTTACCGATCGCGGTAAGCCAGTCGTGAAAATTTCCAAATACGCGCAAACACCTTCAACAGAGGAGTTATTTGGAGAAATGCGCGGTAAAGTGAAGTACTTTGAGGATTTAACTACACCAACAACTGAGGAATGGCCACAATTGTGAAGATAGTCCTTGACACTTGTGCCTTAATCTGGTGGAGTTTAGATCCAGCCAAACTTTCTGAACAAGCTAAAGAAGCGTGCAACCAGATGGAAAGGGATAAAAATGGTCTTGTTCCGTCTATAGCTATATGGGAAATTGCTTTAAAAATCAAAAATAAAAAACTAGATTTAGGAGTCAATCTTAACGAGTACGTAGTAACGCTGAAAAAGTCTAGTACTGTTCAGATTGTACCCATTGATGAAAATATTTGGATGGAAAGTGCCAATTTAGAATGGGGTCATCGAGATCCAGTAGATCGAGTTGTCGTCGCACTAGCCAGAAGTAATCAAGCTGCAATAATTACATCTGATCAAGAGATAGCAAACTTCTACCCAGAAGTGATTTGGTGAAGGTAAGAAAGATTGTTTAATCCATCGCTTTAATTTGCTGATTAGCTTCATTCTGTGCCTTCATCATCGCTTGCTTTAATGGTTGTTGCCCCAACAAGGCGCTGATAAACTGGTTCTCAAAGTTATTCACGATCGCACCTGGATATTTACCCACCTGCCACGGTGTAGCATAATCTACTCCCGCCACTAATGGCGATCGCAGTGCATCTTGGTCGTAGCCCAAATTCTTTGCCACTGATTTACGTGTTGGCAAAGCAAACCCTGTTCCTGTCCACTTTTGCATTCCTTCTTTGCCCGTGAGATAAGAAATCAACTCCCAGGCTTCGGCTTTGTGCTGTGCAAGATTATTCATCACGTAAGCAACTGTAAAGACCATCGTGCCTTTTTTGTCATTAATGGTAGGCACTGGTGCAGTAGCAAACTCTACTTGAGGAAAGGTTTCAGTTAAATAAGGAATTGCCCAATTACCCTCAATTACCATTGCCACTTTACTCTGACCAAACATTTCACTACCTGAGTTTGTCCCGACATCAGATTTTTGGGCAGAGGAGCGGTCTTTTTGATACTGGTCTACTACTAACTCTAAACCCTTTAAACCTGCTTCACTCGCAAAGGTAGCATAACCATTTTGATCGATGAGTTGCCCACCAAAGGCTTTAATTTTGTAAGCCTGACGCGCCAATTCGGGAATTTCCCCAAAGCCGTATTTGTTAAGTTTGCCTGTCAATTGTTTCGAGTAGTTACGTAATTCATCCCAAGTAGTCGGTGGATTGCTCAACCCTGCGGCGGCGAATGCTTTTTTGTTATAAAACAGGGCAAGGGTAGAATAGTCTTTGGGAAGACCATAAATATGATTCTGATATTTGAAACTATCGAGTAGAGTATCTTCAAAATCCGTTAGTTCAAATTCGGGGGTAATGTAACTTTCTAATGGTTCTAGGACATTCTGACTCATCAAGAAAGGAGCTTCTAGCGCATCAAGATAAAAGACATCGGGTGCAGCTTCCCCAACTAAACGAGTTTTGATTACATCCATGTATTGGTCGGAAATTACCTCATATTTGACCTTAATAGTTGGATGTTGTATCTCAAACTCTCGCAATACCTGTCTCAAGAGTTTTTGCTCAACAGGAGAACCTCCCCAGCCACTAAGTTTGATACTAACTGCGGTAGATGCTAAGGGTTTGCTTGGTAATTGTAGACTTTGACAAGCAATAATGGCGATCGCGATCGCCATTACCAATCCCAAAAAACTAAACAATCTTTGTTTGATCACTTGTACCTTCTGTTACTAAGGAGTGATATTTACTTATCCAAAATTTTTGTTGAAAATTGCAAGCTAGAATAACGAAAACTTATTAAAAATGCTAATAAAAGCATACTGAGTTCTTCGACAACCGGATTTATATCAGGATGCTTTACTCATAAACATACATTATGGATTCCGTTCAGGTTGAAACAACTACGCCACTGACTCTGGAAATTCCCCAGATTTCTTTACCACCAACAGCACTTTCTCCAACCTCTCGAATTCCCAAGGATGCCATTCGCACAAGTTTAAAAGCCTCCACTGCGGATTCTGTCTTAGCGGCGGTTTACTCTCTTGGAACTGGCGGGATTTTACTCAGCAATTTCTTGGTGGAATTGGGTGCTAGTCCAGTAGTCTTTGGGATGCTTTGCTCTATCCCCATGTTGGTCAATCTGATTCAACCGTTGGGTGCTTACTTGTCTGAACGTAGCACCAGCCGCTTTCAATATTCTCTTTGGACACACGGAATTGGTCGGCTGCTATGGCTGGCTCTAGTAATCGGTATTGTAGGCGTAAGCTTGGGAGTGATTAATACTCACGAATTGGTAATATTAACACTTTTGATTGTCCTATTCAGCAATCTTTTGGGAGGACTAGGAACCGCATCGTGGCTAAGTTGGGTTGCAATGATAGTTCCCCGACGATTGCGAGGCAGGTATTTTGGGACACGCAATAGTGCCGCTAATCTCACCAATTTAGTTTGCGTACCAATGGCTGGTTTAGCTGTATCACATTGGTATGGTGGAACTATACAAGGCTATGGGGTGGTTCTGCTGATAAGCATTGTGCTTGGAATTGCGGGATTGGGGTGTCAGTATTTCCAAGTGGATATGAATCCCCGATCGCAAAATAGTTATTATGGCAATTCAATTCAAACAAGTGAGATTCAGCCAGAGGTTGCAAAAGATGAATCTTCTGAAGTCGCTCAATCAATTCATCCACTACAAAACCAATTAACTAATAGTGTTTGGAAAAACTCTAACTTTTTAAGATTTTTGCTGTATTTCAGCTTCTGGAATCTTGCTGTGAACCTCAGCGCTCCTTTTTTTAACCTCTATATGCTGGACACGCTGGATTTGGATGTCAGTTACGTGACTATCTACAACAGCCTTCAGGCGGGGGCGACTTTGCTAATGCTGATTTTATGGGGAAAATTAGCAGATAAAATAGGCAATCGTCCCATCCTCATCTGTATTGGAATTTTGGTTGCAGCTACACCACTACTATGGCTGGGGATTGGTGCTAATCGCTTTGATATTTGGTTGTGGCTACCTCTGTTACACATCTTGGCTGGAGGTACATGGGCGGCAATTGATTTGTGTAGTAACAATATACAATTGGCGATCGCACCAATTAAAAATCAGTCTATCTATTTTGCGATCGCAGCTGCCGTTGCTGGCGGAAGTGGTGCTTTAGGCGCAACTATAGGCAGCTTCATCGTCCAATTTGCTCAGTTTGGAGGCTTGGTAGGGTTGTTTGCCCTCTCTAGTCTATTTCGACTAGCAGCACTTCTTCCACTCGTTTTTGTCAAAGAGCCGGAGAGAGGATGAGGGAGGGGAAAAGAGGCAGGGGGGCAGGGGGCAGGGGGACAAGGGGACAAGGGGACAAGAGGTGAGAACTTGAAACAAGTCTTTCCCCTTGTCCCCAATTCTCCTTGTCCCCTTGTCCTCTTCCCAATTCCCCATTCCCCATTCCCCATGTTCTATTCTGCGGCGGTAGAAGTTAAGGACATTGTTTCCCACAACACCATGTGAGGTGGTGTTAGTACAGGCTGGTGTAGAGCAATCAGCTGGGCTAGGGTGGTCTTTAATTGAGTGCGGGGTACGATATCGTCAACAAAACCATGCTGGAGCAAATCTTCAGCAGTCTGAAAATTTTCGGGGAGTTTTTCTCGTAGGGTTTGCTCAATCACTCGCCGACCGGCAAAACCAATGGTTGCTTTGGGTTCTGCCAAAATGATATCGCCCAACATTGCAAAACTTGCGGTAACGCCGCCCGTTGTGGGATTGGTCAAAACGGGAATATATAATAGTCGCGCGTCTTTATGACGCTGTAGGGCTGCGGAGATTTTCGCCATCTGCATCAGGGAAAGCATTCCTTCTTGCATTCTCGCGCCGCCGGAGGTGCAGATAATCACTACAGGATACCGCCGTTGAGTGGCTTGCTCAATCATCCGGGTGAGTTTTTCTCCCACAACCGAACCCATACTACCACCCATGAAGCGGAAATCCATAACCCCAAGGGCAATGGGCAAACCATTGATTTGACCTAAACCAGTGTTAACTGCGTCTATTAAGCCAATTTTATCTTGTGTTTCCCGCAGGCGATCGCTGTAGAGTTTGCGATCGCGAAATTCTAGCGGATCGGTTGGACGCAAATGCTCGTCTAGAGGTTTCCAGGTATTGTTATCTATCAATTGGCGAATGCGCTCATCGCTATCTACACGATTATGATGACCACATTCGATACAAACCATTTGATTGGCTTTCAGGTCTTTTGTGTATGCCAATACGCCACACTTAGAGCATTTGTGCCACAATCCATCAGCAATTTCACGTTCTTGGCGTTCCAGGCTGGTAGATCCTGATTTCCGTCGATTTGCAAACCAATCAAATAGAGACTTTAAACCACGTGATTCTTCGTTGTTAGCCATTTTTTATTTTATTTTAAGTGGGTATGAGGTCGAAAACATGTCAAACCGTATTGGGTTGTCCTTAGTCATGAGTCATTTTTTTTTACTAATGACTAATTACTACATCGTCAAACTACGCTTTTAAGCAATTCAGACCTTAATTTTCATCTTTGGTTGCCAGCTTAACGAAAATACTTATACCAATACAAGTCTCCTGCTCTTTATTTTCAGCAGACTTAATTATATTGACGTACTGACAAAGCCATGAGAATACCAACCTCCAAATAAGATGCTCTCCCTCTCCCACCCAAATCAATGATTCGTATTGCTAGGTTATGAACGATCAGCATCTGCTGCAATAGTTGTGCTTGCTAACGGTTAATCGTCATCAAGAGGGTAATACAAGTCACAAGCAGAATCTTATCAAAACATGAAGGGGCGATGGGGTAATGTTGGTTACAGTCACGAATTATAAATTTTTCTTATGAAAGGGCATTCGATATAGGTTACTCCTCTTATCCCCCTTCTCTCCATACTCGCGACTGCAATTCAAGATGCTGGAAAAAATAACCGCAGATAGGTAGACAAAATTGCTTCGCCGCTAAACAGGGTAATCAGAGATCCTAAAGCGAGAAAAGGGCCAAAAGGCATCTTTTGTCCTAACCTGTGTGTCGATGTCTCTTCATTAGGGGCTTCTCTACCAGACGCTGCGCGTAGCTTGCTTCGACCTAGGAGTATCCGTTTATGCATAATAACACTACTGCCAATTAAGGCTCCCAGCGCACAGGCAATAAAACTAGCTAAGAGCAAATATTTCCAGCCTAACCAGGCTCCCATCATGGCTGCTAACTTGGCATCACCTGCACCCATTGCAGTTTTCCCAAAGGCAATTGAACCCAATAGGGCGATCGCATCAAATAGCCATAAGCCCAAGACTGCACCTACTATGGCCATCATAAGGTGATTTACCAACGCCACAGAACTTCCTTCTGGTAGATAACCAATCACCATTTGGAATAAAATTCCTACCACTAAACCCGACTGAGTAAGTGGATTAGGTAAGGTCATTGTATCTAGGTCAATCAGCGATAGTGCCAATAACCAACTACAAAAAGCCCAATAGCCTATTGTGAAAGTCGAAACTTGAAATACTGAAAAAACCAGCAAAAAAATTATGCCCGTCACCCCTTCTACCACGGGATAACGGACAGAAATTTTGCTTTTGCAATATCGACACCGCCCTCTTAATGAAATCCAGCCAAATACTGGTACATTGTCGTAAGCTTTTAGCTGGTTTAAGCATTTAGGACAACGAGAAGGCGGCCAAAGAATTGACAACCCAGCAGGTAGCCGATAAACAATAACGTTGAGAAAACTGCCAATAGATGCACCCAAAGCAAAGACCATTACACTCGCTAAAATAGCGAACAAAATGTCCATACAGTCATTAGTCCTTTGTCATTAGTTCTGTGTCATTTGTCGTTTATCTTTTGTCTTTTGTCATTAGTCATTTGTCCTTTGTCCTTTGTCGAGAACTAATGACTAATGACTAATGACCACTGACCAATACTTCGACTACGCTCAGTACAAGTGACTAATGACTAATAACTAATAACTAATGACTAATGACTAATAGATATGTGATTCAATTTGACTTAAGGGTACAAAACACTCTTGAGGTAAAAGAACTGGTTGGTTAGTAAAAATAACCTTACCTCGATGATTAACACGATTAATTGCTACACCGGAAGGTTGCCCAGCGATTTCGGGATGAACTTCACAGTGAGTATAGTATATCTGCCCAGCAGCTCTGATTACAGCAGGATCAATCAAAGGCGATTGGTTCTTTGGGGCGGTGAAATTTACTGGATTCTGTCGTAATGCGTACACTATCGACTGTTATTTGATTGCTAGATTTCCCTTTAGTCTACCCGAAACTTATAGCAAAGGTTGCCAAATTGGCCAGGTTGCACTTTAAAATTATTTTTGTTCGAGAGCCTTAATGAGTGAGTCTCCCATAGCGCGGCAACCAAGGAGGTTTTTTCCTGGAGAAATTATATCCCCAGTGCGATCGCCTTGTTCTAAAACTTGCAATACAGCTTGTTCGATATGATCTGCCGCTTTTGGTTGATCTAAGGCGTAGCGTAGCATCATCGCCGCACTCAAAACCTGTGCTAGAGGATTGGCCTTATCCTGTCCAGCAATATCTGGGGCTGAACCATGAACGGGTTCAAACACACCAGGCCCAGAAGCACCCAAACTCGCTGAGGGTAACATCCCAATACTACCGGTAAGCATGGCAGCAGCATCAGAGAGAATATCGCCAAACAAATTGCCTGTAACTATGGTGTCGAACTGCTTGGGAGCGCGTACTAACTGCATAGCAGCATTATCTACATATAAATGAGAGAGTTCGATATCTGGATACTCCTCAGAAAGTTGGGTGATGCGATCGCGCCACAACTGAGATACTTCTAGTACGTTCGCCTTATCTACCGAACAAAGTTTTCCGCCGCGTTTTCTAGCCGCATCAAAGGCTACTCGCCCAATGCGCTCAATTTCTGATTCGGTGTAAACCATTGTATTGACACCGCGTTTTTCACCAGTTTCTGTGGCAAAAATCCCTTTAGGTTTACCGAAGTAAATCCCACCAGTGAGTTCGCGCACCACCATAATATCCACGCCTTCCACAACTTCGCGTTTCAAAGTCGAGGCATCGATTAGCTGGGGCAAAATTTTCGCTGGGCGCAAATTGGCAAATAATCCCAAACCTGCGCGTAGCCCTAACAAACCTGCTTCTGGGCGTAAATTTGATGGCAGAGAATCCCACTTGTAACCACCAATTGCTGCAAGTAATACAGCATCACTATTACGGCAAGTTTCTAGAGTGGCAGATGGTAGAGGTTCGCCTGTAGCATCAATTGCTGCACCACCGATAAGTGCTTCTTGGAATTCAAACTTCAGATCAAATTGCTTCCCTACGACTTTCAGCACATCTACCGCCACTGCCATAATTTCAGGGCCAATGCCATCGCCGGGGAGTAGAGTAATGCGGTAGTTCTGGGTCATAGCTGATTATTACTAGGTAAATGCTTACAGATTAAATATCATACCGAGCAAGTGTACCAATGGAGTTGTTAATTTATTTGTGAGTCGGGGAAGTAATCTGGCAAATATTTCGATACTCAGCAAGTATGAGAACTTCTCGCAAAAACTCGGCTATATAAGCTATATATTCATCTAAAAATTAAAAAAAACTATCTATAGGAATTTTTTGTTGAAATTAGTTGTATGTTTTTATGTTAATAAACGCAAACACAATAATGCTTTATGAATTTTAATCAAATAGGTCAAGTTGCCCTTCAACTGTTAACTCTGTTTGGACTTAAAGTTTTAGGCGCAATTCTTATATGGCTGATTGCTCAACGCTTGATTGATTTTGCATTGAAGCTAGTACGACGTGCTTTCCGAAGCCAACAAATTGACCCGACACTAATTAACTATCTTCTGAATATCATTGGTGTAACGCTGAAAATTGTTCTAATTGTGGCAATTCTCGGCTTCTTTGGGGTTGAAACAACTTCCTTTGCCGCATTGTTAGCAGCAGCTGGCATTGCAATTGGTGCAGCATGGGGAGGACTACTAGCAAACTTTGCAGCAGGCGCATTTTTAATTGTTTTTCGACCCTTCAAAGTTGGTGATTTCATTACAGCTGGAGGTGTCACAGGCACAGTTACAGAACTTGGGCTGTTCACAACTAGTATTAATACACCTGATAATGTATTGACAATTGTTGCCAATAATAAAATCTTTTCTGACAATATCCAGAATTATTCTGCCAATCCTTACCGTCGGGTTGATCTAGTAGCTCAAATCCATCATGATGTGAAACATAACGAAGCGATCGCACTTTTAAAAGCGAAAATTAGTCAAATTCCTAATGTCCTCGAAAATCCAGCGCCGGATGTAGAAATTCAGGATTTCAACTTTGCAGGGCCTGTACTAGCAGTACGTCCTTATTGCAACAATGATCATTACTGGCAGGTTTATTTCGACACTAATAAAGCTATCCGTGAAACCTTTAACGAAGCTGGATATCCAGTTCCCGAATACCGTTATACAGTTAACGGTTCATCTGCTCATGCAATTAATAACGTCATCCCACCACTATCAGAAATAACTTGATAGTAGAGCAAAAAGTCAAGCTTTCATTTGCAAAGTTTTCTAAATAGCAGAATAAGAATTAATAAGTAGGTAGGGCATAAGCCTTACCTACTTTTGCTAAATTATGACCTATTCCAAACCCTGATAAAGGCAATCACTCCATGTCCGCAAGCATTCATCATTATCCCGTTAACCGTACCACCGATCGCAGACCCAATAAAAGGCATCATTGTTGCTACGTTGACTAAAGTTTTCTCGCCTGCTTTGGAAATTAACTTAATTCCCAAAGCTTTGTTTATCTCAGCAAAAGTTTTCCCAGGGATGGACATTAAAGTTTTTTGAATAGCTTGTGATCCTACTTGAGTTCCTAATTGATTAGCCAGTTCAGATACACTCACTCCAGCCGCAGCAGCTAAAATTGGTAGTCGTGCAGATTCGCTTCTTGTATCAATGCCATAAAGAGCAAAAAGAGCTGATGCTAGTTTGACATTGGAATACAATGTAATCGTAATATCAGTGGGTATTCCGGCTAGTCCTATGAATCCACTGAAAATGCCATTGCCTACCGACCAAGCGGTTGACTCTACTATCATCAGGTTTGCAATATTATCTCTATTACCTACCCAATAAAAATTGTTGGCAAAAGATAGTCCCCATTGCCTACCATCTTCAATAGCATAAGCAATAGCTTGCCCGATAGCAGGCATATTGATAATCGATTCAAAATCCATGCAGCTTTTACCTGATTAACTGAAAAGACCTAGAGATTTCTAGCTTTAGTATTCCCAGTAGCAAAACTTAATAATTAGTATTGTTTAAAACTTTAGTGAAAATAGCGGTAAATAATGTCCATGACTCAAAACAGCTTTATATAAAGCCAGTTTCAATTTCCGAAACAAGGCTGACATAAGTTGTAGAAAGAGGTTACGTTAAGTGTTAATCACAAGCCGCACCCCAGCAGCGATGGTAAAAGAATTAGCAATTTGCACCCGTGGACTAACTAAGCAATTTGACAGGCACGTTGCTGTTAATGATGTGGATTTAGAAATCCAGACGGGGGAGGTATATGGACTGATTGGGCCCAATGGCGCGGGTAAAACAACTCTCATCCGAATGTTGGCAACTGCTGAAGAACCAACTACGGGTGAGATTTATATTAATGGCGATCGCCTACTCCGTGACAAGAGTAATCCCAAACTGAAGCGTCGTCTAGGCTACTTACCCGATGACTACCCACTATATGAAGATTTGACAGTCTGGGATTACCTAGATTATTTTGCGCGTCTCTACCGTTTACGAGAACCACGCCGCACTCAACGTCTACATGAAGTTTTAGAACTTATCCAACTTGGAAATAAACGCCACAGCCAGATTTCTACCCTGTCGCGGGGGATGAAACAGCGCTTAAGTTTAGCGCGAACCATTATCCACGAACCGATTTTACTACTACTAGATGAGCCTGTTTCTGGGCTTGACCCCATCGCCAGGATGCACTTCCGCGAAATCATCAAGGCTTTGCAAGAAGCTGGGATGACTGTAATTATTTCTTCCCATGTTCTCAGTGATTTAGCGGAACTGTGTACATCTGTGGGAATTATGGAACTTGGCTTCTTGGTAGAAAGTACTTCCCTACAGCAACTTTATCAACGTCTTTCCCACCAGCAAATTGTGATATCAACTCTGGGAAACCTAGAGGCACTTTTAAGGGAATTGAAACATCATCATTTAGTAGAAGAGTGGGAGGTGATATCAGGAAAAAATAGCGTGCGGGTGAATTTTTCGGGTAAAGAAGAGGATAGTGCCGAGTTGTTGCGATCGCTCATTAAAGCAGGCATTCCTCTGACTGATTTTCACTGTACCCAAGAAGACTTAGAAACTATTTTCTTAAAATTAGGTCACAAACAAGCATCTTAAATTTGCCAACAAATATAACTCCCCATTTTTGGAGAATTTTTTCTTATGATGCCCAATTTTATAGACAAAATCGGCGATTGGAATCCGCAACTATTGCGGGAACTCAAAGGAAGGCTGAAATTTTTTAATGTTGCGATCGCAGTTGCAACATCGTTACTGCTGCAACTGGTAGTGTTTTTATATCAATTACGTGAGTTTCCTGACGATCAATACTCACTAACAAACACATATTGTCGTTTAAGACAAATATATCAACGGCAACAAAATCAGATTTACCAGCAATCAGATCAATATCAAATTACTGAATTAAAAGATTTAATCGCAAAGAATATTTGTCCCCAAAATCAAATTGATTGGCAGTTGTGGTGGCGAGATCATTGGGAATATATATTCCTGACTTTGAGTGTAATTTTTATATTTACACTATTAGTTGCAGGAACTTATTTATTAATCAACGATTTAGCCAAAGAAGAAAGTCGCGGTACATTGAATTTCATCCGTCTTAGCCCTCAATCTGAAACTAGTATATTAACTGGTAAATTACTAGGAGTTCCGAGTTTAGTTTATCTCGTCATCTTAGTTGCAGTTCCTTTACATCTGTTGGCTGGACGTTCTGCCAAAATTGCCTTTAGTTACATTTTGAGTTACTACGCAATTCTTGCTGCTAGCTGTATTTTCTTCTACAGTGCCGCATTGCTATTTGGTTTAATTAGTCGCTTGTTTAGCGGTTTTCAGCCTTGGTTAGGTAGCGGTGCAATATTGCTTTTCTTGTTCACAGTCATGGGGTTTGCATCATCGTCTTCTAGCAACATTTTAAATAACTCAACTGCTTGGATCAGGCTTTTCGCTCCTTGGGATACAATAAATTATCTGTTTCCTAACTTGTTACGTGTATACAATAGTTCTCAACTGAAAAACCTAGAGTTTTTCTATTTACCATTAGGTACTAATGTTGTTAGTATTGTTGGTTTTCATTTATTAAATTTGGGATTGTGCAGTTACGGAATATTACAAGCTCTGAAACGTTCTTTCCGTAACCCTCAAGCCTCAATTATTAACAAGGGACAAAGTTATGTATTAGTAGCTTTTTGCCAAATAATGATGTGGGGCTTTACCTTACAATCTTGGAACACTAATTCCGACTTTGATGAACAGGTTGGGCAAAATTTAGTTTTTTTGGCAACATACAACTTGGGCTTACTTTTGAGTTTGATTGCCATTCTTTCCCCTCATCGTCAAGATGTACAAGATTGGGCAAGATATCGACATCAAGAAGCTTCTAGCCGCAAGAGTGTTTGGCGGGATCTAATTTGGGCAGAAAAAAGCCCTGCACTTGTAGCGATCGCTATTAATCTGGCAATTGTTACTATCCCTTTGCTAGTCTGGATTTCAATTACATCTGTTTTTGATACGGACTATAGCCATAATGGGGCAGGTAACGATTTTAACAGCTTAAAAGTACTTTCATCTGTAGCTTTGTCTATCAGCATAATCATGATTTACGCTACCATTGCCCAATTAATACTTTTGCTGAAAACTCCCAAACGTTCTTTCTGGGCAATAGGTACTATAGGTACGGTAACGTTCTTACCACCGATGATTCTAGAATTTCTTGGCATCTCCTCGTGGAAACATCCTACTGTATGGCTGTTTTCAACCTTTCCTTGGTCAGCGATCCAATATTCTGGGGTGACAACAATTTTTATGGCATTCCTGGCTCAGTTGAGTGTTTTAGCATTGTTAAATTTCCAGTTGACAAAGCAGGTAAGATTAGCGGGTGAATCTGCTACGAAAGCATTGTTAGCCGGACGCTAGGTAAAACTTTATACATGATAACCCCGATTTCTGTGAGAAGTCGGGGTTCTTGTATTAAGGTTAAACTTTTAATTAGCACAAGTATCGTAATAACCTGACAATCATGCTAAATCTGCCAACTCAAGACCTACGCCATACAGCCATCCAGTTTTTAGAACAAAGTCCCCTACAGCGTCTACAAATTCTTAAGCAACTGGGAATTGGTCGTTATGAGTTTTTAACTAAAATCCGCCTAAATGAAGCAAATATCATCTGTATGATGCGGTTTTTTAAATATCCAAGTCAGCTAAAATTTCCAAATCTAATAGGAGCAGATTTATCTGGCTTAATTTTAGATGATGTAAACTTCATCCGAGGAAATTTGTCTGGAGCAAATCTACAAGGTAGTAGTTTAGTCAATGCAGACCTGTTATTTGCAAATTTAATGAAAGCCGATTTGAGAAATGCAGATTTGCGAGGTGCAACTTTGGATGAGACTATTTGGTTAGAGACTCTAGTAGATAAGTGTCACCTGGGTCTAGGTACTGGTTTAACTCTGCTACAACGTCAAGATTTACAACTGCGCGGGGCTAGATTTAACTCTTGAAAAGACGTTAATTGAAACACAAAAAATTATAAGATTATTGGATCGAGATTGGTCTGGATAAGTCGATGAATATTAAGTTGCCCCAAAAATTGATGCTGCTAGGTTCAGGAGAACTAGGGAAGGAATTTGCGATCGCGGCTCAACGTCTTGGTAATTATGTGATTGCCGTTGACCGCTATGCCAATGCTCCCGCCATGCAAGTTGCTGATGCATCTGAAGTGATTTCTATGCTCAGTGCTGATGATTTAGAAGCTGTAGTGACAAAATATCAGCCAAATATTATTATACCAGAAATTGAAGCTATTAGAACAGAAAAACTGATCGAATTTGAGCAGCGAGGGATTACAGTTATACCAACTGCGGCTGCCACTAACTATACAATGAACCGCGATAGAATTAGGGAACTGGCGCATCAACAATTGGGCATCAGAACGGCTAAATATGGTTATGCAACAACCCTAGAAGAATTGATTACAGTTTCTGATGAAATTGGGTTTAGTAATGTTGTTAAACCTGTGATGTCATCCTCTGGTAAAGGCCAGTCGGTAGTGCAGGATAAGAGTGAAGTTGAGAAAGCTTGGAATTATGCGATCGCAAATTCTAGAGGAGACAGTCAAAAGGTAATCGTAGAAGAATTTATTAATTTTGAAATTGAGATAACATTATTAACAATTAAACAGTGGAATGCATCGACTATTTTCTGTCCTCCTATTGGTCATCGTCAAGAACGAGGAGATTATCAAGAATCGTGGCAACCCGCACTAATTTCTGAAGATAAGATATTAAAATCTCAAGAAATAGCACGAAAAGTTACTGATGCTTTAGGAGGAGCCGGAATTTTTGGCGTTGAATTTTTCATTACTAAAGATGAAGTGATTTTTTCCGAACTTTCTCCCAGACCGCACGATACGGGAATGGTGACATTAATCTCACAAAATCTCAATGAATTTGAACTACATCTAAGAGCAATTTTAGGCTTGCCAATTCCTCATATAGAACAGCTAGGAGCCTCAGCTAGTGCGGTAATTTTAGCTTCAGAAAAATCTGATTCTATTGGTTTTACAGGCGTAGCCGATGCTTTGTCAGAAAAAGATGTCGATATTAGATTATTTGGTAAACCGAATGCTCATCCATATCGACGAATGGGAGTAGCTTTAGCCAAGGGTCTGAATATCGAAGAGGCTAGAGAAAAAGCTACTAAAGCTGCAAGTAAAATCACAATTATTTAATCAAAAGCTGATGAGTGCCTAAATCAAAGGTAAGGTGATGCTCTGCTTCCGAAGCTAGTTCCGATGCAATAAAAAATGACGAATGACAAATGACTAAGGACTATAATTATGCGAATTGCTCGTAACATTACAGAACTTGTTGGTCGTACACCCCTAGTGCAGTTGAACCGCATTCCTCAAACAGAAGGATGTGTTGCGGAAATTTTGGTGAAACTGGAAAGTCTCAACCCATCGGCATCAGTCAAAGACCGGATTGGGGTGAGTATGATTAACGCCGCCGAAGAGGAGGGACTGATTACTCCTGAGAAGACAATATTAGTAGAACCCACCTCTGGAAATACAGGAATTGCCCTAGCAATGACAGCAGCAGCTAAGGGTTATCGATTAATTTTGACAATGCCAGAGACCATGAGTGGTGAGCGTCGGGCAATGTTGCGGGCTTATGGAGCAGAACTGGAACTAACGCCAGGTATGGAAGGCATGAGTGGGGCAATTAGACGAGCGCAGCAAATAGTTAATAGTACGCCAAATACCTATATGTTGCAGCAGTTCCGCAATCCAGCTAATGCAAAAGTACATCGGGAAACTACAGCTCTTGAAATTTGGGAAGATACTGATGGACAAGTAGATATAGTTGTGGCAGGTGTGGGCACTGGTGGTACGATCACTGGGGTAGCAGAAGTGATTAAAGCACGCAAACCTAGTTCGAAAGCGATCGCAGTTGAACCAGCCAATAGCCCAGTTTTATCTGGGGGACAGCCAGGGCCACACAAAATCCAAGGAATTGGCGCTGGGTTTATTCCCCAAGTTCTCAAGATAAAATTGATAGATGAAGTGATTACCATCACCGATGACGAAGCGATCGCTTATAGTCGGCGTTTGGCGAAAGAAGAAGGGCTACTATCTGGCATTTCCAGTGGAGCCGCTTTATGTGCAGCAATTCGCGTCGCTCAACGTGAAGAAAACAAAGGGCGTTTAATTGTGATGATTCAGCCCAGCTTTGGTGAGAGGTATTTGAGTACACCGTTGTTCCAAGACCTGGAGGCAAGGTTAGCCGCTAGCATCAGCTAACGATACATTGAATTAATGGTCAATTCTAAGCACGTTTCTAACCATTACGAAACTCTCAAAGTTAGTCCAAGTGCAAGCCTTGCGGAGATTAAGCAAGCTTATCGCCGCTTGGTTAAGTTATTTCATCCTGACACTAATCAGGACACAGCCGATCGCGATCAGATTATTCTCATCAATGCAGCTTATGAAATCTTAGGTGACAACCATAATCGCCGCAATTACGACCAACAACTGCAAAATGATTCTCAAAAATTAAATAGCGATCGCCAACAGCGTACAGCATCGGCGCAAAAGCATTACCAGACAAAACGAAAAACCGGACGGCAAGCTGACGAGCAAGTTGAAGAATGGCTGCGTCGAGTTTATCAACCAGTTAATCATCTACTTGATGGTATTCTCTATTCTCTAGAGGAGCAAATAGAGCAATTAGCTGCCGATCCTTTTGATGATGAGTTGTTAGATGAATTTCAGGAATACTTACAAACCTGTCGAAATGACCTCAAACAGGCACAAATTACTTTTCGATCTCTGCCCAATCCTCCTAGTTTAGCAGGAACTGCGGCTAACCTCTATTACAGCCTCAATCAATTAGCAGATGGACTTGAAGAGTTGGCTTATTTTCCTTTGAGCTACGATGAGCGTTATTTACACACAGGCCAAGAACTATTCCGCATAGCTACGAGATTACACTGTGAAGCGCAAGCGTCTGTTATGTAGTTATTTGTCATTGGTCATTTGTCATTGGTAATTGGTCAAATAACAAATGACTAATAACAACTGACAAACAAATTAGTTTATGCTGGAAACAGAAAAAGATTAAGAAATTTTAAATTCTGCTCATAGTGTACTCATGCAATGTATTGTGAATCGCCGCGACCAGTTTTCGGCAAGTCATCGCTATTGGTTGCCAGAACTGAGTGAAGCCGAGAATATTGAAAAATTTGGTGCTTGCTCTAAATTTCCTGGACACGGACATAACTATGTCTTATTTATCTCCCTTGCCGGGGAATTGGATGAGTATGGCATGGTGCTGAACTTGTCTGATGTCAAACACGTAATCAAACGAGAAGTTACCAGTCAACTGGATTTCTCTTATATCAACGATGCGTGGACAGAATTTCAACAAACTCTGCCCACCACTGAGAATATTGCCCGGATTATCTGGCAGAGGTTAGCACCGCATTTGCCTTTAGTGCGTGTGCAGTTATTTGAACATCCTGAACTTTGGGCAGATTATATAGGAAACGCAATGGAAGCATACCTCACTATCAGCACTCACTTTAGCGCCGCCCATCGGCTAGCTCATCCTCATCTCAGTAACGAAGAAAACACTGAGATTTATGGTAAGTGTGCCCGTCCCCACGGTCATGGACACAACTATCATCTAGAAGTCACCGTCAAAGGGGAAATTGACCCACGCACCGGCATGATTGTCGATTTAGGGGGTTTGAATCAAGTCATAGAAGATTATGTGGTTGAACCATTCGATCACACTTTTTTAAATAAAGACATCCCCTACTTTGCCGAAATTGTGCCCACTGCTGAGAATATCGCACTTTACATTAGTAATTTATTGCGATCGCCCATTCAAGAATTGGGAGCTAAACTTCACAAAGTGAAACTGATTGAAAGTCCTAATAACTCCTGCGAAATCTACTGCACGGAGTCAGAATCAGATTCAGTCAGCGCAGATGTGAATCAGCCAGTATTAGCACGGGTTTAGCTAATTGTAAATTTAGGCATAGGACATTTCTAATAATTCGTAATTCGTAATTATTAAAAATTGCCCTTTCAAAGTGATTCTTAAAATTTATTTGATTCTCTTCGTTTCTCTGCGGTTTAAAAGTTATTTATTTAACCGCAGAGGCACAGAGAACACAGAGTAAAGAGGATAATCGAAAAAAATCCAAGCCTAGAAAAGTTTATTGACTAAGCAGGTGAAACCAGGTAGCAAAGGACTTGTCAGTTCATCTTGACTAAATAGAGTAGCTACTAACTTTAATGCAGCCTGTTCACGTCGATAAACTTCAACTTTCCTCTGTATAGAATCGCAAATCCAATATTCTTGAACCCCTTGTACTGAGTACAGTTTTAGCTTTGTTTCCCTGTCACGTTTCTCGTTTTTTTCACCGGGAGATAAAACTTCTATTACTAACTCTGGTGCGCCCGTGAGGTGTCCAGCTTCATCTAGTAAGTATTTTAACCGTTCATGACTTGCCCATACCACATCAGGGATCACATTGTCAGAATCTGAGAAAATGATTCCAGGTGCGATCGCAGCTTTACCTAGACCAGTTTCATCTGACCAATTGTTAAGAACTGTAACAATATTGCCACAACTTGATTGATGATCCCAACTAGGTGATTTAGTCACAAATAGTTCTCCATCAATAATCTCATAACGATTTCTGCGATCGCCAGCGAATAACTCTAGGTCATCTGTCGTCCAACGCACTGGAGTTGTTTGCATAGAAACCCCCTAGCATTTTCTTAAATCATATTTTAAAAATACCGACGGCGGGCGGAATGTCGCAAATAGCGATAAATGCCCCAAGCTAAAACTCCAAAAAAGAGATTTAGCAAAAAGCGACTAAATATAAACCACAAAATATAACTGTCAAAAAGCTTGGACGGACTCAAAGGAATAATTTTATTGGCTAAGAGAAACAGCCCAAAAATAGCATTTCCACCCAGCACGAGGGCAAAAAGCACTAAACCCCTCTGCCAGTAATGGCGTTGGGGTGTACGTTCTGAAATCAGGGTAATTACAGGTTTACCTTGAACTTTTCGCAGTAATTGTTCTAGTCGCCAAAACATCCACAATAAAAACGGAAATAAACCATAATTAAGGAAACATAGCGCTCGTGAGTAACTGCAAGCACTAGATAGAATATTAACTAGGGCATGACAGATTACAGAATTCAGCCAAGCCCAAAGAATGAACTTCCTGTCTTGATGTAACCGATTCTTAGACGAAATATACATTGCCAAGGCATATCCCCAAGGTGCAGAGAACATGGCGTGGACTGGCGTGCTAATAGTACGCCCAAGAATTGATCCTGTATTGTGAAAAAGATAAATCCAGTTCTCTTCGGCGGTAAATCCAAGGGCAACGGCTATGGTGAAGAGGAAAACAGTTGAGGGAAGTAATCGATACGTGCGTTGCAAATAGTAGGTTGGCACAACAACCCCTGCTAACTTGCAGCCTTCTTCAATTGAACCTACTTCCACAAGCTGCCGCAAGATTGCACCAGGAAGCGATCGCTTAATCCGTTCCCAGTCTACAACCCAATTGGCTACAGTTTCAAAATTCCATTCAAGTCTAAGGGCTAAAAGACCAGATATTGCCCCGATGCCAAAGAACATCAGTAACTTTAACAGAGGTGGGGCAAATGGTACTCGATAGTAGTAGTAGCCTAGCAGCAGCAAGGGTGGTATTGCTGACCACAGCAGTAGAGAAAAATCAACCACTCACCTGAGCAATTACTGTGCGGTGACGGTGGGTATTGTTGGTAATAGTGGGAGTTTGGAAACCTGCCTCAACAAAAGCTTGCTCAATATCCAAAGCAAAATATTCATCTAAATACGGTTCAGTACTTTTGAGCAACGTCAAAATATAGGCTGGCATTTTCTGGTAAACTTCAGACTTGGGATTCATATCCATGATTGCCAAGTAGCCACCTGGACGCAGCACGCGCCGCATTTCAGCTAAAATCTGTCGGGTTGCTGACTGGGGTAATTCGTGACACATCAAGAAAATTGAGACTAAATCAAATGAGGCATCTGGTAGCCCAGTAGATTCTGCTTGGGCATGAAGCCAGTTAATTTTAGCTTGGCGTTGTTGGGCGCGGTAATTGGCAATAGCTAAGAAGTAGGGAGATAAATCCAAGCCTGTAATTTTGGCATGGGGATAAATTTCTTGCATGGTAAATGTACTCAAACCCACACCACAGGCCAAATCTAGAATTTCTTGGGGTTGATTGGGGATTTGCGCTTTGAGGATATCGTGGTAACTTTGGCGCAGTCTAGCATCTCCTTCTGCTCCAGCATCCTGCCAAATTCCAGCATGGACAGTACGAGCAGCAACTTCTAACTCGCAAGCAGCTTTCCAACTGAGGTTTCCACCTTCGTAGGCATGGAATGACCGCAAATAGTATTCTGGGTAGGAAAGCTCAGGATTTTGTACTTGAGCTAGATCAGCCTTCCAATCATGCGCTTGTAGTGTTTCGACTTCTTGTGTCCAAGGCACACCAATTCTCTCGGCACGTTTAATCATCATTTGACGGGCTTGATGTTTGGCTAGGTTGGCTAAAGGCTTGATTGCCAGTACGCCATTTACCAAGCGGGAAGCGAAGCCAGGAGTCGTTTTTACAGTAGCAGTCATAAATTAATTTGCGTTCACAGCTTTTTTACTTATGACATAATTGCTGGACGGCAGTCTAGAAATGAATTGAATTATATAATGATGTCATGGAATTTTGATATGGAAAATTTTGGTGTGATTTGTTTTTCCAGAGAATCACACTGTTCTCTAATTTATACACTTCATTGAAGATTGACAAAATCTATCTCAACAGAGAGGGAAAAAAGTTGAGCGCCATATAAAAAAAGACTACAACTAACTTATTGAGTCTCAAGTATGGCAAGAGCAAGAAGAGCAAGTGGCTTTTTAAGGGATTTTCAAGAATTTGCTTTCAAAGGCAATGTAATTGACTTAGCGATCGCAGTCATCATCGGTACTGCCTTCAGCCGGGTTATCACCTCCTTTGTTGAGGATGTGATTATGCCATTGATTAACCCTTTGATTGGCGTGACTGGCAAAGAATGGAGAACTATCACCATAGGCCCAGGAATTGCGATCGGTCAATTTCTTGGCGCAATCATTGACTTTTTAATCATTGCCTTGATGTTATTTGTAGCAATTCGCACCTTACAAACATTCAAAAGGCAAGAGGATGTTTCCGTAGAATCCCCGCCATCAGACGCTAATGTTATAGCTCAGGAAAGGCTGACTGCGGCGTTGGATAGACTGAGCCAGACATTGGAATCTCGGAATCATGAAGTGTTGTAAGTGGGAGCAGGGGGAAGGGGAGCAGGGAGCAGGGAGACAGGGGGACAAGGGGGAATTATTGAACAAGTCTCTCCTGTCTCCCCCCCTCTTCGTTGTCTCTTCTTCATGCACCTGCTCCCCGCTCCCTGCTCCCCTGCCCCTCTAGCTCTTCTGTCCAATCCCCTATTTTGCAGAAGGCTTGAGAGCTAACAACATCTCTAATTCACTGGTGGATTTATCAGGGCTATTAGCGGTAAAACCAAGACCACGAATGGAATTAAGGATGGTGATGGTATTGGCATCAGATGAAATTAAACTATTAACCACGGGTACATTTTTAGTTTTATCCATATCCAGGTAGAAATAGCCGCCGTTGGGCTTTTGCAAAGAACCAGTAACGGCTTTGAAAGCGTCGCTCTTATCGAGAGATTGATTCTTGCGATCGCTGATTGCGTCAGCAATTGGGCCACCAAGAGCCACAAATACAGTATCTTGATCTAGCCATCCATGCGCCAATAAAGCTCCCTGCTTGGGGATTTGCCATTCAGTTACGTCTTTACCACCGATATTTCTATTGGCGATGTTGATTTGTTGTACTTTGGCCAAATTATCCAATTTTGTCAAGGTGGCTTCGGCTGTTTTGCGATCGCTAGTGTCAAATACTAAAGCACCCCCAAAACCAACACTCGCTAACACTCCTTGATTGGATGGAATAGCACCAAAGGCAAATTCCCCATTCATCCAACCAAAAATATCCTTATCCAGGTCAAGATTGGCAATTTTCACTTGCCCTCGCGCTTGCTCCAGGGCTTGCTTCATTTCGGGATAATCTTTTGACTGTTCTACTAAGGTTTCCCAGCCACGGCTGATGCCATTTCCGCTAATCAGAGCAAAGGTATCAGTAGGAAATTGCCCGACTATATTTCCCGGACTTGATTGATACTGGAATTTATTCAGCTGTGGATCTAAATTAGCGATCGCTTTTACCCGCACTCCCGCATCATCAACACCAACACCCGCTACCACAGATTTTATCTGCTTCAGTTGCGCCAAGGCTTGTGGAGGTAACTGTTTTGCCTGCTGACTTCCGGCAGTTAACTGCTGTACCATGCCTGCATAGTCTGGTACATAAATTTGGGCGAGGCTATTTTTAACATCCACTCCTTTACTAAGAATGCTGCTTGCACCTTCTTTACTGGCAAAAGAAGACTGTCCCTTAAAGGTGTCAATTGCTTTTTCTACAGCTTGCTTTTCGGGGGCTAATATCAAGTGACTATTATTTAAAACTACGCTATATGTCGGTTTGCCATTTTCTATAGTTTCAAGAATTTTTTGACCTTGGTAGTCAGATTCCTGGGATTTCACACCTTTTTGTGACTTCAATTTATTAGCAAAATTCAAGGCACTGATTTTATCCTTGATTCCCACTACTATCAGGATATTTGATTCCTGCTGTAAATTTGTTGGTGCATTAGGTGTCCCGGAGGGCACTTTTAACTGTGCAGGTTTTACAGAATTTGGTGGTAGTACAGCAATCATCACACCACCAACCCAAGGCTTTATGTCTTTTTCATAAGAAACGTTACCGTCACTGAACATTTGCTTATTGAAATCTTCCAGACCTTTTGCCACTAACTTTTGTGCTTCTGGAGTGCCAAATTGCTGTAACTTTGCCCAAGCTTGAGGGTCAGTAGTAATATAAGTTGCCATCAATGCTGTTGAAGGTACTAATTTAGCGCTGCCGAGAGCGTCTGAGCTACTTCCTGATGGGCCTTTCAAATACATATAAGCCGCGATACTTCCTGCTACAACAAGAGCAGCACCAACGGCAGGAATGAAAAACTTTGATTTACTTTCGGGCATTTTATTATCCTCTTTTGCTCAGATTGTCACCGAGATTTATACAAGTGTCACTGTAGAGTTTTCGGATTTATTAATAATTTCCGCTCATCGATCGGTATTTACTGATAAAATTAGTAGTCCTATAAGCTAGCAGTCTCAAATAATTACCCTAAAAAAGACTCCAAGGGAATGAGGAGCGAATCCGCAAATGATATGCTGTTCATCTCAAATAAAATAGCCTGCTCAACAGCAGCAAGTTATCCTAAGTTATAAGAACAATTAGGAGTATTTGTACTTAATGAGAATCTATCGAGGTGCAAGAGACACTTGACTCGATGACAAAAAAGTGCAAAACATCAGTAAAAGGAAATGCGGGAGGGATATGGAAAAAAGTCCCAGGATCGACAATCGATCTTCGGAAATTTGGGTGAGATTAATTTCAATCCTCCAATCCCCAATGGGAATCTTAACCCCCATACTGCCCTATTGATTTGGGAAATACAGATACCGCTATTTTGCTTAATTACATCTAGCCAAGCCAGACTTTTCAGGATTACAAGGTCAGTAAGGATCAATGTCGAAGTCTTATTTTGATACAGATAATAACGGACACAAACCTTTTGAGTTACCGGGAGCAAGACCACACTACAATCCCGATCGCCCCGGACAGGTGGAGCATATTTTTCTCGATCTCAGCTTAGATATTCCTAAGAAAAGCTATCAGGGCATTTGTAGCATTCGCCTCTTGCCAATCCGTAATGGCATTGACCGTTTGACTTTGGATGCTGTCAACCTGAATATCGAGTCTGTGCAGGTGGACGATGTGCCACAAAATTTTGACTACGACGGGGAACAGCTTTCTATCAAACTTTCTGAGACGACTCAGATTGGTAAACGCTTGCTGATTGCGATCGCCTACTCGGTGGAAAAACCGCAACGCGGCATTTATTTTATCCAACCAGATAAGCACTATCCAAACAAGCCCACTCAGGTTTGGACCCAGGGAGAAGACGAAGACTCTCGCTTTTGGTTCCCCTGCTTTGATTATCCCGGACAATTGTCTACTTCCGAAATTCGCGTTCGTGTCCCCAACCCCCTCGTAGCGATTTCCAATGGCGAACTGATTGACACCACAGAAGATGGTGATTGTAAAATCTACCATTGGTTACAGCAACAAGTTCATCCTACTTACTTGATGACTTTGGCAGTAGGTGACTTTGCCGAAATTCAGGATGAGTGGAAGGGTAAACCAGTCACCTACTACGTAGAAAAGGGGCGGGAAGAAGATGCTAAACGCAGCATGGGCAAAACTCCCCGGATGATCGAATTTTTGAGCCAAAAGTATGGTTATCCATATCCTTTCCCGAAATATGCCCAGGTTTGTGTAGATGACTTCATCTTTGGCGGGATGGAAAACACCTCCACAACCTTGTTAACAGATAGATGTTTGCTGGATGAACGCGCCGCTTTAGATAACCGCAACACCGAAAGTTTAGTCGTCCACGAACTCGCCCACCAGTGGTTTGGTGATTTGGTGGTGATTAAGCATTGGTCTCATGCTTGGATTAAGGAAGGAATGGCTTCCTATTCTGAGGTGATGTGGACAGAGCAGGAATATAGTCTAGAAGAAGCAGCTTACTATCGGTTTTTAGAAGCTCGTCGTTACATTAGTGAAGATAGCAGCCGCTACCGTCGCCCAATGGTAACACATGTTTACCGCGAAGCTATTGAACTTTACGATCGCCACATCTACGAAAAAGGGTCTTGTGTTTATCACATGATTCGGGCCCAATTGGGAGATGAATTATTTTGGCAGGCTATTCAAACATTTGTTCAAGATAATGCCCACAAAACTGTAGAAACGATAGATTTACTCAGGGCAATTGAAAAGGCTACTGGACATAATCTTTTATTTCTCTTTGACCAATACGTTTATCGTGGTGGCCATCCCGATTTTAAAGTAGCTTACTCTTGGGATGGGGATGCTAAGTTGGCAAAAATTACGGTAACTCAAACCCAAGCTGCTGAAGATAAAAATGGCAGTAAGGATTTGTTTGATTTAAAAATACCTATTGGTTTTGGCTATACCCAACAAGAAGTAACAAGTGAGGAGTTAGGAGTTAAAAATAATTCCAAACTCACAACTCCAAACTCACAACTCAAAGTTTTTGTAGTACGGATAAATGAACGAGAACAAAGTTTCTATTTTCCCTTAGAAAATAAGCCCCAATATATCAGCTTTGATGTTGAGAATAATTACCTAAAAACAGTAGCTTTAGAGTATCCAATAGCAGAGTTAAAAGCACAATTAGAATCTGACCCCAACCCAATTTCGCGCATCTATGCAGCAGAAGCTTTAGCGAAAAAAGGCGGGTTAGAAGCGATAAAAGTCCTATCTGCGGCGCTCAAAAATGACCCATTGTGGGGTGTGCGGGTGGAAGTGGCAAAACAACTAGCCAAAATTAATTTAGACCAAGCTTTTGATGGCTTAGTTTTGGGATTAAAAGATAAAAATGCTTACGTGCGACGCTCTGTAGTGGAAGCACTTGCTCAAATCAAAACTGCTGAAAGCTATAAAGTTGTAAGAGGGTTGTTGCAAAAGGGCGATCCTAGCTACTACGTGGAAGCAGCAGCATCTCGTGTGATTGGGGCAATTGCATCTGCAAACTTAGAAGAAAAACCCAAGGAAGATAAGGTACTAAAGCAACTCAAGGGCATTTTAGAAGAAAAGGCGGGTTGGAATGAAGTTGTGCGGAGTGGGGCGATCGCTGGTTTAGCTGAATTCAAAACCTCGGAAGCAGCTTTAAATCTACTACTCGAATACACCAAAATTGGTGTACCACAGCCTCTACGTTTAGCCACAATTCGCGCTTTAGGCAAGATTTCTGTCGGTCAAAGTCCGGTTAATTTGGAACGGATTCTAGAAAAACTAGCAGAACTAGCCAAAGAAACTTTCTTTTTAACGCAAGTGGCGGTAGCAGCAGCATTGGGACAAATGGAAACACCCAAAGCAGTCGGAATTTTGCGATCGCTAGCTGAACAAACAGCTGATGGGCGTGTCCGTCGCAATGCTGAAGAAGAAATTTCCAGGGTGCAAAAGAACATCGGTTCAGAAAAAACCCTCCGTCAATTGCGTGAAGATTTTGACCAACTCAAACAACAAAACCAGGAATTGAGAAGCCGTTTAGAAAACTTGGAGGCCAAATCTAAATAGCAGCAAATGATAGTTAAAAGTTGGTAATTGGTAATTGTGGTAAAACCACTACCAATTACCAAAGTTGTATTTAACGCTCTAATTTTTATTATTCAAAAAGCTTCTTAATATACACTCTCTTACAAAAGTTGATTTTCCTTAAATAGTTATTTTTTACACATAGAGTATTACAATTTTCACTTAATAGAGTAAGTATAAATAAATATAGTATCAAGATTCATGATTTCCCGCAGAAGTCGTGAATCCTTCTCCTGAGCGTTTTCTGCTTAATTTAAGTTTATCTACTTACTACTGTGATATGTAGCTGAAAGTAAACATAGTTACGGATTTTTCATATCCTGCCCAAATTTACAGATACAGGTAGATATTTATATTTATATAAAATAAGGTTAAGAAAAGATAAAATCACCGAAAACATGGATAAGTAGTTGTAGTTTTATAAAGTATAATTAAGAAAAAGATAAACAAATCTAGGAAGTAATTTAGGCTAAAACTGCCTCGAACAGTACCCCAGAAAGGCAGGGTTCGAGTTGTTTCAGATAAAAAACTACCGCTATCTTTTGCCTACAACTAACTTGTGGGTTTAGTAGAGAAACAATCATTGTAAATTTTTCAGTTGAAGAGGCAAATAAAGGCGTGGGTCAGTATCAACCTACTCAGCTAAAGCTCTATAATCCAGATGCGATCGCTCGCTATTATAGTTACCGTCCTTGGCTAGCCTGGGGGCGACTGCTGAGAATTATCTCCTCTTTTGCAGTATTTATAATCAGTCTCAAGTGGGACGAATGGCAAGACAAAGTTGAGCAGAACAAGGGTAAACGAGCTATCCAGTTGCGAGAACTGCTCACCCGTCTCGGCCCGACTTTTATTAAAGTTGGTCAAGCCCTCTCCACCAGACCTGACTTAATACGTAAAGATTTTCTAGAAGAACTGATCAAGTTACAAGATCAGTTACCACCTTTCGATAATGCGATCGCTTACAAAATTATCGAAACCGAGCTAGATCGTCCAATTGATGAATGTTTTAGCGAACTCTCACCTCACCCAGTCGCAGCAGCTAGCTTGGGTCAAGTATACCGTGGTCGTCTAATCAGCGGCGAAGAAGTCGCAGTGAAGGTGCAACGCCCCAACTTACGCCCAACTCTTACCCGCGACCTCTATTTATTGCGCTGGGGTGCGAGTTGGGTAGCTCCTTGGTTGCCCCTGAATCTCGGTCACGACCTCACTTTAATCGTGGACGAGTTTGGCACGAAGCTATTTGAAGAAATCGACTATATAAATGAAGGGCGCAACGCCGAAAAATTTGCTACCAACTTCCGCAACGACCCACAAGTTAAAGTTCCAGGAATTTACTGGCGTTATACCAACACCCACGTTTTAACCCTGGAATGGATTAACGGCTTCAAGTTGACGGATACCAAAAGTATCCGCGAAGCAGGTTTAGACCCAGAAGCTATTATCCAAATTGGCGTTACTTCAGGATTGCAACAGCTCCTAGAACATGGCTTCTTTCATGCTGACCCCCATCCCGGTAATTTATTTGCTGTAACCGATGGCCGGATGGCTTATATCGACTTCGGTATGATGGATCAGTTGGAAGAAAACACCAAAGAAACCCTGGTGGATGCGCTAGTCCATTTGGTGAATAAAGACTATACCGACTTAGCCGAAGACTTTGTAAAATTAGGATTTCTGACTCCAGACACGAATATTTGCCCGATAGTGCCAGCATTAGAAGCGGTGCTAGGAAACGCCATTGGCAAAAATGTCAAGGATTTTAACTTCAAAACGATTACCGATGAATTCTCGGAACTGATGTACGAATATCCTTTCCGAGTTCCGGCGAAGTTTGCTTTGATTATTCGTTCCTTGGTGACTCAAGAAGGTATTGCCCTGAGCCTCAACCCAGATTTCAAAATTGTGGAAGTGGGTTATCCCTACATAGCACGGCGGTTACTGACAGGGGAATCGCCTGAGTTACGGCGGCGATTATTGAATGTGTTATTCAAAGATGGTAAATTTCAGTGGCAGCGTTTAGAGAATTTAATTGCGATCGCTCGTAGCGATAACAACTTTGATGTATTGCCCACAGCCCAGATGGGTTTCCAATTTTTAATATCGGAAGAAGGCAAGTTTCTGCGGCGACAGCTGGTGCTAGCTCTCACCGAAGATGACCGCCTCCACACCGAAGATGTCCAACGCCTGTGGAATCTGGTTAAAGATGACTTAAAACCGGATCGTTTATTAAATGCTGCGATCGGCATCTTAACTAATTTATCTAGAGAAGGCGCGGCGGCTATTCTGCCAAAAGCTACATTTCTAGTGCCTTTTACTGAAAACGAGTCAGCAATTAAAAACTAAAAACTTATAAATCAGGAGTTTTAATAATGTACTATTTTCCTCTACAACCACCCTATTTCCTCTTACTGGTTGGCTTTTTGACAGCGTTAACATCTGGTTTGGCATTATCTGGCACTTTGAAAGTAATTGTGCAGAATTGGCCCAGTGAACGAGCAGAAAAGACTCAACCACGTTCCTCTCTAAAACAATTACTTGTGCCATTTATCGGTATCACTGGTGGGACTTGTCTATTTCTGTCTTCAGGCTTAGAGATATTTGGCTTTCCCTCCATGTTGGCTTTAGGAGTCGGTCTACCAATTAGTTTGTTTACTTGTTTATTAGTTTGGTTGCAGTTGGGAAGTATGATGACCTTTATAGAACGTGAAGGGATGCAATCTTTAGATTTAGATTCTTTTTCTTAGATTGATTACAATATGTTTAAGTGATTGTTTGAACTGTCTTTAGATTTAGGATACGTCAATAATATAGGAATAAACTTAAATGCTCACCAACTACGGTGAGCATTTATAATTTTCTAATAAGATTTTTTTAAGACTTTGTAGAGATGCAATTAAATTATGTCTTAATATCTTTTAGGAATTACATAAAATTTCAGCAATTAGATGAAAATAGGTAATATTACAGTAGTCAGTACCTACATTACATATGTGAACATAGTGTTTGATTTAAATCAAAGCAATTTGCATAATTTTTATGTATCTAAACATATTTTTAATATAAGTCTTAGCTAAATTTTATTTATTTCACCAATAAAATCTTATGAACCAAGAGAAATCAGACATTTGTTTTTGTACTTTAGCTTTAGGTAAAAGATATCGCTCTCATGCTTTCCTATTAGCTCAAGATATCGAAAAACATTCACCAGGAATATATTTAATTGTCCTAACAGATAAGCCAGAAGAATTTAAAATATATCCTAACATTTTAGCATTTCACCATGAACAACAGAGCATTGGTTGTTACCATGATAAAAGGTTTGTAATTGCCAAAGCAATATCACTGTTTAATACTTGTATATTTGTCGATGCAGATATCAGAATATTAGATAAGTTACAACCAGATATAAAATGGCTTCCTGGCATAACAGCAAGAAGTTGTACCAGTATTGTCAAACACAATCAAGAATATATTAATTCAGCAAATGATAATTTCAAGGCAAATAGAGTTAGAGATTTGACCATTCTGAGCAAACTAGCACAAAAACTAGACCTGGATTTAGAAGATACTAATATTCAGTTTGTCATGGAAATGTTATTTGTAGTTACAAGGCAAGATGGGCGGGAAATCGAATTTATTAAGCAATGGGAAACTATTGCACTTTACTGTGAGTTAAATGGTTTTTATAGTGCTGAGGGTTATGCAATAGGATTAGCTGCTGCTAAGGCTGGATTACCAGTTCGATGGGATGCTATGGACGGTATTGTTTATTTCAAGGATTGGGTAGAACGGCAGAAAATCAAAAAGGGACAAGCAAATCCAGATGAAACGCTGATATATTTTCAACAGCACGAAGCGATTGAATACCACAAAAATTCACTTTTCCAAAAGCTATTGCATAAGCTAAATAAATTTATTGGTTATTACTATCGGTACTTACGTTTAAGACTTGCGGCATTGAGTGATTTTAATTTTTATCACCGATGAAAAAAACAACAAGCTGATTTAATTGGCATATCTTTGCTGAGTTATTAATAACCACTAATTCTATCCTTGAAGTTACGATACTTTAATTTAAAATTGTTTACTCTTTGCTGAATAAAACTACTAGTAGATTTTTGCAAAAGCGTTATCTGGCTTGGGCGGGTAAAACTTTGAGGCCGTTTTTCAGGCGACTTTAAATAGCGATAATATAAGAAAATATCACGGTAAGGAATATCTACATCTTCACCCCCACAAAGCCGCACAAAAGATGAAGAAGATACACTCATATAGTGTAAGTATGTCAATCTCCGCCCTTGGTCATAGAGGATATTATCTACCACATCAAATTTAGAACTCCAGTGATTACCAGTTGCCTGCTCGCAGTCATAAAAAGCAAAGTTATAATAGGAAATTCCACTTCTCAACACCATGTAGTTAAACAAAGATTGGTCAGGTGCTAAAAAAGCCATAACATCTGCCTCACCCGATATTAATTTGCCCATTAAATCGGCTCTTATCGCTGGAGAAAAAATATTTTTCTTGGTCGCAAACCAACCAGCACAAAATACTTTATTTTGCAAGTTTTCTGAATTAAAAATTTGCTGCATAAGCTCTGGTGAACCATCAAAAATAAATTTTAAGTCAGACTTATATTGAAAATCATTGACTACCCAATCAGATGTATCCAATTTTTCATATACATAATCTACTGGTCCCATTAACAAGGTATCTGCATCAAAATAAATAAATCTATCAAAGGGGCCATCCACAGCACAAAATTTGCGGTGCATTGGTAACTCATAGAGTTCTGAAAAACCCCACTCTCGCCAAGTTCTTTGCGCTCTAGGATAATTTTTCCATATCTGAGTCGCAAAGTTATCCCAATAAGCTATGGAATCAGAATCTTCAAATAAGCTGATATTATCTCTAGATGCAATCTCTGCCTTCACCTTATCTAAGCGCTGATTATATGGAAGTATACAAATAGGAATTTTCCTACCAGCATTAGCTTCTATACTATTGAGCAATGCTACTAGTTGGTCAAAGACAACATCATTGGCTAGGATGTAGATACCATCAATCATTGGGATACTCCTAATATTAAGTGCGGGCAGCGACAAAAGGAAATAAACGGCGAGTCAGTTTAGAGATGAAAGCAAATTTACCCTCATGGAGATAGCGATAGTGTTCCCACAATTGCCAATAGGGACTACCAGTTTTCATCCGTGTACCAGCCCAGTGGAGATATTTTAGTCGTTGTCCTCGGTCATAGAGGGCATAATCTTGCTGTTGGAAACTTTGTGAACCCGCCCAACTACCAGGCCCACCACCAGGAATTTTGACGAGATTTCCTCGTTTGGCAATCAGTTTGAGAACAAGATAATTTAAAATTGGTTGGTCTGTAACTCCTTCAGAAAAATCGAAATATTCACGATGCGCGGCACACTCGCGCAAAGCTTCATCCATTTGTTCTTCAGTAATAACTCCTTTTCTCGAAGCCCAAAAGCCACTATTAAAAACATCTTGAAGTTGAGCATCAGAAAAAATTTGCTGCTCTTTCACAAATGGGGAAAAGATATTTCGCAGTTTGTCATTGGCATGATGATAATCACAACAGAAGAAATCGACTTCTGAAAGTTTGTCTAAATTGTCGGCGATTTTTTCAAAAACGACAATATCTGTATCAATATAAATAAATTTATCTAAAGGGCCAAACCACGCCACCAGTTTACGCATTTTGTTTGGTAAGGCGAGGAAATCTCGATCAAAAATTTCTCCGATGCGTTTGGTAAATTTATCAATAAGTTCCAAATCGGGGAAAATTTGCACTTTGTGTAAGGTAGAAAGCTGTTCTGCTACCTTGTGATAATTTTCGTTAAATGGTATGAGATAAATGGTTACTTCTGGATCATAGTAACGAATACTATTTAGTAAAGCGATCGCATTATCGATAACCCGGTCATTGGCAACTATATAAATGCCCCTAGTCATAAATTATCCTTGGTTAATTAACTTAAGTTTTCGCAAAGCTCTTGTAAGTAAATTTGGTACTGGAGCGTCATTATAACTTTTGGGAGGATTGTTAAAAACTGGACGCTTTTCGGGTTCGTGTAAGTAACGATAATAGAGAAATAAATCTCGATAGGGAAACTCAATATTTTCCCCAGCACAGACTGCTTTATTGATATTAGGAGGAATACCAATATAATGAAGGTAGGTTAGCCGATTTCCTTTGTCATAAAGAAGGTGTTCTCGTTCCTCGAAGTGCTTAGATGTGGCAGAACATCCTGTCTTTTCATTATCTGGAAGTTGACGAGCAAAGTTATAAATAGAAAGATTAGACCTCATTACCATGTAGTTTATCAGTGGTTGTTCTCCAGCACCGCCATACAAAATTTCCGCCTCACCATTTTGTAAATGCGATATTAGTAAATCTCTTTGTTCTAAGTTAAATATTCCTCGTTTTGCACCATAGAAACCGGAGCAAAAAATTTCAGAATCAATCCGCTTTTGATCGAAAAGTTCTAGTAATTTTGGCGAATTAACGTTATATATCTTACTAACGTCTTTAAATTGGAAATCGTAGACAACAAAATCATAAGTATCTAGCTTTTCAAACACCGATGCTAGAGAATTCATCACCAAGGTATCTGCATCTAAATAGATAAATTTATCAAATGGCCCATCAAAGGCGCAAAAACGGCGGTGAGCGCCATACAACCGTGATTTACTCCGATTCAATCGCTCTGGTGCTGCTGAGAGCATAAATTGATCCCAACGATTGATTGATTCTTGATTATCGTAAAGAAATACATTAGGGCGTTTAGCTATTTCATCAGCAATTTGTTGTGTCTGATCGTCGAAAGGATAGATACAAACAGGAGTTTCGGGGCCCAAAATAACATCAATACTGTTGAGCAAAGCCACCAGTTGATCGAAAACATAATCATTGCCAAGGGTACAAATACCATTCATAATTTATGAGTGTTGATCAACAAAGTTTGATAACCAGTTAAGTAAGTTTAATTTATGTAAAATGATTTGACGTGCTTCTGCGATCGCATCTTTGGCAGCATACCAAGCATCAGGTGTAGCTGTCACTTCTTTGATGTAAGCAATACCTTTTTCATCTAAACTGGGCAACCGCAAAAAGCTACCAGGTGGTAATAATTTATCAGCAGCCGGGCCACCATAGTAAATTGGTAGACACCAGGCAAGTAAACTATCCCAAAGTTTCTCACTTACATACCAATTATTATCAGCATAATTTTCAATTGCCAAATTGTAATAATATGGTGCCATCCCATACCATTTGTTACCTAGTTCTCCCGATTTTTTAGCCGATTCTGGTAAGTTACGTCCATATAAATCAAATTTCACACCACTAGATTGTAGGGACTGCAAAAAGTCTAAACGCTGGCGATGTTTGGCTGTACGGCTAATTCCCGAAGTAATCCAACTACATGGGGCAACCTTTTGAGGTGGTGGCATTTCATTTAAATCTTGAAATGAATTTGAGTGATACCAAATAGCAGGCATATAGTCAGGAGTCGGGGCAAAATCATCGGGGCCAGAAATGTAGCCGCAATACTTCTGGGCTTGTTGATAATTATGATTAGTTATTTCGACAATTTCGTCTAAAGGTGGTTCTCTTAGCAAATAAATAATCCGCTCTTTGTTGACACCACGTAATAGAGAATCAACATTTACTACTGATTTTTGCTGCCGTTTGCGAAAGCTATCTAACCAAGATTTTTGTGGCGCTGCTTGGGGAAAATCAAATTGATACATCAGTAGAAAATCTGGTTTGGTTGCTAGTGCCTGCATTTGCATATTGCCCCAAACTCCAAATTGATGCGGGGTTTGTTGCCACAGCCAATCGGCTCTAGTTTCTAAACCTCGATAGCTGCTAATCATCCCTACAGTTTTTATAGTCATTTTAGTTATTAGTCATTTGTCATTTGTCATTAGTTATTTTTCCTTATACGATAAGTTGAGGAAGTAAAGATTCATCAACATAACTAAGGATTTTTGCGGCTCGATTTTCCCAAGAAAACTGCTGGACAAATTCGATACTATCTGGATAACCTTCTATTTTTCTAGGATAAGTTTCTAAAACCTGCTTCAGACTTTCGGCAAATTTGCTCGGGTTATCTGGTTCACACCAAGCAGCGATCGCTTTTGTATCTTGAAACTCAACTAATGAAGGAATTTCCGTCGAGACAATGGGAGTTCCAGAGGCGAAGTAGTCAAACAGCTTTAAAGGAGATGTGAAAGTTGCGGCTTTTCCGGAACAATGAGGGTGAGCTAAAACATCTGCTGCTTGCAGCAAAGATGCTAGCTCATTATGCAAGACATAGCCCAAAAACTGAATATTATTAACCTGTTTTTCTTTTACCAATTGCTGATAATATTCTACTTCTGCTGGCTTGCCACCTGCACAGGCAAATTGCACATTAGGCATTTCATTAGCCACATCAATTAGTACATCAATACCTTTAAATTGCTGTAACGCTCCCGCATAAACTACTAATTTTTGGTTTTCATCTTGCAATAGTTTTTGTCGCCATTCTGCGGCTTTTTCTGGTTGTCTCTGCATAAACAAGCGATTGAAACCATTGTGCAGCTTAATTACTTTTTCTGGCGGCATTCCATTTTTAATCATGCTTTCACGGATTGTTTCTACAACGGTGACAGCTATTTGTAACAGTGGATTTCTAACAATTTCTTGCTCAAATGGTTTCTCTTCATGGTGGTGGTGTTCATAAATTGCCGGAATGCCATTTTTGATGGCAGCTTTGACAAAATTCCAGTTGCGACTATGGACAAGTTTAGTAGTTGGAAGTATATGAAATGGTAAATAGTACTTGCTTGCAATAGTGTTGGAGTCAGTAAATTTGCTCGAAAAATGGTCAATCGGCCAAGGCATCGGTAATGGAGCGACTTTTAATTTGTCATGAAGATTGTAATATTCAATAAGTTCTGTTGGTGTTTTTCTCGGTTGAAAAGGACGGAATAAATTAATTAAATTATTAGTTTTCGCTCCTTTTTCAGGGTATACCAAAACTGTTGAGTATCCCAAGTTAGCGGCAGCATTAGCTGCATTTGTAGACTGTACTAGGTGAGCCTCCGGCTGGGGTAATTCTTCACCAATGAAAAAAATGTAGTGTTTTTTTAAAGTATTATTTTCCATGCTTTTAGACATTAATACTATCCTCAAATTTTTCTAAATTATTCAGAAGACATATAGCAGATTCATAAGTTTCACTAACTAATTCGTTTGGCTCTTGAGGAGTATCTATCAAATTATCTGCTAGAGAGCGGAGAGAGCTAAGTATGAGATTAAGAGAAGTCCTAAATTCAACGGAGAGATGATTAAAGCTTTGATAATAGTCGCTTATGATATTTTGATTTTGGTCAGAAATTGAGAGAATCTGCCCCCTTATTTGTAAGTTCATCACATCCTCAAAAATATCAATGGTGTTGAGAATTCTCCAGGCTGATTTGTAAGAGTCTTCAATTAATTTGTGCCGTTCTTGAGAATCGTCTCCCAGTTCATCAAGCAATAAGCGCAGTAATCCAATCATTGAGTTCAACTGTGTCCGAATTTCGTGAGAGATACGGAGCAAGCTTTGATTGTGTTTAGTAGCGGCTTCGGGACGATCAACAAATTTCTTTGAGTTTAGGCGCATTGCCTTAATAATTTTTGTCTGAATCAAATTTTTATTAGGGCGATCGCTAAATTGCATAGAGTACAAGCGTGAATAATAAGCACCTTTTTGCAAAAGTTCTTCATGGGTTCCTATTTCTACCACCTGTCCTTGATCTAACACAGCTATTTGATCGGCTTTTTGGACTGTAGAAAGGCGGTGAGCAATTACTAGGGTGGTGCGATCGCGACTAAGATCGTCAAGTGCAGCTTGCACTAATCGTTCGGAAACCGTATCTAAAGCGCTGGTGGCCTCATCTAAAATCAGAATTTCGGGATTTTGGAGGAGGGCGCGGGCGATCGCTAATCTTTGCCTTTGTCCACCAGACAACATTACGCCGCGATCGCCAATTAGGGTGTCAAATCCTTGAGGCAATTTGCTAATAAACTCGTAAGCATTTGCCCGCTTTGCTGCTGTCAAAATCTCATCGTCAGTAGCCTCTGCTCGCCCATAAGCGATGTTATTTCGCACCGAGTCATTAAAAAGAAAGGTATCTTGACTGACAATCCCCATCCGCTTCCGTAGGGATACTAGCTCGAACTCCCGCAAATCGGTGCCATCAATGGTAATACTGCCAGCGATCGGGTCATAAAATCTGGGTAAAAGGTCTGCCAAAGTAGATTTACCAGCCCCAGAACCGCCTACCAATGCTAAGGTCGTACCACGCGGTAAATATAAATTTACATCTTTGAGTACCAACTTTTCATGACCAGGGTAGGCAAAGCAAAGAGAATTAAAAGATACTCCCTCTTCTAATTTTGTGTAGGGAATCTTACCTTTCTCCATGAACGGCTTATCGTGCAAGCTTAAAAACTCATTCGTCACATCCACACTAGCTGCGGTACTAGCAAAGTTGCTACGAATAGTATTTAACTGAGAAATCAATGGCAGCACTCGCAGCAGCACTAATAAATATGTCAGGAGTACAGTAGAAAGAGAAGAAACCTGTTGAGCAAAGAAGGTTTTGCTCAAAAGTACAATCAGCAGTAAAGCTGTAATACCCATTACCTCACTTAGAGGTGTAATGGCTTCCGAATTAACTTGAGATTGGAAATCTGCTAACTCGCGATCGCGAATTAGTTTTTTAATCCGTTGATATTCTTTTTCTTCATTTCCCGTCGATTTTACCAATCGAATTCCGTTCAGAGTTTCCAGTACAGAGACTGAATATGCTCTAGACATCTCACTTAGCTGCTTCCCAAAGTTTCTCGACCGGGAAATGGCATACTGATTTACTAACGTCACCAACGATAACAAAAGTGTAGCAGCAATTGTCAACTGCCAAGAAATTGACAGCAACAAACTAACAAAAACTAAAACTGTGATTGCCAGGATAACTATCCTGACGATACTACCTATAGAACTTGCAGACCGACCAATTTCTCCACCAAGACGGTTGATTAAATCACCAACCTTAGTTTTGGCATAATAATCTATATCAATTTCTAGTAATAGCTTTAACCCAGTTTCGCGCATATCTGATGTTAGCTTTCGGGTTAAAGAACTCGATGCTAAGGAACTGGCATAAGTAGCTAAATTCTTTAAAATAATTGTGAAGATAATCGCCCCAGCCATTACTCCTATCCGGTAAGGTTCTGGAGTATTATCAAATGGAGATATCATCGTTTTTAGAATAGGAGGAGCAGTACTTAAATCTACTTCTTGCCCCACGATTTTTAAAACTACTGGCACAATTAAAGCGGTGCTAATCCCATTAAATAAAGCTCCAGAAAATCCTAACAATATTGTCAGCAGAATCAAACCTGGATAGGGTCTAGCGAATCGTAATAGCAGTTTTCTGGTAGACATTGGGTATTTCTATGCAATTTTCAATTATTAATATTATTCAAGAATTAGTTGCCAAACTTGCTAATATCAAATAGACAAACTAAATAATTTTCAATATTCAAATAAAAGAGGCAGTTATTGCTGGAAGAATATTGCCCTATCACAAGGGAAGATTACAAAAGCGATTTTTTCCTGCCGCCATCAAAATGAGCTTGTGGTTTGAGTCCTCACAACTTTTGCGTGATCTCAATTTATCCCAGATTGAACCCCCAACTGAAAAGTTCCTCTACCTCCCACTTTCTTCAATTTACGCTTCCTTCCATATTAATATTTACAACCGTGAAATTACCGACTTTAACACCGAAGCCATAGCCTCTATACTATATTGTTCTACACATCTTTTTCTTGCATTGATACCTTGCTGGTTTGCTGACTCTAAATTCTGAAAAATCCATTGAATCTGTTCAGCAATCTGTTCAGGACAAGCAGGCTCGACTAAATAACCAGTATCACCTAATATTTTGGGAATATCTCCAACACGCGTTGATAATACAGGTTTAGCCATTGCCATTCCATCTGTCAACTTCAGGGGAAATTGAGCGCGAGTTTCTGGGGTATCTCGTTGGGGAACAACTACAATGTGAGCTGCTGCTACTAAGTCAGGCATCACATCCGCTGGATACTTTGGTAATTTGATAATCCAGCGTCCCCACTTTTGTTGAAGTTGCTGATCGTAATCATCATAAGGACTGCCACCTACAATCACTAGTCTTAAGTCTGGTTGATTGATTTTATCGAGCGCTATAAGAACATCTTCTAGACCTTTGTAGGGTCTTGGCGCACCAGGAAACATTAAAATACGATATTCAGATAAACCATAACGATTTCTGCTGGACTCAGCATCATATCGAGCAGGATCAAATAAAGCAGTATCCTTACCATTGGGAACAAATGTACCCCCAAAACGCTGCTGCAAAAATTGAGTATGCACCGTCACCGCATCAGCGCTACTTACCAAACCTTCCATCCATTTCACGTACAAAGGATGATAAGGATTCCTGAGTGCGCCGTCTGATTTCAACAAGTCTCTGGCTAATTGTTTGGGTGTGAAATGATAATGCCAGTCATCGCCACCATACCAACTCAGTTCCCAATCATCTATGTCTAAAATTAATGCTTTTTGGCTAAATATTTTCTTTAATAAGGCAACTCCAAAACTCGCTATTTGTGGTTTGATTGCATAAATTATATCCCCATTAATTTTTGGTAAAAATTTGTTAATTTCTCCGAAAAAATCGGGAAAATTTTTACCCGGCAAATTATAAACGTTTAATTCTGATGGCAAATTTCGATATAAGTTATTTCCAAATAAAAACCCCATGATTTCAACTTCATATTCTAAGTTTCTTAGGGCTGTTGCGATCAAGTATGCACGCAAAATAGCTGCACTTGATAAATCTGAAACCAACAGCGATATCTTGGAAAAATTTTTCACTGTTTTTATACTTAATTTTTATTTAATACGCCAAGGATTTGTAACTTGATTCGGTAAAAATACTTTAGCGAATCTGTCAAAAACCCTTGTATATAAGGAACGACTAATATCTTTAGCATATTGAGGCCGATAAGGATAAGTACAGTGAAGAACTTTAATTGTATCCTGAATATCATAAGCATCCTGCCACTTGCTGAGATAATTATAGGTTGGTGGTAAGATTTTCTTATGAGGTTGTACAGATGCGATCGCAGAAGCAAAAGCCCCTTGGTCTTTTAAAAGTAATTTATCTTGATTATTTTTGACAATCTCAAAATAACGTTTAAATTCGTCAAAAAATATCTTGGTTACTTCTGTTTTTCGAAAAGCCATAAAACCGCCATTATACTGCACACTATCTGCTTTTAATGGCAATCCTACCGATTGCAAAATTGGCAAAACGTTTGGCAAAAGGTCTTCTTGTTTACCACGTAATAAGTTTGTAGCCTTAAGAATAGAAGGTTGTACATCTTCGGTTAGTAAAAACTCATATTCATCTAAATAGTCAAATACGTCATTGATATTTGTAAGTAAACAAATATCGGAATCTAGATAAATCGTTTTATCAAACTCAGAAGCTTCATAGAGAGCCAATTTTGCTTGCCGCGATGCTAAAACAGTATTTTCGTTTGCAGGTGCTGGTTTTAAAATTATATTTTTGAATGCTTTTAGCAAGGGATAAAGAACTATTGGAACTTGGTCAATTAAAATAATAATTGGCTCTTGATGAAACTTTCTGACTGCTGCTAAAAAATGAATACAATCTTGAAACGAATAAAGCCCAGTTAGAATTGTAATAAAACCTTTAGTTGGTGTTGACATAAATCAAATGAATAATTTTTGTTGACTTTGAAAATTAGATAGGTATTTATTGTCATAAAATCTTACTCTAGTTTGAGTTATAGTCAAAATTCGATAGAGTAGAGATCAGCAAAATATGAATTTGAATATTGATTATGTTTAAGTAAAAAATATTAAAATAAATTTAACTTTATATTTATAACTATTCCCAGAGAAAATTCACTGATAAATTCATCTAAATTTTACTTTATTTAAGTAAAATTACTGTGTAAACACAGAAGTATAATATCATAGGTAATATTGCACTACAGCTATAATAAACAAAGTATAAACACTTGATATAGCTTGTGAATGTAGCACTATTATTCACTGGAATCTAGGATTGCTACTCAATACCAAACATTTATGTTGTAAGGGAGCAGAGGTAATGCAGGTAATCCGTCTGGAAGCACTCTCAGACAACTACATATTCTTGTTACATGACGACAAACACAATATCGCGGCTGTTGTCGATCCAGCAGAGGCTCAACCAGTATTAAAGAAACTGGCAGAGTTAAAAGCTGAGTTGGTAGCAATTTTTAATACGCACCACCATAACGATCATGTGGGTGGTAATAAGCAATTAATCGAAAAATTTCCCCAACTGATAGTTTATGGAGGAGCCGAGGATCGTGGTAGAATTCCGGGACAACAGGTATTTTTGCAACAAGGCGATCGCGTCGAGTTTTCAGACCGCATAGCTGAAGTTATCTTCGTTCCTGGACATACCCGCGCTCACATCGCTTACTACTTTCCACCCCAAGAAGCTAGTGAGACAGGCGATTTATTTTGTGGTGATACCCTATTTTCCGGCGGTTGCGGTCGTTTATTTGAAGGAACACCGACCCAAATGGTAGATTCTTTAAGCAAACTGCGTTCTCTACCTGATAATACACATATCTGGTGTGCCCACGAATACACCTTAAAAAATCTGCAATTTGCCTTAACTGTGGATGGCGACAACGCTGACTTACAAAGACGCTTCAACGAAGTAAAAGCTTACCGTAGTCGAGGAGAAGCTACCATCCCGTCACTGCTGGGAGTGGAGAAGCACACCAATCCATTTTTACGTTGGGATCAGCCATCATTACAATCAACTGTTAAGAGTAGCGATGGAGTGCAAACCTTTGCGCTGATACGGGAAATGAAAAATAACTTTTAAGGATTGGGAATGGGGAATTGAGAATTGGGAATTGGGAATTGGGAATTGTTATTTTCATTTTCCTTGTCCCCCTTGTCTCCCCCTGCCCCCTGCTCCCCTGCTCCCTGCCCCCTGTTCCCTTGCTTCTTCCCCATTCTCCATTCCCAATCCCTTCAACTTTTTAGTGGGAATAGTTGCGATCGCACCCTTCCTTTCGCTACGATCTGTAAGCTTTAGGGTGTAGGCAAAGAAGCTTGGAATACAGCAGTGACATTGTGAGCTATCAAGCCTTACCCAAATTAATCAGATTTTACAGGAAAAACGATGGCGAAACGCGTACAGTTAGTTTTAAATCAAGATATCAGCAAGCTGGGGAAATCTGGCGACTTAGTGGAAGTAGCTCCCGGCTACGCTCGTAATTATCTGATTCCCCAGAAATTGGCAACTAATGCCACTCCTGGTATTCTCAAGCAAGTAGAACGCCGTCGTGAGCAAGAGCGTCAACGGCAATTAGAACTCAGACAACAAGCTCTTGAGCAAAAAGAATCTCTTGAAAAAGTTGGTAGCTTGACAATTGCCAAGCAAGTTGGTGAAAACGAAGCAATTTTCGGTACTATCACCACCCAAGATGTTGCAGATGCAATTAAGGCAGCCACCGGTCAAGAAGTGGATCGGCGTGGAATTACCATCCCTGATATTAACCACCTTGGTACTTACCAAGCTGAAATCAAGCTGTATTCTGATGTAGCGGCACAAGTCGATATTCAAGTCGTCGCTAGTTAACTCAGAAAGGGGACGAGGGAGCAGGGGTAATAATTCCTAACTCTGCCAATTTTAGATTTGGAATTTTGGATTTTTGATTGAAGAAAAAATCTAAAATCTAAAATCTAAAATTGCATGACTCCCATACTCCCGGCTAGCAAAATCGTCAAAACTAAAATCGTTTATGGCTGAAGAACTGAATTTTAAAGGTGATGGTAGCGATCGCCTCCCCCCACAAAATATTGAGGCCGAAGAAGCGATTTTGGGGGGTATTTTGCTAGATCCAGAAGCGATTAGTCGAGTTAGCGATCGCCTCCTTCCCGAAGCTTTTTACATTAGCGCCCATAAAGATATTTATCAGGCAGCTGTGAGGCTCCACACCCAAGGTAAACCCACAGATTTGCTTTCAGTCACAAGTTGGCTGACTGACCATGAGATGCTTACCCGCATAGGCGGCAGAAATAAATTAGCAACTCTGGTAGACCGCACAGTGTCAGCCGTGAACATCGATGCCCTCGCAGGGTTGGTGATGGAAAAATACCTGCGGCGACAGTTAATTAAAGCTGGCAATGAAATTGTACATCTTGGTTACGAGACAGAAACTGAGTTACCAACTGTTTTAGATCAGGCAGAACAGAAAGTATTCGGCGTAACTCAAGAACGTCCCCAATCGGGTTTAGTTCACATTTCTGATACTCTAATTAATAATTTCCAGGATATTGAGGATCGAAATCAAGGCATCGCCTTACCTGGTGTTCCCTGCGGATTTTACGATTTAGATGCCATGACCAGTGGCTTTCAGCGTTCTGATTTGATTATTGTCGCGGGCCGCCCATCAATGGGAAAATGCCTTAGCTATGATTCAGAAATAGTTTTGGCAGATGGAACAATTACCACAATTGAAGAATTATATAAACAACGTCATGGTTCATTATTGACGTTAAATAATGACTGGAAATTTACCTTTACTCAACCCTGTGCATTTGTAGATGATGGTATCAAACCAGTTTTTCGGGTAACAACTCGCTTAGGTAGGTCTATTGAAACTACAATCACCCACCCGTATTTGACTATTAAAGGCTGGCAAAAACTAGAAAATCTAAAAGTTGGTGATAAAATCGCTATCCCGCGAAAAATAGATGTGTTTGGCTCACATTCTATGCGCGAGTGCGAAGTCAAATTATTAGCTTATTTAATTGGCGATGGCGGATTAACTAACTGCACTCCACGATTTACAAATGGTAATTCATTACTGCAAGCAGAATTTTCTCAAGCAGTTGCTGATTTTGTTGGTTTAAAAATTCGCTGGCAAGATTCCCAAGGAACACGCACACCATCACTTTGTGTACGTGAAGACTTGGAATCTATTGCTATTCAAAGACAGATTTTTGCCGAAAGTTTTAAACTAGCGATTCAATCTCAGTCATTGACAGGAAAAGAAATAAGCCAATTAGTTGGAGTCAGCCCTACTTTACTTTGCGCTTGGAAGCAAGGAGTATGTGTACCAAATTTAGAAACTTTTGAGCTATTATGCGAAATTTTACAATTAGAATCAGAAGAGTTTGTATCTCATGGATTTGCCTGCATGAGCAAATCTCGGAAGAATTCGCTAACGCTTTGGTTAGAAGAATTAGGTTTGTGGGGCAAAGATGCTCATTCTAAAACTATACCAAACATCATTTTTAAGTTAGAGCGATCGCAAATAGCCTTATTCCTTAATCGTCTCTTTGCTACTGATGGATGGGCTGCACTGCTTACTAGCGGTCAATCACAGTTAGGCTATGCAACAGTCAGCGAAAAACTAGCCAGACAAATTCAACATCTTTTATTACGATTTGGTATTATTGCATCTCTGAAAAAACGGTCTGTTAAGTATAAAAATACCCGCAGACCAGTATGGCAATTAGATATTACTGATGCCTTATCTATTAAAACTTTTATCGCCGAAATAGGTATCTTCAGTAAAGAAGAAGCAATAGAAAAAGTTGCAGCAGCAATATCTCAAAAAAGATATCAAACTAATCGTGACTTGATACCTGTAGAGATTTGGGAACAAATAGCATTAGCAAAAGGTAATGAAACTTGGAGTAATTTAGCTAGACATGCAGGGATTCAAGGTTATACAAATATGCATGTTGGTAAACGTGCCCTAAAGCGGGAAAGGCTTTGGATACTAGCTACAGCTTTAGATAATTTACCACTTCAACAGTTAGCAACCAGTGATGTTTATTGGGATGAAATAGTTGCGATTGAGTCAGTGGGTAACAAGCAGGTTTATGACTTAACAATTCCAGAAACACACAATTTTGTTGCTAATGATATCTGTGTACACAATACAGCCTTTTGCTTAAACCTTGCTCATAATATTGCTGCTTCTTATAAATTACCAGTTGCTTTTTTCAGCTTGGAAATGTCCAAAGAGCAATTGACCCAACGTTTATTAGCCAGTGAAGCACAAATTGAAAGTAGTTATCTGCGGACTGGTCGCCTCAGTCAAACACAATGGGAACCTTTAAGCCGTGCTATTGGTATCCTTTCCGAGATGCCAATTTATATTGACGACACGCCGAATATTACAGTTACACAAATGCGTAGTCAGGCAAGAAGGCTGCAAGCGGAAGTTGGAACTGAATTAGGATTAATTGTAATAGATTACTTGCAATTGATGGAAGGAGCAGGCGATAATCGAGTTCAAGAATTGTCAAAAATTACGCGTCAACTCAAAGGTTTAGCGCGGGAATTATCTGTACCAGTTATTGCTTTATCTCAGTTAAGTCGAGGGGTGGAAGCACGCACCAATAAGCGTCCGATGTTGTCAGATTTGAGAGAAAGTGGAAGTATTGAACAAGACGCGGATTTAGTAATCATGCTGTACCGCGATGAATACTACTCTCCCGATACTCCCGATCGCGGCATTGCAGAAGTAATTATAGCTAAACACCGCAACGGGCCTACAGGGACAGCGAAACTTTTGTTTAATCCACAGTTTACAAAGTTTCAAAATTTAAAAATTTAGCCGTTGAATTGGGGACTGGGGATTGGGTATTGGGAAAAGCCAATACCCCATGCCCCAATCTTTATTTAACTCCCAGCAATTCCACATCAAAAATTAGAGTTGCATTGGGTGGAATCACGCCACCAGCACCACGAGGGCCATAGCCTAACTCCGATGGGATGATTAACTTACGACGGCCGCCTACTTTAATCGTGCTAACTCCCTCATCCCAACCTTTGATTACCTGTCCTACGCCAATTTTAAAGCTGAAGGGTTGGCCGCGATCGCGTGAACTATCAAACTTAGTACCATCTTCTAGAGTGCCGACATAGTGAACTTCAACCGTTTGTCCTGGTTGAGGAGTCGCCCCAGTCCCCTCTTTTAACTCCACATACTTCAATCCAGACGGGGTAGTTACGGCATTAGCGTCAGACATAGTATTACTCGCAATTAAGATATTGTTTTCAGTTACAGTTGTGGCCGCTGGCGGCGTTTGGGTTAACTGAGCAGCAATGGCAGTATTCTGTTTACTGCCTACTTGCCCCACAGCCAAAAGCACAACACACACCAGCATGAACGCCACGCTGAGGAAAATTGGTTTCAAAATCAGTTCTCCTTACTTAAGTATCCTGGCAAAAAGATTACCAATAGGACACAATTAGTTTAAATCAGAAAGGACATCTTAACGCCAAAGCTTATTTTCCAAATCGCGCAATTGCCGCTCTAAACGGTCAATTCTACCCCGTAGTTCGTCCACTTCCGACTGTCGAGCTACGCCTAAATCTTGCATCATATTTCGCATTTGTCGTTGCATTTGGACATCCCAGTTTCCTTGCTCCGACTTTAACTGCTGGGCAATATCATCTATAACTGCCTTAGCTTGCTCAGGATTGAGCTTACCATCTTTAACCAAGTCATCGCTGACTTGGCGCAGTTTTTCTGCTACTAAAGACGTTGTGCCAAGACCCATCATCATTAGCTGTTGTAACCAGTTGTTGTTATCCATATTCCCTTCCTCTTACTTGTGTCAAAGTAGCTGACCCTTGCTCCTAAGTGTAGGCAATGAAGCTATGCGAAAAGCGTAGTTCTTCTAGCCTACATCTCTATTTTGGCAAATTAGCAAACACAGGATCGTAGGGTGTGATTATAGAACTACTCAAGTTTGAGCTTGCCCCGCATTTAGGGACTTCCAGTTAAAAAATATCCCGTCGTAGGGGCGCAAGGCCTTGCGCTCCTACAAATCTATAAATAATTTGGGATAATTGATTTTTTGCAAGTCCCTTAAGGGAAAATTTTATCCAGAAGGACACGCAAATTTGAACAACAGCGCTGGCTGAATATCCTGGCTTTCTCGGTAAAGAGGTCTGGATCAACCTCAACAATCCTACATAAGTTATGGCGAACAGTCTCAATTAAACAAAACAAGGGGCAAAATCCCCTTGTTTGAAGGTAAGTAAAATTCCGTCACAGCCACTAATGAAGTACAGCGTGAATTCAGCCACCATCCCAATTCAATACTTGTCGGGTTTTGGGGAAAAGGGAAAGGGAAAAGAAAAAACCTTTAACCTTTACCCTTTAACCTTTTCCCCAAACCCAATTCCGAGTTAAAAATGCACAAAGCGAGCAGTATTGCATCCCAATTAACTAGACAAATAGGGGCAAGATTCTACGAGAAGACGCTTTGCACCTACTTGTTGAGGGTAGTTCAACTTTTGTCACAGTGACTAGTAAAGCGATCGCCCCAAAAAATTATCAGAATCCGACTTGAATTTTAGTTAAATTTGTGAACGCCATTTCTGAAAGGCAATCTCGTAATCCTCTGATTTACTCTGATAAACGCCCCACCAATGAAAAAATAATCCTAACCCCCATCCTAATGCTGGGAAAATAGCCCAAAAATAACCAGGACTAGTGATTAAATTCAAGAGAATGAGGAATAAATTCACTGCCAGGAAGGAAACAAAATGCCCCAAAAAAGCTCTGCGTCGGAAAGTATTAAATGTGCGTCGTGAACGTTCTTCTTCTTGCTGAACTAACCACTTTTTTTCAGTTTTTTCCAAAATATCAGAAGAAATGCCTAACTCAGATGCCATTTCTATAAGCTGTTCTCGTGAAAATTCACCTTCCTGTTTTCGGGTGAGTGCTATTTCAAGAATTTTTTGCACATCTTCTGAATCGTAAGTCATTTTAACTACCTTATAAGTTTGTGTGTAAATGCGCTTTCGATTTGACGAAGTTTTCAATAGGCTTCGTTCAATTCAGTTAGCGAACGTCTCCACATTTTGCACCCAATACTTAGTGACATTCACAACCTTATTATTTTCTCACAACTGATTTATGGCTACTGTATTTGTCAATACCTAAACCCTTATTTTCGCGTAGAAGTAATTCATGAATTTCCCCTAAGACGTATAGTTTTGTGTTGACAAAAGAGGAATAAAACTAAATATATTAAGAAGACTTGGAACTTAAGCCTCTTATTAAGAGTTAATGCTTAAATCCCAAGTCTTGTTATTTTAAATCTGAAATTAGGTGAGCGAAAATATGATTTTCAATCAGAAATTAGGAGTATCATATTCGGCAGTTCAGAGATTTAAGGAAGTGTAGATATCATCCGAGTTTGCATTGAGGTAAGGACGTTGCAATTCAATTTCCCATAATGAGAAATGCCGTAGAATTGCTGCTATCTTATCTTCTGGCGTATCATTCCCTAGATGCCAAGCCTCAAGCAAACCATTAGCAACAATTTGGCATCGATGTGTACCAAAACTTTCTTGGTCGCCAAATTTACGGTCTGGTTCTTCAGCGATCGCTAACCCTGGTGCTATAAGCTTGGTAAATAAAGGTACTTGCTGCTGAAAATGCACTTGATTTTCTTTATATACCCTCTCTAAGACTGGACGAACAAGGTCATAGTCTTTTTTATCAAAATAAAGCACTGCTGAGTCGTAACGCCCATACTCAGAAGGGTTATACAATGCTTTAAATGAGAAGGCAATGGATATAGCATTGAGTTGGTTAGTCAAATCGTTCATGACTGCAACTGAGCCTTCAGGAGTCAAATTGAAGTAGACACGTACCAGAGTTTGATAATTTCGAGCCATAGCTGCATTAGCAACTGCCATATAAAATCCGTTTTGTACCAGATTCTTAGGCATTTTGATTGATACCGAGTCACCGATATTAGCCGCTTGTTGTAAGCTATCGGGTTCAATGTGCAGCTTTAAATCGTTCTTATACACTACCAAAGTACCATCGATGTCTTCTTTTATAACCAGCCAATCATGACTCCAGTAGCCTACACCTCTGTTATTTTCATCCAAGCGATCGTAAAAAGCTATATCTACGCCAAATAATGTATTGTTTTCGAGATTTTGATTCAAAGCCAAATTCGTTGCTTCTGCATTGGATGACAAAAGACTTTTCGATGAGCCGTTGTAGTAGAGGGCGTAAAGTAAACTACGTAGTTGATAACTCAAAAACTTATTTTGAAAATCTAAAGATAATTGCTGAAAGTGAGAGACTAATGATTCTGGTACTTCCACCGAACCAAAATCTGGATGTCTAATACAGTGGTGAGATTGGATTTCAACCTTATGAGCGATATCTTCTAGTGATGTCTGCAATAACTCTGGAATCTCTGACAGTTGATTTCCCAGCGAATCTAATAGTTGCATAAAAACTTGCCTGTCAATAATGTGGAGAGATAGGGACAGACAAACAAAAAATGTTTGCGTCCCCTTGTTGACTTGGAATCTATTTTGAAGCGGGAGATAAGTTAATGGGAGAGAGGGCTGATGCATCTACACCAAAAATTGTTGGTATCGATGCTTCTGGACGGCATAATAAACTCTTAGCAACCTGGAGTATGCAAATACCCTTATTACCAAAAGTTTTTTCGTGCTGGAGTTTTGCTTGAATAGATTTAATCAAAGCGAAACCGCAAAACTGCATAACTCTCTGTAAAAAATCAGGACGATGTTCTATAATTTCGGGGAAAACAGAGAGATAAGCAATTACCAACTCTCTAATGGAAGGTTGCAGCAAATGTAGAGGAGTTGTTGCTAAACGTAAAGACTCTTGAATCGCCATTGTTTTACTAGTAATCATACTGTGTAGCCAAAGTTGTAGATAGCTGGCTATCAGTGTTCCTAAATCACTAGCTGGATCTCCCCAAGCGCCACGTTCCCAATCAATTAATCGAATAAGACTATCATCTGAGGACGATTCATCAAAAGCAGCTTCTTCCCAACTCAGAGATAGGAGAATATTGTTTAGTTTCAGATCGTTATGGGTTAAACAACAGGGAGTGAAGGCATTACTCAACTCTGCGATCGCCTGTCCTAAGCTATCATAACGTTGATAAAGAGACAAAAATTTTAGTCCATCGGTGGGCAACTTGCCAAAAACTGCCGGGGTAACTCTATCTATGCCAAGATTCAGGTTAGGAGTTCCTTGGCTGAATATTTGGAAAAACTCCTGATAGTCTTGACGGTCAATAGATAGGCGATGGACTGATGCTAAAGTAGTTCCAACTACCCTGGCAATCTCTACGGGAAATAAATTCAAATTCTTTTCCACATAAAAATCCATCAAATCCCGATAGTTAGTTAGATAATTGAAAACAAAGATTGAATTTTCAGGATCAAAATGTACTGCATCCGAAAAATATGAGCGAATGTCGGTTAGTTCTGGGAAAGTTTGCAAAAAATTGTGAACTCGCCATTCTTTGAAAAATTCGCCAGCAGTCCTTCCCTCTCGTTTGTAAGGCTCTTGCTTAATTAGGAGTTTCCGCTCATCTGGTAAGCTGATTAATAAGTTAAAGTTTTTAGCAGGTTTTAGCTCTATTTTGCTTAAAGACTTTTCATCTTGAGTACATAATCCCTGAAGAATCAGGTAATCAAAAGCATTTTGAGAACTCAATAAGAATGATGTCATAGCTTCAGTTAATCGTCAAAGTTAACAACTAAAAAATCTTGCGTAATTAGAAGACATTCTTAATAGATTGATCATCTATTATGTCTACATCGCTATGTGGAGATTGTCATACAATACCTATTGTTTCCGGATGTACGAATCAATCAATAAAATTTTAAAGCAACTCCAGTAGTTTTGCACTTTTTGAATCGATTCACTATTGAGTATTGAATGATTTTGCTAACTCTGCAACTTCATGGATAGTAAATGCCAACAATGCAAATTGAAGATTTTTCAAACCATAGTTAAGCATCTGAGCAAGATCATCATCTGCACCAGCATATATAGATATGTAATCTATGTTGCTAATATCTATGAGTAAACCTTCTGAATCATCGGCATGAAGATCAGAAATAGTAATTCTTGACATGGATTTCAATTCCCAAAAACATTGATCAATTAGTCAATATGAGAATAATTAAGCATCAACTACTTAATCATCTCACTCGTAGTCAGGAAAAAATTAATAAAATTGATCAACTGCTATGATTGATATTGATGAAGCTGTAAATTGCTTAATCCGATAGGCTATCCTTATTTTTGGTAATAAAGAAAGCTGATTATTAATCATATCGGTTTATTCAAAGCTATTTATTACAGCAGATTTGACAGCGATTAAGCACTACACAGCTTAATCGCTAATTCAAAAGTTCTACTGAGCTACATTGCTCTGTAGTCAATTAATAATGGGTATCAACGTCGCTGAAGGACTTGACGATGTGTGCAGTCAAGCTAGCTCCAAAGGCTAACAATGCAAATTCTTGTCCCTTAATACCGTAAGCTAATAGTGGGCCTAAACCTTCGGCAACACTGGAAACATCACCACCATGACCACCACCATAAATAGTAATGGAATCTACATTGTTCAGGTCGTTGAGGAAGCTTTCAGAATCTTGGAACAGTTCAGAGCCAGTAGTATTTAGCTGCGAAAGAGCGATACTAGCCATAATTTTCTCCTAAGATAATTGTCACAATTCAGATGATTTGGCAGCGATTAAGCAATACACAGCTTAATCGCTAATTCAACAAGTTCCACAGAACAATGTAGCTAAATAGTAAACTACAAATTAAAAATGAGTATCAACGTCGCTGAAGGACTTGACGATGTGTGCAGTCAAGCTAGCTCCAAAGGCTAACAATGCAAATTCTTGTCCCTTAATACCGTAAGCTAATAGTGGGTCTATACCTTCGGCAACACTGGAAACATCACCACCATGACCACCACCATAAATAGTAATGGAATCTACATTGTTCAGGTCATTGAGGAAGCTTTCAGAATCTTGGAACAGTTCAGAACCAGTGGTATTTAGCTGCGAAAGAGCGATACTAGCCATAATTTTCTCCTAAGATAATTGTCACAATTCAGCAGATTTGACAGCGATTAAGCTGTGTATTGCTTAATCGCTAATTCAACAAGTTCCACAGAGCAATGTAGCTCAGTAGTAAACTACAAATTAAAAATGAGTATCAACGTCGCTGAAGGACTTGACGATGTGTGCAGTCAAGCTAGCTCCGAAGCCTAACAATGCAAATTCTTGTCCCTTAAGACCGAAAGCTAATAGTGGGTCTATACCTTCGCTAACACTGGAAACATCACCACCATTACCACCACCATAAACAGTGATAGAATCTACATTGTTCAGGTCGTTGAGGAAGCTTTCAGAATCTTGGAACAGTTCAGAACCAGTGGTATTTAGTTGTGAAAGAGCGATACTAGCCATAATTTTCTCCTAAGATAATTGTCACAATTCAGCAGATTTGACAGCGATTAAGCTGTGTATTGCTTAATCGCTAATTCAACAAGTTCCACAGAGCAATGTAGCTCAGTAGTAAACTACAAATTAAAAATGAGTATCAACGTCGCTGAAGGACTTGACGATGTGTGCAGTCAAGCTAGCTCCGAAGCCTAACAATGCGAACTCTTGTCCCTTAACACCGTAAGCTAATAGTGGGCCTAAACCACTGGCAACACTGGAAATATCATTACCACCACCATAAACAGTGATAGAATCTACATTATTTAGGTCGTTGAGGAAGCTTTCAGAATCTTGGAACAGTTCAGAACCAGTGGTATTTAATTGTGAAAGAGCGATACTAGCCATAATTTTCTCCTAAGATAATTGTCACAATTCAGATGATTTGACAGCGATTAAGCTGTGTATTGCTTAATCGCTAATTCAACAAGTTCCACAAAGCAATGTAGCTCAGTAGTAAACTACAAATTAAAGCCAAGGATCAGTATCGCTGAAGGACTTGACGATGTGTGCAGTCAAGCTAGCTCCAAAGGCTAATAATGCAAACTCTTGTCCCTTAACACCGTAAGCTAAAAGTGGGTCTATACCTTCAGCAACACTGGAAACATCACCACCATTACCACCACCATAAATAGTGATAGAATCTACATTGTTCAGGTCGTTGAGGAAGCTTTCAGAATCTTGGAACAGTTCAGAACCAGTGGTATTTAGTTGTGAAAGAGCGATACTAGCCATAATTTTCTCCTACAATGATTCGTCCCGTTTAAAGAGACTTTGGCAGCGATTAAGCTGTGTATTGCTTAACTGCTGATTCCATTTTTATTCATAAAATTTAGAAAGATCAAGCTTGTAAGCCTGATTTGTAAGACATAAATAAATGGGTTGCGTCTTTATTGATGGCTTTATTTTTATTCAAAAAATGTTTAGAAAACATGCTATATTTTTTGTAAAAATTAGCGATCTAAAGATTACCAACTTCTTTGATAAGTCAAGAGTCTAACTTTTCATAACTCAATACGCTTGACTTTTAAGACAGTCGCTACACCTACACAATTTTTAATTTTAAGCCTTAACTGAACCGCATTGGTAGCTGATTAGTATATTTCAAGTTTGTTAAATACAAAAATACTCCACCTGATCTGTTACGAACCTTAGAGACGAGAGGGGTGTATTTCATCAAAGTACCGTATGAAAGTTTTCAGACTTGAAAATCCTGTGTAGATAGGCATGATATTCGGCAGGGCTAGACTAAATCTGTAAACAAAAATCGTGCGCTCTCGATTAATCTAAGAGCGCACGAGCTTAAAGACTATAAAATTCTGATTGTTCACAATTATTGTAAACCAGTTAGTTGTTGTCGTAGGTCTACTATTTGCTGTTCTATATTGCTTAACCAATCATTAACAGTCTCTTTTATATTGTCTTTTGAAAGCATGCCAGAAGTATCTTCATCCTCTCTTCTTGATCTTCTTCTTCTTCCACCCTCTACAGTTCTCATTTCCCAATCGGTTAGTTCGGTGAGCAGATTCACGTCACTATTAGGATGCAGGTTAGATATTAAGATCATGACTATTGATGTACCTCACAAAATCTAGTGATATTAATTGATCTAGTCTGAGATAACATTAAGCTAAAAATCCAGACTCCATCATTTGTATTTTGCAATAAAATCTTAGTCATTTAACTTTTTAAAGCTAATTTTCAAGACATAACTAAAGGATTTTCGTCTTTAAAAGAGATGATTTATATTCTGATCTTGTTTGTCTCCCTAAATGGGTAGAGACGCGATTTATCGCGTCTCTACTTATCGTGACGATCGCAATTTGGATTAATTCTTCGCCTGTGATTGCGAACCAGGAATGGTGACATCTATTGGTGTCACCTGTGCTGCTAGCTGCGTCAATGGCGGTTGAATGGCGGTTTGATTCCCCACCACTAGAGTCACAAGCTTTTCTGGCTTGAGGTATTCTCGTGCTACCCGTTGCACGTCAGCAGCTGTGGTGGCGGCGACTGCTTTTTGATAGCGAAAGAGAAAATCAGCCGGATAGCCGTAATATTCGTATCGCATCAACCGTGATAAGGTTTGGCTGGGGTCTTGAAAGTTGAATACAAAGGAGTTGAGTGTAGATTCTTTGGCAAAAGCTAGTTCTTTTGCTGTCACTCTTTGGGTTTGAATGCGTTTGATTTCAGCTTGTAAGGCTTTGACAAACTGCACCGTAGCATCCGATCGCGTTTGTCCACCAGCGACAAACATGCCAGGATAGTCGTAGCGGGGACTCCACTGGCCATAAACAGAGTAAGCTAAACCTTGGCGCGATCGCAATTCATTAAATAAGCGTCCACCAAATCCATTTAACACCCCATTCAATACATCCAGCGCCGCATAATCGGGACTGTCAAACCGTCCGCCTAAGTGGCCGAGAAGCACACTACTTTGGGTTAATTGTGGCTGATTGACAAAAAAGACTCCGCCTGTGTTAGCTGGCGAAACCGATGGTAATTTGGGTTTGGCAATACCTGGGTTGCGATTCCAGTCGCCAAACTTAGCTTGAATGAGCGATCGCATTTTCTTAGAGTCAAAATCCCCCACAATCCCCAAAATTATATTATTGGGGTGGAAATATTGCTGATAAAAGTTGATCAAATCCTCACGCTCAACCTTATCCACCGTTGCATACTCTATGGTGCGAGAGTATGGACTATCTTTGCCATAGATCAATTTCTTAAATTCTCGATTGGCAATCCCATCTGGGTTGTCATTACGACGAGCAATACCACCCTTCGCTTGCGTCTTAGCCAAGTCTAGCTTTTCTTGAGCAAATGCTGGCGATCGCAGCACCTCGGCAAACAATCCAAACACCGTTTCTAAATCTTCACTCAGTGCATCAAAGCTAGCACTACCAGAACCTTCACCAATACTAGCTTCTACAGATGCCGCTCGTTGTTCTAATATCTCATTGAGTTCATCAGCCGAATGTTGCTTAGTTCCTCCAGTTCGCATTACCGCGCCTGTAAAACCAGCTAACCCAACTTTCTCCATTGGTTCCAAGCGATTTCCTGTTCGCACAAACGCCGTCCCATTCACCAACGGCAATTCGTGATCCTCCATCAAATAGACAACCAAGCCATTTTGGAGAACAAACCGCTCATACTTGGGTATCTTAATCTCAGGTAGCGCTGGCAACTGCAACTCACTATAATGCTTTGCCTCAGTCGTCGCCGCCAGAGAAAAATTACAAGTTAAAAGTAAACACGCAAAAACAGCAACCAAAGCATAAATTAACCCCTTCCCATTTTTGATTTTCAACCCCATTCGCCTTTTACCCTTCACCTTGTATCTCTTCATATCTCTCTTCCTCTGCGCCCTCAGCGCCTCTGCGGTTCGTTTCTCTTAACCTTCTTTCGACAACAACTTCCCAATCGTGCGATTTCCCGGCGTAAACGTCTCCTTCGCCACTCGCTGAATATCAGCCGTCGTTACCGCCGAAATATCATCCAACTGCTTAAACAAATTCCGCCAAGAGCCAGTTTTTACCTCATATTCCAACAACTGTTGAGCCATCCCCATATTTGAATCAAGGGTACGCAGCAAACCCGCCCGTGCTTGGGTTTTCACCCGTTCCAAATCAACCGCCGCGACAGGTTCAGTTTTTAATTTGTCAATTTCTTGGCGCAAAGCCACCGCCACTTCATCAACTGTATGACCAGGAGCCGTGAGAGCATAAAAGAATATCAGGTTTGGATACTTATCTCCAGGAAATCCACTGTAACCTTGAGCATTTAGTGCCAAACGCTGTTTTTCTACCAAAGACTTATACAAGCGCGACGTGCGCCCATCACTTAATAAACTGCCAATGATTTCATAGGTTGCATTATCTGGATGAGTAACTGCTGGACGATGATAACCTTCTAAATACCAGGGTTGAGAAGGTAGTTGTACAGTAACTTCTTGTGTTTGTTTTTGTGGCGGTTCCACCGGGATTTGTTCAACAGCTTTGGTTTTTGCTTTATAGCGGCCAAAATAAGTTTGCGCCAGTTTTTTCACTTCAACCGGATTGACATCTCCGACAATAGCGATCGCTAAATTACTTGGTACGTAGTGAGTATCAAAGAAATTCTGGACATCATCTGGTGTCAGATTGCGGATATCTTGGTCATAACCAATCACCGGACGCTTGTATGGATGGACTTTGTAAGCAGTATCGATAAACTTTTCCACCATTTGTCCAATGGGTGAATTCTCCACCCGCATCCGTCGTTCTTCTAAAATTACATCTTTCTCTTTATAAAACTCACGACGAATTACCGGATCGAGAAATCGTTCCGACTCCAACGAAATCCACAGTTCCAGCTTATTGGCAGGAAAACTGTAAAAATAACGGGTAGCTTCGGTTGAAGTATTAGCATTTAAACCAACACCTCCCGCTTGTTCGACAATTTGTCCCAATTCGTTTTGCTTGACAAGCTTACCTGCTTGTGATTCTACTTGCTTAAACTCAGTTTCTAACCGCGCAACCTCATTTTTCTTGCCATTGGCTTTCGCTGCTTTAATTTGAGTATCTAACTGCTGCAATCTCTCTAGTAGAGGTTTTTCTGCTTTGTAGTCTTGTGTACCAATGCGCGTTGTACCTTTAAACGCCAAATGTTCCAGAAAGTGAGCTACACCGGTTTTACCATCTGGCTCATCCACACCACCAACATTTGCATAAGTCAAAAAGGAAACCACAGGCGCTTGATGCCGTTCTAAGACAAGGAATTTTAGACCATTGTCGAGGCGAAACTCCGTTAACTGTTTAATGACTCGATCCAGATAAGGTTGGATCGAACTTTGAACTGGTGGAGTTGGAGTTTTGGTTTCTTGAGGAGGTGCAATTTGAGTTTGAGCTAGAGCAATTTCTGGTAGTAATCCCCACCAGAAAACGATCAAAGCCAACAAAGTGACAAACAACCGCCGTAATAAATCCAAAAATGACCGACTGATCTGGTTCATAAGCAAAAATTAAGATAAAGTTACACTACCTGAGAAACAGGATACTTAGCAAAAGGACGTTAATGTTGTATTAAGCTTGTTGAGCTTTTTTACTTGACGTTAGACAATAATGCTACAAATCGTGTTCCGCACATTTCACCATAACTTTTATGCGAGTTTTTAATTCTTCCCCACCCTCAGAGGCTCAGACGCGCACCCGGATTTTACAGGCAGCACAACGGTTGTTCGCCTCTCAAGGATTTGACGGCACTACCACCCGTGATCTAGCGCAGGCGGCAGGTGTAGCTGAAGGCACTCTATTTCGTCATTTTCCCAATAAAAAAGCAATTTTAGTAGAAGTAGCCACGAGTGGCTGGGTAGAAATTTTAACAGATTTGCTGACAGAATTAAGTGAAATGGGCAGCTATAAAGCCGTAGCTCAAGTGATGCGTCGCCGGATGTGGAACTTTCAAAAAAATGCCGATTTGATGCGCGTTTGTTTTATGGAGGTGCAGTTTCACCCCGATTTGCGCGATCGCATTCAATTAGAAGTCATTACCAAAATGACTGATGTGGGTGAAGCATTCTTTCAAACAGCTATGGATAAAGGCATCTATCGCAAAATGGACGCAAAGCTAGTTGCTAAAGTTTTCTTAGGAATGTTTGCGATCGCAGGTTTTTCTAACAACACCATTATGGAACCTGACGCTTCCCCCCAACAAATGCAGGAAATGGCCGAAGGACTCGCTGATATCTTCCTCAATGGTGTCTTGGTTAAAGATTAGGGCATTGGGCAAAGACTTACTCCAACTTCCCACCATTCTCCATTCCCCATTCTCCATTCCCTACTCAGCACTCAGCACTATTTTCGCCTGCTGACTCCACTGTTGTACTAGCTCAATTGCTGGACACAAATCTCGTCGCTGCATTGTTGCTACTTGCAAGCGCATAATTTGTTGGTGCAATCGGTGAGTGGGAGTCTGTGCCAATTGTGCTACGGAACCAATACCTGCGTGGAGCAATAAACCACAATATTGTATACCTACGCTGGGAATACGCGCTAAGTCAGCTAAAGCCATCCATTTATTTACATACTGAAGGTGAATCTGTAATTTATTTGCTAAGGCCAGCCGTGCCTCTAGAGTCTTTCCTTGTTTGACTAGCGCTACTGTGGTATCAATCCCACAATTTTGCAGCTGTGATTGTTCGTCGTGGCTGAGTCCAGGTAATTGCTCGATTGGCCAGTCACGAGATGCGAGCAGATTTCGATTATTTGTATTTTTAGCAGACATTTTAAAACTAAATAATAGGCTTGTTCACTTACGTATACAGCCATCCTAAATCATTCATGAAGAACAAGATACCCTCATCCTCTTCAAAACCGGGTATTTAAACCTTATACTTTTGGCGTTTTTTTCCTGCTACCCTACGGGAATATTTCAGATCTAAATGTAACCTACTACAATGGCATTGTATCGACTAACAATGGCATTGTATTGACTGACAATGCCATTGTATTGACTAGCAATGCCATTGCATTGACTAACAATGCCATTGCATTGACTAACAATGCCATTGCATTGACTAACAATGCCATTGCATCGACTAACAATGCCATTGCATCGACTAACATTAAGATGGGTGTAATAGTTAAAATCTAACTTGTTCATAGTGGATTGCAAAAAACCTATGACACCGATTCCGAAAAGCGCAGCCCAGTTGTATGAAATAGACTTTGTAGCATGGACAGAAAAGACTGTACAACTTATTCGTGCTGAACAATTTGAACAGGTAGACTGGGATAGTGTGATTGAGGAAATTGAGAACTTGGGACGGTCTGAACGGCGGGAATTGAAAAGCCGCTTGGAGGTATTATTACAGCATTTGTTAAAGTGGGAATATCAGTCTAATTTGCGGAGTGGCTCTTGGCGAAATACGATTAACGAGCAACGTAATCGGATTACAGATTTGTTACAAGAGAGTCCCAGCCTCAAGTCATATCCAGAAGAAGTTTTAGCCCAATGTTACGATCGCGGATTGAAAGCTGCTAGTAATGAAACTGAACTACCAATAAATACCTTTCCAGTAAAATGTCCTTATCTCGTTGCCCAAGTTCTCGATGCTGAGTTTTTGCCGGATGCGATTGATTTGTAATAGCAGGCTTATGCAGTAAATAACTCACCTCGCAGAACAGTTACCGCTTGTCCAGCGAGAAAAACGCGATCGCCTCCGTCATAGCGTACTTTTACCACTCCACCGCGACGAGATGCTTGATAAGCCAATAACTCATCTTTGTGTAAGCGATCGCGCCAGAAGGGAGCAAGACAGCAATGAGTAGCGCCAGTTACAGGGTCTTCATCAATTCCTAAACCCGGTGCAAATAAACGAGAGACAAAATCATATTCAGAATCAGGGTCGGTGAGGCTGGTGACAATGATCTCAGAAATAGGCAAAGTTTTTAATATTTGAAAATTTGGCTGTACTTGCCGTACCAAATCTTCAGATTCCAATTCCACTAAATAGCCAAAAGAATTTAAAAAAACAGATTTGTATGGTACACCCAAAGCTTGCTTGAGTTCTCGTGGAGCAACTGTTTCTTGTGAGTGATTCACAGGAAAATCTAACTCAATCCACTCACCTTGCAACTTAGCAATCAGCACTCCGCTTTTGGTGTAGAACCGCGCAACTTCATTCTCCGATAAATACCCCTGTGACCAAAGTACATGGGCACTAGCTAAGGTTGCGTGACCACAAAGAGGCACTTCTATCGTCGGCGTAAACCAACGCAGATTGAAGCCATCATCCTGTTTAACTAAAAAAGCTGTCTCAGATAAATTCATCTCCTGCGCCACATTCTGCATCCAGCGTTCATTTTGGCGAGTAGGCAAAACACAGACAGCAGCAGGATTTCCTGCGAAAGGTCTATTGGTAAAAGCATCAACCTGAGTAATGATTTGTCCCATTAGAGTCACCCTAAAAATTAGACAGCAATATACTTATCAGGAGTGTGTTAGAAATTTATGCTGCTAGTTAAGATTATTTTTAGGCTCATTACTACGCGTCTAGAGCGCACTAAAATTCATTTAAGCATTTATTGTTCCTCTCTGTATCCTCTGCGCCTTGTTCCAAAGACAAAAATTTATAGCTTTAACCCAAGCGTATTAGTCTATAGGAATTTTCGATGTGGAATAGAGCCACTGGTTCATAAGGGCACACAATCATGCTGTTACATCAAAATGGAAATCGCCATATACAGTACCTTATAAATTAGGAATACAATCTCCAAAAACTAGGGTCAATGTCTAAGCAAAACGGAAATATGGGGATAAAAATCTTCAGAAGCATCTTTGCTGCTGTCAACTTAGCGCTAATTTCTGGAGGATTAGTTAGTTGTGCTGTTGAAGTACCACAGCCACTTGCACCAACAGAGCAACAAAAACCAGTCGTACAACCTAACCAACAACCTAAGCAGAACGACAAAGATGATGATGACAAAAATAGCGATCGCAAAGATGATAAACACGACGATAAAGACGAAAAAGATGATAACGACTAAATAAAGGCAAAACTATAACCTTGGGTTTCCATTTATGCTTATCCCACAAACTTCTACTTCCTTCGTCGATTGTTTACGCCTCCGACGGCAGAAACTAGCAAACCTCATTAAGTTTCCCGTAATTCTGTGGTCAGGTAGCAACAGTCCCCGCAACTTTCCAGCAAATCCCTTTCCATTTCGCGCTAACAGTCATTTCCTCTATTTTGCCGGACTGCCATTATCAAATGCGGCAATTCGTTTAGAAGGGGGCAAGCTAGAACTATTCATGGACGATCCATCACCTAGTAGCACCCTTTGGCATGGAGAAATGCCAACGCGCAATGAAATAGCCCAGAAGATTGGGGCAGATGTGGCAGAGCCAATGACAGAATTAGAGTCTTGGGTAGAAGATGCTGTCACACTTGCTGTACAAGATGCAGCGACATGGACGCAACAATCGCAGCTATTAAATAGATGGGTTTTACCCCAAAGTCCTCCCCAAGGAATTGACTTAGATTTAGCTAAAGCGATCGCTTCTATCCGCCTCACTCACGATGAAGCTGCATTAACCGAGTTGCGAAAAGCTGCTGCTGTCACTGTTGAAGCACACAAAGCTGGGATGGCAGCAACACCTCAAGCCAAACTAGAAGCAGAAGTTCGTGCAGCGATGGAAGGGGTAATTATTGCCCACAATATGACCACCTCTTACAACAGTATTGTCACCGTTCACGGCGAAGTTTTGCATAACGAACACTATCACCACCCCTTGCAACCAGGTGATTTACTACTTGCCGATGTTGGCGCTGAAACTGAGATGGGTTGGGCAGGTGATGTCACTCGTACATGGCCAGTTTCCGGTAAGTTTTCATCTACCCAGAGAGATATTTATAATGTAGTGCTGGCCGCTCATGATGCTTGCATTGCCAGAATACAGCCTGGTGTAGAGTATGAGGATATTCATCTATTAGCTGCCACAGTTATAGCTGAAGGTTTAGTAGAGTTAGGCATTTTCCAAGGGAATCCCCAATATTTAGTAGAGATGGATGCCCACGCGCTGTTTTTCCCTCATGGTATCGGTCATCTACTGGGTTTAGATGTCCATGATATGGAAGATTTGGGAGATTTAGCAGGGTATGAAGAAGGACGGAAAAGGAGCGATCGCTTTGGCTTAAGCTACCTCCGTTTAAATCGTCCCCTGCGTCCAGGAATGTTGGTAACAATTGAACCTGGTTTTTATCAAGTACCAGCAATTTTAAATGATGCCAATGTTCGCTCAAAATATCAGAATGTAGTGAATTGGCAACGTTTATCTGAATTTGCCGATGTGCGCGGAATTCGCATCGAAGATGATGTTCTAGTTACCGCAGAAGGTAGCGAAGTTTTAACAGCCGCATTACCGAATGATGCCGATACTATAGAAAATTTAGTCAATGGCTGAGTTTATACTGACAGGCATCTATAAAGGATATTTAATTACTGGATTCACCTTTGATGTAGCCGAGCATTTGATTTCGTACATCACGTTTAGCTCGTGAATCCAGTAAGATTCCTAACATACAGGCATCGCGCTCATGGTCAGTATTAAGCTGTTGTGCTGGATCTCGATTTACATACACTTCAGCAATTTTTACGCTTTCTCCAACTACCTCAAAACGCACTTTGAAAATGCAAAAACCAGTCCAACTACGATGCAAGAATAGCCAAGGAGCCTCATAAAAAATAAACCACTTATCTTCCATCTACTCTGGAATGACTCCAGCAGTAATTTGGTTAAATTCTTCTTGTGAGTAAAGTTTTTCTACTGTCAAATTTGTCGATGCAGAAGGCATCTGTTCTGTTTTCCAATCATCACGTTTGGCTATTCGCATAGTATAAATAAAACTACTCTCATGTTTGTTAATTGGCACTGCAAAAATATAATATGATACCTTATGATATCTAAAATAATTCCAAATTCATGAGAAAAAACCCCATAGGCTTACTGCTCAACGGAGTTATTGTCAGCTTCGGACTGTTGCCATTATTAGCTCAAGCACAGCAGCCAGTATCGGTTTCTGATGCCCAAGTTGCAGCGATGGTAGAGGCATTGCGACAGGCTGCACCGCAGATCAAAAATCCCAATGATGGATATTACAGCGAATGGCAAGTGAAACCAGAAACCCTCAAAGGCTGGACAAGAACTTGTCTCAAACGAGAACTAACACCGACACAGTTTGAAAACAATCCTGCGATCGCTCGCCAAGTTATCTCTTGCATTACCCGCCGTGAGTTAACCAATCAGTTCCGCGCCACCAATAATAATGAAATTGCATCTGTGCGCGGCGCAGCTTGTTGGTGGATGACTGGTAGCTATACAGGTTGTAACAAAGGCTTCACTGCTGAGTATGTGCAAAAAGTTGTCCGCTTTTATCAACAACAGCCTTCAAAACCAGCAGCAACTAAATCATAAAATTTCATCAAAGTGCCTAACGCGCCCCTATTTAACACGGTGCGTTACGCTATCGCTAACATACGCAATAGAACTCATATTTGATTGCGTGAAAAAACTCCGTACAACTCAAAAAGCCTTCTTGCCTCTTGCCTTCCCACGTAACTATAGCTACGCTACGCGAACCAAAATCAAACCAGATTCCTATATTTAAGATTTACTTTATAAATAGTCTCTCAACCTATAATCTGAAAAATAAAGAAGGGAATACTAAAAGTAAGTATTTCTGTTTCTTTATACTTTATGATAACAAACAGTCCTGAAACGTCGAACTTATTAGACCTGCAAGAGTGTCACAAACAGCTACAGTTAACGGTTCAGTACCAAAAAATATTGGCGAGAATTCTGGCTAAGATTCGCGCATCTGTAAATATAGAATCCTTATGTTCGACTTCTTGTCAAGATATTTGTCGGCAGTTAAAGATTGAGCGAGTTGCAATCTACCGCTTCAACACTGACTGGAGCGGTAGTTTTATTAATCGTTTTGGCTTTGCAGAACATCCTTGGGATGCATTGACTGCCTTTGGACAGGACTTGGTGTGGCAAGATTCGCATTTGCAAGAAACTCAGGGAGGGCGATATCGCAAAAATGAGCCGTTTGCTGTGGCTGACATTTACGATGCAGGGCACGCTCGTTGTCATATTGAAGTATTAGAACAGTTTCAGATTCGGGCCTATGCGATTGCACCGATTTTTATTGGTGCAAAATTATGGGGAATGCTGGCAGCCTATCAACACTCTGCTCCTCGCCAATGGTGGCCTCACGAAGTTGAATTCTTAGCCCAAGCTGCCAGCCATCTCGGTGTGGCAATGCAGCAGGCAGAAACCCTAGAACAAACTAAACAACGCACAGCCGAACTGCAAGATGCGATCGCACGGCAACGTGCTTTGACGGAAGTGGTAGGAAATATTCGCTCCTCTGTGAATCCCGAAATTATTCTAGACACTGCCTGTCAAGAACTATGCAAACTCCTGAAGTTAGAGCGGGCAGCAATTTATCGCTTTAATGAAGATTGGAGCGGCGAATTTGTCAGCCAATTCGGGATGGTAGAGGCGCAATGGCACAGAATTCATCCCTTTGGCAAAAATCTCGTTTGGCAAGATACCCACCTCCAAGAAACCAAAGGTGGACGCTACCGCAATAACGAAAGTTTTGTTGTCAACGACATCTACCAAGCCGGACACTCGCGTTGTCACATCGATATTCTGGAGCAATTCAAGATTCGGGCATATACTTTAGCACCCATCTTCATCGGTCCAAAACTGTGGGGACTGATAGCAGCCTATCAACACTCCGGGCCGCGCCAATGGGCAAATTACGAAGTGGAGTTCCTGGCACAGGTAGGGGCACAATTGGGAGTGGCGATTCAGCAAGCCGAGAATTTGGCTCAGTCGAAACAACAGGCAGTTGCTCTCAAAGATGCGATCGCTCGGCAACGGGCACTAACTGAAGTAGTCGGTAAAATTCGTTCCTCTCTCAATATTGATTTAATCCTAAAAACTACATGCCAAGAAGTGTGTAAACTACTGCGAGTTGAGCGAGTTGGCGTTTATCGCTTCAATGAAGATTGGAGTGGCGAATTCGTGAGTAATTTCGGCATGGTTGAGGCACAGTGGGACAGCATCAATCCCTTTGGCAAAAATCTCGTTTGGGAGGATACCCACCTCCAAGAGACCAAAGGCGGACGCTATCGCAACAACGAAAATTTTGCTGTAGAGGATATTTACCAAGCCGGACACTCGCGCTGTCACCTCGATATTTTGGAGCAGTTCAAGATTCGCGCTTATGCGTTAACCCCAATTTTTGTAGGACGGAATTTGTGGGGATTGCTGGCTGCCTATCAACATTCTGCACCGCGCCAGTGGGATAGTGTGGAAGTGGAATTTTTGGGACAGGTTGCTAGCCAACTGGGAGTAGCACTGCAAAGTTCTCAAATGGTGACTCAAATTCAAACTCGCGCTGATGAACTGCAACAATCGGCTGAACAGCGGAGGATTTTATTTGATTTGGTCGTCAAAATTCGGGAATCGTTAGATTTAGAGACAATCTTGAAGACTACAGTACAGGAAGTGCGGCGATCGCTGAATACAGATCGAGTCGGCATTTTCCGCTTCGATCCGAACGTCGGTTTTTGCAGTGGTGAATTTATTGCTGAAGATGTCTTACCCAAATTCGATTCTGCTCTTGCTGTGAAGGTGCAAGACTATTGCTTTGGCGATCAATATGCACCGCAATATCGCCAAGGGCAAGTGCAAGTTATATCTGATGTCAACAGCGTTGGCTCCAAAGTACCTCATCTTGATGTGATTGAGCGATTCCAAGTCAAAGCACAGATTATTGTGCCATTGATGGAAGGTGATGAACTGTGGGGATTGTTGTGCATTCACCAATGCACCCATACACGTCATTGGGAAGAAGCTGAATTGGAATTTGTCACCCAAGTGGCGGCTCAACTGAGTGTAGCGCTGCGTCAAGCCAACTTGTTTCAACAATCTAGTTTGCTGGGTCAAACTCGTGAAGAAGCGAATCAACTCGCGCAGACTCTAAATGAACTGCGGACTGCTCAAATGCAAATTATCCACGCTGAAAAAATGGCCAGCTTGGGGCAACTGGTAGCGGGAGTTGCCCATGAAATTAATAACCCGATTAATTTCATTCACGGCAACTTAGAACACGCCCACCAATATACGCAAGAATTGCTTCGCTATGTGCAGCTTTATTGGCATCATTATCCTGATGCTGCACCAGAAATCCGAGAGTTTTTCAAAAAAGCCGAAATAGAGTATTTGGTCGACGACTTACCTCAATTATTCCAATCCATGCAAGTTGGTACTGAACGCATTCGTGAAATTGTCACCTCATTGCGGAACTTCTCGCGCCTAGACGAAGCTGACTTCAAACCAGCAAATATTCACGAAGGCATCGACAGTACATTGATGATTTTGCAAAACCGCTTGAAGCCTTCAGGTGATAGCCTCACCATTCATGTGAGCAAAGACTATGGTACGTTACCTCTGATAGAATGCTATCCCGGTCAGTTGAATCAGGTATTTATGAATTTGCTGTCCAATGCCATTGATGCCTTAGAAGAGCGAACTACGCAGAAATCTTCCGAAGTGCTTGCAAAAAACCCCAACACAATCCAAATTTCTACCTCCCTGCTCAATAAAGACTGGATTGTGATTCGCATAGCCGACAACGGACTCGGCATAGATGAAAAAGTCCTCTCTCGACTGTTCGATCCATTTTTTACTACCAAGGTTGTCGGTAAAGGGACAGGACTAGGACTATCTATCAGCTACCAGATAGTAACAGAGAAACATAACGGCAAAATCTACTGCCAATCTGAACTTGGCAAAGGTACAGAGTTTGTGGTTGAGTTGCCGGTTCGTCAAGTTACAACTAAAAAACCAGTAGCTAGTTAAGGGGTTAGACCAGGAATAAGCAAAGAGGCAAAGTGATGATTTTTGCCAACTCACTTGACAAATTATCACTTGGCACACAGTACTGTTTTGGTGACAGAAGTATTACATAATTGCTTTACCTTTTCGGCAACCCAATCAACGCGATCTTTTCCCCAAAATCTCTCGCCTTCGACTACCCAAGTCGGGACTCCGGGACAGCCAAACTTTTCGTATTCTGCCAAAGCTGCCACTGCTGCTTGTTTGGCTGCTTCCCCGTAGATTAACTCAAGAATGCGATCGCCATTCAATCCAATACCATTTGCAACTTTCCTAATCACAGACTCATCGTTAACATCAAGAAGATCGATGTACGTCGATCGAAAAAAAGCTGCATCAAGCAGATGCTCCTTCCCAGTTCCACAAGCAGCGTAATACGCTCTTGCAGGAAGTTCTTCCCGACCAAATTTTATTTTCTCCCAGCGCTTGACCCACCGACCAAATTCTTCAAGTTCCTTGAGCCGAATTTCAATGCCGTACTTTTTCGCCCACCGCAAACAATCTTCTTTGTGATACGAAGATAAAAGGGCGCTTTCACTTCGTCCTTGTAAATCAGCTACCTTTATACCTCGTTCCTTTGGTATGTAGATTGGTCTTCGTTCAACATCAACAGGTAAACCCTGCAATGCTTTTTCGGCAAGAGCAACACCAATATATGAATTCGCCGAGTGGTATATCGAGTATGAATATACTTTGATTCGCTGCGATATCTATCTAAATTAATTTGCTATTTTAATATTAAATTTTGCTTCTAACCCATTGACGAAATTCTTTAACTAATTCCAAATAATCTTTTTCTCCCACCTGCTCTAAAAAATTAGAAATTTCTGTTAATGGCAGATTGGGAAATGCTAAACTTTGTTCAACAGATATATATTTCTGATTTTGTAAAACGTTAATACTAAAAGAATTGCCATCATATCGCCAGATTTCAGGCACACCCATATCAGCATAGACTTCAAAACGATTTTTAGAACTGCTAGTAATATCAATTTCTACTACCAAATCTGGCGGTGGGTCTTGTTGCAAATTAATTCTTTTTTTACCTTTTATTAACTGGATATTTCTAATGTAAAAAGATTCATCTGGTTCTGCACCACTTAATTCTGGGCGCTTGAAAGTAGTAGAACCAAGGGGTTGGATATTGACTTCTAATTCTTCAGCTAGAGTTTCAATAAATCGACCTAAGACTTTTTTATAACTCTCATGTTCAGGTGAAGGAACCATGATTTCTAAAGTACCTCGATTGTAAGTAAGCCGGAGGCGGCGACTAGCGCTAAGTTCAGTTAGCAAGTTTTCGTATGTTTGCCAACTGATACCCGATAGGTGGACGATTTCTGTGGGTTGAAGCAGTGTGTTGCTAGTCATAGCGATATGTGATGTAGGTTCTCGCTGTACAATAGCCCTTCTTCGCCTCATTGTACTTTAAGCTCAATCTTCTATAAAGGTAGGTATCTGGTTGCTACAGTCGCGGTGAAAACTACTAAGCTGGTAAATAGCACGTTTAAAATTTAGCGGAAATTCGGAATCGCATTTATCGGCGGTTCAAAATTCCTCATTGGCGAACTACCTGTAATTACATTATGTTTGATGCTCTATCTGACCGTTTAGAAGCCGCCTGGAAAAAACTGCGGGGACAGGACAAAATTTCTCAATCCAACATTCAAGATGCATTGCGCGAAGTGCGCCGCGCCTTGTTGGAGGCAGATGTCAATCTCCAGGTAGTCAAAGATTTTATTAGCGAAGTCGAAGCCAAAGCCCAGGGAGCCGAGGTAGTTACCGGCGTGCGACCTGACCAACAGTTCATCAAAATTGTTCACGATGAACTGGTGGAGGTGATGGGAGAAGAAAATGTTCCCATCGCAGAAGCTAAGGAAAAGCCTACTATTGTCTTGATGGCTGGTTTGCAAGGTACTGGTAAAACCACAGCTACCGCTAAGTTAGCCTTACATCTGAGAAAATTAGATCGTAGCTGTTTGTTGGTAGCGACAGACGTATATCGCCCAGCAGCGATCGACCAGTTGCTGACGTTAGGTAAGCAAATTGACGTACCAGTATTTGAACTAGGAAGCGACGCAGATCCCGTAGAAATTGCTCGACAGGGCGTAGAACGCGCTAGGGCAGAGGGTGTAAACACAGTAATTATTGATACTGCTGGTCGTCTGCAAATTGACGAAGATATGATGGCGGAATTAGCCCGCATCAAAGCAACTGTCCAACCCCATGAAACTCTGTTGGTGGTGGACGCGATGACTGGTCAAGAGGCAGCAAATCTGACTCGCACCTTCCATGAGCAGATCGGAATTACTGGGGCGATTCTCACCAAAATGGATGGTGATAGCCGTGGTGGTGCAGCGCTGTCAGTGCGAAAGATTTCGGGAGCGCCGATTAAATTTGTGGGCGTGGGTGAGAAAGTCGAGGCGCTGCAACCCTTTTACCCCGATCGCATGGCATCCCGAATTTTGGGAATGGGCGATGTGCTAACTCTAGTAGAAAAAGCCCAAGAAGAGTTCGATTTAGCAGATGCTGAGAAAATGCAGGAGAAAATCCTGTCAGCAAAGTTTGACTTTACAGACTTTCTCAAGCAGTTGCGGATGCTAAAGAACATGGGTTCTCTGGGAGGCTTCATCAAGATGATCCCAGGGATGAACAAGCTCTCAGACGACCAACTCAAGCAGGGAGAAACCCAGCTTAAGCGCTGTGAGGCGATGATTAACTCCATGACCCGCCAAGAACGCCACGACCCCGATTTATTAGCCAGTTCTCCCAGTCGGCGGCGGCGGATTGCTTCTGGCTCCGGCTATAGAGAGTCAGATGTGACTAAACTGGTGGGTGATTTCCAAAAAATGCGATCGCTCATGCAGCAAATGGGTCAAGGTGGCTTCCCTGGAATGCCGGGAATGTTCGGCGGTGGCGGCGGTATGGGCAATGCCTTCGCAGGTGCAGGTAATCGTCCCGCAGCCCCCGGATGGCGTGGCTATGGTGGCGATGCAGGCACGAAAAAGAAAAAAACCAAAGAGAAAAAGAAAAAAGGGTTCGGCAATCTTTAATTATTGGGCACTTGTACTGAGCGGAGTCGAAGTATGGGGCATTGGTAATTTACAAATGACAAATGACCAATGACCAATGACTAATAGCAGCAAATGCTAGGCAGTGCTAAAATTAGCATTTCGACCTCAGAATTTATCAGCAGAGGAAACTAACCCTCCATTTCTTGGCAACAGCCAGATTGAGGTTACTTCTTCGGCCACTATATCTAAACAGGAGAACGATTCTTCAACATGATCAAACTGCGCTTGAAGCGATTCGGTAAAAAACGGGAAGCAAGTTACCGTATTGTCGCCATTAACAACCTCGCTCGCCGTGATGGCCGTCCCCTAGAAGAATTGGGATTTTATAACCCCAGAACTGATGAAGTGCGATTAGACGTTCCCGGTATCGTCAAGCGACTACAACAAGGCGCTCAACCCACTGACACCGTACGTCGCATTCTAGTAAAAGCTAATGTTTTTGAACAGGTCAGTGCAACAACAGCCGCATCATAATTTCGGAACAAAATTGCCAACAGCCAGTCCCAACTATGTTGATCTGGTTCGGTTTTTGGTGCAGCCATTTTTGGAATCTCCAGAGACTTTAAGTGTCGATTGTGAAATTTCTCAGGCCCTCAACCGGGTTTGGGTTCGCATCGCCTTTGAAAACACAGATAAAGGGAAAGTGTTTGGTCGAGGGGGACGCAATATTCAGGCGATTCGTACAGTAATTGCCGCAGCCGCAGCCGCAGCTGGGCAATCAGCATACCTGGATATCTACGGCAGTACCACTCCGGGCCGCGAAGGTATGTCTTTTGATGAAGACACAGAAGAGCGATCGCCACCGCCGACTAGGAGAGAAGCGCGTGGAAATGATGGGCCTAAACCCATTGTTAAACCCCGCCTCCGCTAGGTTAAAACTAGAGAGCAAATCTGAGCGGTTGTAGTTACCTCCGCTCAGAATTTTTGTAAAGATGGAAAGTAGCAAAAAGATTTTTGGATCTTTTTTTGAACTCTTCACCGAAGAGGCAGGGGAGAAGGGAGCAGGGGGCAGGGAGAAAGATACTGAAATTACTCTGCTACAAGGGTTAGAGAGCAACTAAATTTATTTATGCTCAAAAGTAAAAGTATTTATTATGCCTACGGCACGCTGCGCGAACGAGATGTGTAACACGAGAAATAATACATTCTTATTTCAGAGCCAATACATTCATTTATAGGGATTCTCCCCCCTGCCTCTTTTCCTCTTTTTGAACAGTGTCGATAATTTGTTGCAAAAATTTTTCTAAAATGTAAGTAAAAAAGCGTAATTTCGCCTTTGGCGAGAAAATATTAACCTTTGTCAAAAATAGATCCTTACGAATTAAGAAATACTATGGCAGGTGCTTTCACAATTCAGCTGCCGAATGTTTCCAGTGCGATCGCTCTTGGGGGAGATGGAGAAGAAAATCTCAAAATCCTATCTCGGCAAACAGGAGCCAATTTAGTGCTACGCGGACAGGAATTAATGATTTCTGGTAATCAAGAGCAAATTGATCTGGCTTCTCGATTGGTGCGATCGCTTGAAGAACTCTGGATTAAAGGCAATACCATCACCAGTGCCGATATTTTAACAGCCCGTCAAGCCATAGATAGCGATCGGCAAGGGGAACTGCAAGATTTACAGCGAGATGTCCTTGCCAAAAGTCGCCGGGGCGAAGAAGTCCGTGCTAAAACCTTCCGCCAGCGTCAATATATCGACGCACTCCGTAGGCGCGATCTCACCTTTGGAATTGGGCCTGCTGGTACTGGCAAGACTTATCTTGCCGTTGTTGTTGCCGTGCAAGCACTCCTGGCCAATCAAGTTGAAAAGCTAATTTTAACTCGCCCTGCCGTCGAAGCTGGTGAAAAACTCGGTTTTTTGCCTGGAGACTTACAGCAGAAAGTTAATCCCTATCTTCGCCCACTTTACGATGCTATTTACGAATTCATCGACCCAGAAAAAGTACCTAGTTTAATGGAACGCGGTGTAATTGAAGTCGCACCACTTGCCTATATGCGAGGACGCACCCTCAATAACGCCTTTATCATTGTTGATGAAGCTCAAAATACTACACCCGCTCAGATGAAAATGGTTTTGACTCGTTTGGGCTTCCGTTCGCGGATGGTGATTACAGGTGACATGACACAAACAGATTTACCACTTCACCAACAATCAGGTTTAGGAGTGGCTTTACAAATTTTAAAAAACGTTGAAGGTATTGCCTTTTGCGAATTTTCCCAAAAAGATGTCGTGCGTCATCCTCTTGTTCAACGCATTGTTGCTGCTTATGAACAATACGAAAAATAGGGATTGGGAATTGGGCATAGGGCATGGGGCATTAATTAGGACTCATCGTTTAACTAACGACAAATAACAAATGACAAAGGACAAATGACAAATGACCATAACATTGAAAGAATTTTTAGAAGCTTGTGAGACTCTTGGAACCTTGCGTTTAATTGTCACTAGCAGTGCGGCTGTATTAGAAGCAAGGGGCAAGATTGAAAAGCTATTTTATGCAGAATTGCCTAAAGGTAAGTATGCGAATATGCACACCGAAGGCTTTGAGTTTCACTTGAATATGGACAAAATCACTCAGGTGAAATTTGAAACTGGTGAGGCAAAAAGAGGTAACTTTACTACCTATGCAATTCGCTTTTTAGATGAGAAACAAGAATCTGCTTTGAGCCTATTTTTACAATGGGGGAAACCGGGAGAATATGAACCCGGTCAGGTGGAAACTTGGGAGACTCTAAAAGAGAAGTATGGAGAAGTTTGGGAACCTTTACCAGCAGAGATTTAATATAGATAATTGGTAATTGGAAAAAACCGTCAATCACCAATTATTTAGATAATACGATGTCACGAAATTGAATATCTTTAAGTGATTTAGGTGAGTCAAATCCTTCTACTTGAATGTTAAGCACTTGTATTTTCTTGACTTGTAAAGGAATTTCGATAAAACTCACACTCAACCTAACATTAGCATTTTGGATAAGTTGTGTACTAACGTAATAATTATTTTTAATTGCATCAATTTCAACTGAGTCAGCAGGATATGTAATACCCTCTAAATCCAAAAATTTGCTTCTTTTAGAGGTATAATTACCATATAACCTCAGTTCTCTATCCTTAAGGGTATTTGTTATTAATACATCACATTTTACATTTTCATTTAATCTTTTGCAGCTTTTAAGTTTAAAAATAAACCCTTCTACTTCGACCGATTGTTGAGATACTGTTTCTTGTTGAATACTTGGGTTACTCTTGTCAGGAATTGTAGGCGCAGGAGTTTGATTTGGCAAAGGATTTTCAAGAATAGGCTGAGGTGTTGGTGTTGATTTAATCGGATTTGGCAAATCAGTTTCAACAGGTGATTGCGAGGTAACTTCAGAAGATTTTATAGTTTTTTCGCTAGATGTATTTTCGGAACATTGTAGTTTGAAAAAACATCTAACTTCTGGAGTTGTAATAGCAATAATTACACTTAATCCTGTTAATAATAGACCGAAAATAGCGATAAATTGATTAAACCCTACTTTTTTACTACGATATTTCAAAACTTTGTCTTGGATGAGCCTCCAAAGTTTGACAATTTGTTCATTTTCGTGATCTCCATCCCAATTTACTAGATAAGCTGGTTGAATATCTAAAAATTCTCCAGGGATTCGAATATTTTCAATTAATACAGGAATCAGAATCTTATTATTTTTTGCTTCCGAAGCCAAGTTTTTCAATAAGGCAGATTTTACAGAATTATTTGACCATAAAACTATAACAAATTTAGCTTTATCTAGCATTTCTGTTGTCTGATTTATGATTTTACTTCCTATGGAAATATTTTGTGCTTTCCAAACATTAATACTATAATAATTTAAAGCATCTTCTAGGAGACTTGCTATAGCTTTATCCGATTCGGAGTAGAGCAAACAAACTTCATTTTGACGTGCATTCATTTATTCTTTTCCTAATTTTGCAAATTACTTAGCTCTCACCAAAATTTATGGTATTGATATATTGATATACTATAAAATTAGACAATCAGCATTTTATGGAATTGTACACTAGTAATAATTACTTTTCAAATGATCAATTATGATAACTTCTCTGAAAATTTTATGTACTAGATATCATAGCTCAATGTGTAATTAGCTAGCTGGATAATGAGCAATAGCTCAAATGCATTATTTTCCTGGAGATAAATTTTTATTCCATAACAAATAAATATTAAACAAACACTACCGATGCTTGCAATGAGGTCGATTTGGAGTTTTTGCTTGGTTGTTTCGTTTCTACTATGGAGTGGTGAAGCTTTTGCAGGTGAGTTGTCTGAACGGTTAGCAAATTTTCCCCAGTGGGAAAAATTAACCTCTGTGCAACCGGCTTCGGGTGATTTGGTTTACCCTGAATGGATGGCTGGTGATTGGCAAGTTACCAGTACTTTAATAGATTTAGCTGCACCTTTAGCACCAGATGTCGTAACTCCAGGGTTTGAAGGTAATCGCCGACAATTAAATCAGCCTGTGAGTTTTGTAGTAAGATTTGTAAAAGAACAACCAGATGTTTCTAGGTTAAAAATATTTCCTCAGATAGATTACAAATCCCCAAGTTTGGTGGCAGATAGAGCGTTTAATAGTTTGAATTTGGCACGAGCTTATTTAGGGGATGAAGCAGTGTTATCGGTCAAAGTAGATCCAGATTCACCTAATCGTCAGATTACATTCCTGCGTAGCAGTCGCCAACTAGTTTCCATTGTGACTGCACGAGCTACAGAAACTCTTCCTGATGGCAAGTTCATCACCACAGAAGTGTTTCAACAATTATTCAAAGGTGGTTCACGCCCCTATTTAAACTCTGTAGAATCTACCACTGCTTATCATAAACTTCCAACAGCTAATCCGGCAATTGAGGCAGATCAAGTTACTGCTGTCTATCTTTCACCCCAAGATCCAGATTACTTTAAAGCTAATTATCAACCAGTTGCTCTCTATCGCTACCGCCTAGAATTTATCCCAGCACAAATGCCTAGTACTCAAAAAGAATGATTTAAACCTAATAGACCTTGACTTATTTGTATTACGTTTGTAGTATATAAGTTCCAAGCTCACGATCGCGCTCTTGGACGGTGTGCATCATGGCCAAATTTCAAGATATTGTCAATTACTTTCGCTCTGACTGGAAGCTGAGTCTTTTTAGTATTACAGCATCTAGCATTTACGAAATTATTGATTTGGTTGTTCCTTATGCGATTGGGCAGATTTTAAACGTTTTGTCTAATCAACCTTTGGATAAACCACTTCAAAGTGCGATCGCAACTTTTTCAGACATCACTAATTACCCTATTAATAAAACTCTATCTTTGGGTGTATTACTGGGTTTAGTTTTCGTTGTCACCGTAGTCAAAGCGCCAACCCAACCTTGGTTAACCCATTGGTTTCATTGGGATATATCCTTAAGGTTGCGTCGCCAGAAAGCCCAAACAGCCGTAGAAAAAATTCTCACTCTCCCACTAGAATTTTATGATGAAAATAACCCAGGACGAATTGCTGGAAGAATAGCAAGAGGTATTTCTAACCACACTTTTACGTATCCTGAAGTTGCCGGACAGTTAATTCCTAAACTATTTCGGGTACTGGGAATTTTCTTGTTTATCTTGGTGATTGAGTGGCGAATTGCGATTTTATATTTGATTTCCTTTGTAGTTATTCTTGGCTTTAGCTTGAAGGATTTAAAGCATCTGATTTGGCATGAAACTATTCTGGATAAATATTCAGAAGATACGGAAAGTCGTAATTCTGAACTGATCACCAACATCAAAACGGTAAAAGCATTTGCTACTGAAGCTCATGAACTAAAGCGGCAAAAACAACGTTTGGATCGTGAGCTAATGGTAGTTGAGTATCGCGTTCACAAAGGTTATGTGAAACTGGCTACTTGGCAAAGGACTGTAATTCAGTTTTGCGTGTTTACTATCTTGGGTTTGACTCTAGCAGCAACAGTAGACGGTAGAATTTCTCTTGGTCATTTTGTCATGACATTAACTCTTTCTAGCATGGCTTATGCCGAATTAGAACCTATTAGCACATTGGGAGAACTTTTTGCCCGTCGTTATTCTTCTATGCTGCGGTTTCACGAATTTCTCCAAGAGCCAATTCCATTTGATTCAGCTAGTCTTTTAGAAGAGAGCAACCAGACAGAATTACCCTATAAATTTACTGGAAAAGTTGAGTTGTCCCACGTCAGTTTTGGATATGATGCCAACCGTCAAGTTTTGCAAGATATTAACTTGTTGATTGAGCCATATCAAACAGTGGCATTAGTTGGGCGTTCTGGTTCTGGTAAGTCTACTTTAGTGAAATTGCTGTTGCGATATTTCGAACCTCAACAAGGCCAAATTTTGATTGATGGTCAAGATATTAGCACTTTGAATGTGGGTAAGTATAGACGAAGGCTAGCGATCGTTCACCAAGAAGTAGACGTTTTCAACGGTACTATTTTGGATAACCTCACCTATGGCAGGCGGGATGCCAGTTTAGAGCAGGTTAAGGAAGCCTGTAGAATTGCCAGAGTCGATGAAGTAGTGCAACACTTACCCCAAGGTTATTACACCGTTGTGGGTGAACGAGGTGTCAGATTATCTGGAGGACAAAGACAACGGTTAGGAATTGCGAGGGCGTTGCTAGTGGAACCAGATGTGCTGATTTTCGACGAAGCCACTTCTAGCTTAGATTATGAATCTGAGCGTTCAATTCAGCTAGCGATGCGATCGATTCAGGGTACTTGCACCACTATTGTGATTGCCCACCGTTTAAGTACAGTGCGAGAAGCAGATAAAATTGTAGTTTTGGAGCAAGGAAAGATTGTAGAAGTGGGTAGTCACGATGAACTCTTGCATCAAGAAGGCATTTACCGCCGCTTGCACTCCCTGCAAGAAACAGGAGAACTCCTAAGTTAGGGGATAATACCACATTTGGATTTTGGATTTGAGAATGAATTAATCTGCTTGATTAAATCGACTTTATTAACAGTAAGGTCGATTTTTCCCAATTGTAACTAACAGCATTACCTTACTATAGCGTTTCCCAATCTGGTGAAGTACATTCTCAAAGCTAATAACCTTGTTTCACAAGATTTGGGTGTACCTCAGTTGCTTAGGAAACGCTATAATAATTAATGCATATCTAATCGCTTAAGATAAAAATTTGCAATTTAATATCTATATATATATTAAAATTATATCATTACAAGATTTACTATAAAAAACAGTACTAAAAAACTACCAAATAGTAGCCTTTTAAGAATCATTATAAATTATTGAATATTTAATTTTTTGGAAGTCTAAATTAGAATTAGCTATCCTCACATTAGTACAAGGAATTGGCTATTTCTTAAAGTTGTTATTGAGATGTTAAAAACCAAGTACAGATTGGGAGCTATGCGGTTTCGTCAGATCCAGTAAAAAACAAGCGATCACTAAATCATTTTCCCAGTAGTATAAATTTATTTATACTTTTTAAGCAGTATTAACA